>NZ_JOPD01000003.1:7500-387535 GCF_002153575.1 Acetobacter sp. DsW_54
AAAGGAATTGCGCAGGCTCCGGCAAATTCCAGCACACCATCGCGCACCTTTGTTGTATGCGGCAAGGTGCTGCCCAAGCATGCCATGGAAGTTCGCAACCCCGACGGCGTTGTGCTGAAGGACCGTGAGGTTGGCACCATTTACGTCCGTGGTCCGAGCCTTATGTCCGGCTACTTCCGCATGCCGGAAGAAACCTCGCAGGTGCTGGATCAGGATAAGTGGCTGAACACGGGTGATCTGGGTTACATGCTCAACGGTCAGGTTGTGGTCACAGGGCGCGCCAAGGACCTGATTATCATCAACGGCCGCAACATCTGGCCGCAGGATCTGGAATGGTCGGCAGAAACCCACATTCCCACCCTGCGTAGCCGCGACGTGGCTGTTTTTTCCCTTGAAAAAGACAACCATGAAGAAATCGTGGCGCTGATCCAGTGCCGCACCACCAACCCCGAAGCCCGTGAAGCCCTGCGCGCCGAAACGGCGAGCCTGTTCCGCAGGCTGCATGGGGTTGATGTTATGGTTGTGCTGGTTCCCCCTCATACGCTGCCGCAGACCTCTTCTGGCAAGCTGACCCGCGCCAAAGCCCGCACAATGTATGTGAACGGCGCTTTTGCCCAGCAGCCCGAAGTCGCCTGAAGCACGGGAGAAAAGTCGCCTGTGAGTGAGAGGCTAGTCAAATCTGGTTTTTTCTCTCATAAGGCGGCCACAGCGGGCGGAAGCTCGGCTTGATATAAATGCCATAAAGGATGAAGGACCCGACATGAGCGAAACCGTTGAAAGCGTTTCCGCGCTGATCATCCAAAAGCTTCTTGCCAATCCCAAAGTCCCGCGCGACATCGACGGCAACTGCAAGATCATGGAAGATCTGGCATTTGACTCTCTCGCAGTCATGAACTTTGTCATGGAAGTGGAAGATAGTCTGGACGTCTCTGTTCCGCTCGACAAACTGGCGGATATTCGCACGATCAATGATCTGGCCGCCTGCATTGTTGACCTGAAGAACAAAGGGTAAGCGTGGATGACGTCACTGTTTTCCAAATTCGAGGGCCTTGCGGGCGCTCTGGGCTCTGTTGTCGCGGCTGGCGGGCGCAATCCGTTTGCCGTTGTCATTGAAAAGCCGGTTTCCTCTACTGTTGGGATTATAGAGGGGCGTGAAACCCTGCTCTTTGGCACCAACAACTATCTGGGTCTCAGCCAGTCCGAGCGCGCCATCAAGGCCGCGCAGGCAGCGGCAGAAACCTGCGGTGTTGGCACAACCGGCTCCCGCATTGCCAATGGAACACAGTCGCTCCATCGCCACCTGGAACGCAAGATAGCCGACTTTTTCAAACGGCGGGACGCCATGGTGTTCTCCACCGGGTATCAGGCCAACCTTGGCATGATCTCCGCTCTGGCCGGAAAAGATGATTATCTGATTCTGGATGCCGACAGCCACGCCAGTATCTATGATGGCAGCCGCCTGAGTGCAGCGCAGGTTATCCGCTTCCGCCATAACAGCCCGGACGATCTGTACAAGCGCCTCAAGCGGCTGGATGCGCCCAACAGTGCCAAGCTGATTGTTGTGGAGGGTATTTACTCCATGACCGGCAACGTGGCCCCCATGGCCGAGTTTGCTGCCGTCAAGCGTGAAACCGGTGCATACCTTATGGTGGACGAAGCCCACTCCTTTGGTGTGCTGGGCGAGCATGGGCGCGGTGCGGCCGAAGCCGAAGGCGTGGAAGCAGATGTTGACTTTATTGTTGGCACTTTTTCCAAAAGTCTGGGCACGGTTGGCGGCTACTGTGTGTCTGACCACCCTGAGCTGGAACTCGTGCGCCTGAACTGCCGCCCTTACATGTTTACTGCCTCGCTCCCCCCGGAAGTGATTGCAGCAACAGGGGCAGCCCTTGAGGACATGATTGCCCAGCCAGAGCTACGCCGCCAGCTTATGGACAATGCCGCCCAGCTGCATGCGGGCTTTACTAAGCTTGGCCTTAACGCCAGCAAGCGGGTCAGCCCGGTTATTGCCGTAACACTGGAAACGGTTGAGCAGGCCATTCCCATGTGGAACCGGCTGCTTGAGCTTGGGGTTTACGTTAATCTCAGCCTGCCTCCGGCAACGCCGGATTCACGCCCGCTGCTGCGCTGCTCCGTTATGGCAACGCATACAGCGGCACAGATTGACCAGGCCCTTGCCATTTTTGGTCAGGCTGCCGTAGAGTGTGGTGTACCGCTCCAGCCAGAAGCCGCGTAACATTACGCGCCCTGCCTGAAGGCCCCTTGCCGCCAGAGCTTCCACAGCACTGGCGGAGCAGCCAGTAGCGGATGTTTTTCCGCAAATGGGCTAAGGGGAATGTCTATTCCGCTATGCCGCCGGACTTTCCACGCGGCATAGCGGGCACTTCCTTTAAATGTATAAACCGCCTTGATCAGGCGCAGGATATTCAGCGGACGCCCCAACCGCGCCCTGAGCCGCCATTGGCGCTGGGCCTTGTTTTTCTGTTCAGCAGTGAGCAAGGGCAAAACCTCCCCTCCCTCCGCTTCAAACGGAATGCCAGCAGCCTGCCAGCACGGGAGCAGACTATGCTCATACCGCGCCAGATTGGCATCAACCAGACTGCTGCTCCGCTGCCCGTTTTCAACACGTAATTCTGCTTTGTAGGTACTGGCATACAGAGCATCCCAGAATGCTCTGTATGGAGCCTTGAGCGGACCAAGAAGGGCCGCCCATTTTGCTGCCGTTACATTGGCGCGCACAATGCAGTGGGTAATGGCCTGCGCAGCCTGTGCGTTATTACTCCAGACCAGCCTGACAGGCTGGGAGAACCGCGCCCAGACCGTGGTATTCAACGTGGAAAATCCGGTCAACTCATGCAGTTGTGCCAGGGTAAGAATGGCAATTTTGGCGCGCATGGCACGGCCTGCCACCCTGAGTTCCTGATACTCCACATTGGGTGGCAACACCGCATTGGCTATGCAGGCTAGAGCAGAGCGCGGCCAGTCTGACTGCCGGCTGACAATAATGTAGAAATCGAGCAGCGTGTCTTCATCAATACCAGCACGCAGCCCCGAGCCATAAAACAGAACGCCCAGAGGTCGCACATGACCCAGCATCTGCTCCACAAACCGGGTCACTTCCGGAGCAACGGGAAGAGCCAGTTCCTGCGCCAGCATATGTGTGATCTGGCCAACGGCCTGCCTGCGGGTTGTCTGCTCGGTATTAGCCATGTGTGTCAGCCATTACGCATAAAGGAAGGAAACGGGGGGGCCTGCCTGAATGGTAAAATCCGTCTTGTCGCCCGGCTCCAGAATCTCGCCATCCAGCACAAAACTTTCGTTTGTCTGCATCTGAAGAGTTTGCACGGCACCACTCTGGTAAGCAGAGGAGCGGCGTAGCCACTCCGGAGCCTTGCCACGCAGCAAGGTCCACACAGCCCGCATGAGAGAAGGCGGATATGCCGCCACGTCCAGATAATGCATGCCATTGCACGGCGCACCACCGGCACGCCAGAACGGCCAGATACCATAGGGCAGGGTGTTCAACGCCGTGCAAAGCACCATAAAATGGTTGTTCACGCTACTGGCTTTGCCATCGTATGTCAGCCGGGCTGCGGCCCCTGCCAGCCAACCATCCCGCTGGCGAGGAAGCAAAAGCTGCATAACTGTCATGACAAAAGTCGCTATAACCGCCATGTCGTGCGCATAACGTTTGAGCACCGCAGGCTGGTGGGCAATGCTTATGCCCCTGCCAAAAGCCCCCATACCCCCAAAAAAGCCGAGGACCGCAGCCCCCTCGTACCCCGTGCGCAGCACAACCAGCGGATGGCGCTGCTTGACCTTACGCATGGCCTGCCCGGACCGTAGTTCGGTTTGCAGGCAACGCAACGCCTCCGCCCCGCGTTTGCCGTACCCCACATCCGCTGCAATCAGGTTGGTATTGCCCGATGGAATAACCGCAACAGGTGGCCACTCCTCCGGCGGCCAGCCAGAGGCATGCAGAACGCTCAGCACCTTGCCAACCGTACCATCCCCGCCATCCACCACAATGCAGGAGAGGCTGCGCGTACGCAGATCCTCCACAACACCCTGCAATGCGGCGTGTGTATCTGGTGCGTAAAACAGGACATTGGGCAACGCCTGGATACTCTGGAGATAGTCCGGGCCGTTCTTCAGGTTTTTACGGCTGAACGGATTATAAATAAGGGCTAGATGATCGGGCACTCACGTACTCTATAATGCACAAGTTACAGGTCGGTGCTTTTGCCCCGGCTCGGCTCAGTGGTATAAAGAGCCAGAGCGCGCTTGTCACATACTGTACGCTGGCAACGCCCCCGACTGGAGACCTAATTTTCTTGGCCAGCGTTCTTCTTGCCCATTTTTCCGATCCGCACCTGCCTCTGGCTGGCCTGCCCACCTGGCAGGAATGGCGTTTTAAACGCGTATTAAGCCTGTTGAGCTGGTTTTACCGCCGCAGGCACCTGCATGCTCCGGCCCCCCTGTTGCAGGTCATGCAGGACATTGAGCAGGCACACCCCACGCTGGTCGCCATTACAGGGGATATGACCAATCTTGGCCTCCTGTCCGAATTCCGTGCGGCGGAACGCTGGCTAAAGGAGCAGAACCTCCCCCCCACGCTGCTTGTGCCGGGCAACCATGAGGCTCTGGTGCGGGAAAAAAATCAGGAAAAACGCGCCCTGTGGGCACCGTGGCTCCATATGGGGGAGAACAGCAAGGCTCCCTCCGTTCTTGTTCAGAACCATGTCGCCCTGATCGGGGTGAATACGGCAGTGCCCTCCCTCCCCTTCATGGCAACAGGCAGAACGGGGGACCAGCAACTGGAGCTTTTGGGCAAGACACTCAGAACACTCGGCGAGTCCGGGTTATGCCGCGTTGTGCTGCTCCATCACCCGCCGGTCGCCCATCTGGTCCAGAACCGCAAGGGCCTGACGGACCAGAACATGCTACAGGGCATCCTGCGCCGCGAAGGCGCAGAACTGGTGCTACACGGGCACTCCCACCGCGCCACGACCTGCACCATTCCGGGCACCTCCATTCCTGTACTTGGCACAACGTCTGCATCCCATATTGCCAGCAGCCCCCAGAAAGCCGCTGGCTGGAACCAAATAACCATTACCGCCCAGCCCGCCACATGGGATATTACCGTGCAACGCAGGGCACTTGGTACGGATGGTTTTATGCACGACAGTGAGGCAGGCAGAGTTTACTCACGGCATCGCCATTTACCAAAAACCGCAGTATGACATTTTTCATGCTGAACGCGCCCGCCATCCGCCGCTTTTTCCAGCGGTTCCGGCCCACAACGCTTGATCGTTACCTGATCAATCAGGTTATTCCGCCATTTACCATTGCTCTGGCCGTGGTCATGACGGCGCTTCTGCTCGAGCGTTTACTGGTTCTGTTTAACCTGCTGGCGGAAGGCAACAACAATCTACGCACGTTTGTTGAACTGCTGACCACCCTGCTCCCCCATTATCTGGGGCTGGCCATACCGGCCGCTCTTTGCGTGTCGGTTTTTGCCGTCATGCGCCGCATGAGCCAGAATGAGGAAATTGACGCCGCCAACAGCAGCGGCCTCTCCCTTTTGCGAATCACGCGGCCCTATATCCATCTGGGGCTAGTGCTGGGTGTTATTTCCTTCCTGCTTTACGGGTTTATCCAGCCCCATGCACGGTATGACTTCCGGGCCGCGTTCTATTTTGCCAGCCACACCGGCTGGTCCCCGCGCCTGCAACCACGCATGTTTGCCCGCCCCTCCTCCGACCTCACACTTGTTGCCGAGGACGTGACCCAAAGTGGGTCTGAGCTGAAAAACGTCTTTATTCACGATACGTCAGACCATCAGGAACGGAACATTACCGCCCGCAAGGGCCACATCCGCATCGCCTCGGATGGCAGCACCGTGCAACTGGATCTGGAGGATGGCATCATTGTCTCGGACTCGGGTGACAAACCTCCCAGCCTGACAACATTCCAGCACTCCACCCGCTACCTGACCCATGCCTCCCAGACCACGCCCTTCCGCGAACGTGGGGACGATGAGCGCGAGCTCACATCCCCCGAACTGATCAGCAAGATTGTTCGCCAGGACGGCAGTATCTCGCGGCCGCATATGTGGTCGGAACTGCATTTCCGCCTTGCCCGCAGCCTGACCATTCCCTTTATTCCGCTCCTTGCAACCGCACTGGCCATGGCCCGCAAGCGCCAGCGCAATAATGCGGGCCTGCCCATTGCCTTTATCCTCATGATCGGTTTCGACCATATCCTGCAGTTCGGGCACAGCATGGTTGCAACCCGGCAGCTCTCTGTACTGGTCATATGGGCACCAGCACTTGTGTTTATCGTTCTGTGCGTGGCGTTGCTCCTTTACCGCTCGGGCACATTCCTCCTCTGGCGTGCCCGCTGGGCGCAGCCAGCCAGAACCCGGCAGGCATAAAGAAAACCGCATATGAGCAAGCCTTCACCCAACCCGCGTTATGTTCTGCTGCGCTATCTGTCCGGGGCACTGCTTTTTCGCGTGGTGTTCTGCAGTTGCGTGCTGGTCAGCCTGCTGGAAATTCTGGCACTGCTGGAGCAGACAACCCCCATTCTGCAGCGGCATCTGGGTATTCTGGGGATTTTCAATTACGCCTGCATGCGCCTGCCCTTCCTGCTGTCTGGCGCGCTCCCGCTCAGCACGCTCATTGGCGCGCTGCTTATGCTGACGCAAATGACCCTTGCCAGCGAAATAGCCATTCTTCGTGCAGCGGGGCTCTCCACGCTCGGGTTATACAAATATCTGGTGCCCGCAACGTTACTGATCGGGCTGGCAGGCATTGTGCTGGATGATCAGGTAACCCCCCGTTCCGAGCAGGCTCTGGCCGCATGGTGGAATCGCACCGACCCCACCCCCGAGGATGGGCATTCCTTCTGGTTTCATGAAGGCTCCAGCCTGACCCATATTGGCCACGTGGCCGATGGCGGCAACATACTGGGCACGGTTGACGTGTACATGCGCGATGCCAACCGGATGCTGAACAAAACCCTGCACGCACAAACGGCCCATTACACCGGCGCACACGGCTGGACCCTTTACAACGTGGAAGGGCTGGACGTGGACCTCAGGGACCAGAAGGTGGACCGTCTGGAGCATCAGGCCGACATGCCATGGCACACGACTCTGGCGCCGCGGGATTTTATTCGCCTGTCTTCGGGTAATGCGCCGCTGTCCACCGCAACCATTATTGGCATGCTACGCGGGCAGCTTGCCTCGGATTCAAGCCCGGGTTTCCTCCGGGCGGGGCTGATCGAGCGGTTCCTTCGTCCGGCGTCTCTGCTGGTTCTGCTGTTGATCGCAATGCCAGTAATCTATATCCCTCCACGAACGGGGACACGCAGTTGGTTGCCAGTATGGTGTCTGGGCGCTGGGCTGCTGTTTATTGTTGTACAGGGACTGCTGCGGGCTATGGGTAATGCCGGTCTGCTCCCGCCTCCGGTTGCAACAGTTCCCACGTTGATCATCTTTACATTGGGGGCACTGACTGTGCTCCTGAGGAACGAAACACGATGAGCGGAACTCTGAACAACCCCTCCCTCAAGACTGGTCGCAGTTTTGACCTGGGTAAAATGGATCTCCGGCAGCTGTGGATCGCCTATCTGACGTATCCAACCATTCTGCTGTACTTTGCCCTTGCCCTTGCCAGTGCGTTTGTCTCTGCCCATTTTTTTGCAGGCTGGCCCAAAACACTCAGCGCCATACTGGCCGTGGTGTTTGTCTACCCCATAGTGTGGTACATGCTGCACCGCTACGTTCTGCACGGGCACCTGCTTTATAAAAACAAATGGACCGCCGGGCTGTGGAAGCGCATCCATTTTGACCACCATCAGGACCCGCACCTGCTGGATGTTCTGTTTGGCGCGCCGGTTACAACCCTGCCCACCATTGCCGTAATCACCCTGCCCATTGGCTACCTGATCGGTGGCGTTGCCACGGCCGCCGCGGCTTTGGGCACAGGCATTGCCATTACCTGCATTTACGAGTTTTTCCACTGCATCCAGCATCTGAACTACAAACCCCGTTCAGCATGGATCCAGCGCATGAAAGCCCGCCACGTGCTGCACCACTTTCATGACGAAGATGGTAATTTTGGCATTACCAGCTTTGTGGTGGACCGGGTTCTGGGCTCCTACTACGTGGATGCCAAAGCACGCCCGCGCAGCCCGACCGTGTTCAATCTGGGGTATGATATTGAACAGGCCTCGCGCTACCCTTGGGTTATGGAACTGACCGGCGCTCCCCCGCGCGACCGGCCCGATGGTGCACGCCCGGACCAGAAACGCGCGGCATGAGCACGGCTCCCGCCATTACCGCTCTGGTGCTTGCCGGAACACGCCCCGGCAAGCCGGACCCCGTTGCGGTTGCAGGTGGTGTCTCACACAAGGCACTTCTGCCCATTGATGGGGTTCCAATGGTTGTGCGGGTGGTTCACGCCCTACAGGCCGTACCCGCCGTTACCCGTATTGTCGTCTGTCTGGAAGACCCGGCTATTCTGGCCGGGATTTTGCCAGACGATGTGCAGGTTGTGGCATCCCGCCCCGAAGGGCCAAGTGCCAGCGTGCTGGACAGTCTTGCACATTTTGGCACCCCGCTGCTGGTGACCACAGCAGACAATGCCCTGCTCCAGCCTGAATGGGTGGAGGAACTGCTCCGCACTGCTGCCGATAAAACCGATATTGCCGTTGGCGTTGCCACCCAGAGCAGCATCCAGCAAAGTGTCCCCCAGACCAAGCGCACCTATATCCGCCTGACGGACATGGTTTTTTCCGGCTGCAATCTGTTTTACTTCAAAACCTCTGTTTCGGCCCGGGTAGCCGATCTGTGGCGCAGTGTGGAAAAAAACCGCAAACACCCGCTGCGGGTCGCATGGACTCTGGGCTTGGGCGTTCTGCTTCGCGCAGTAACCGGGCGGCTATCCACACAGGCCCTGTATGCCCGCATTTATGCCCTTACCAGCGCACAGGCCGAGCTGGTTCCCCTATCAGATGGGCGCGCGGCGGTGGATGTGGACAAGGAATCCGACATCCTTCTCGCCCAGCAACTTGCACCGGTGTTAAAGGCGCAATACGGGCATTAACCCAACCCGGCCGGGTGCTGGAACAGCCCCGGCTCGTACCTTCAGGCTGGCATAAGCTGTTCCAGCAGGGCCGGAATGTCCTGCATGCAGGGGGCAGAAGCCTTGGCCCTGCTGGCCAGTTCGGGTGCACCGTACCCCCAGCCTGCAAATACAAAGGGGCAATCCGCCCCTTCGGCCGCCAGATAATCCGGCGGCATATCCCCCACCATCACACTGCTTGCCGCACTCGCTCCGGCCTGCGCAATTGTGCCCAGCAGGTGCCGCGCATCCGGCTTACGGGCAGCAAAGCTATCCCCCCCGCCCACGGCAGCGAAAACGGAGGTCAGCTCAAAATCCGCAAGAATACGGCGTGCCGCTTTTTCCGGCTTGTTCGTGCAGACGGCAAGCAGCCACCCTTGCGCCCGCAGGCGGTGCAAAGCCTCCTCCGTACCGGGGAACAGGCGGGACAACCGGGTGGCACGGGGTGTATAAGCCGCCATAAAACGGCTGACCGCCTCCTCCGTGGAAAATGGTATGGCTGGAGCGGTCCCGCTTTCTTTTGCTTTTTGCTCCACGCTGGCGTGCAGGGCCCGCTCCACCAGTGCCTGCACGCCATTGCCGATCATGCCGCGCACCTGTGTGTCGGACAGCAATGGCAAGCCACATTGGGCCAGAATTTCGCGGCAGCATTCCGCCAGATCCGGCAAGGAATCCAGCAAAGTGCCGTCCATATCGAACACGGCCAGACGCAAAGCAGACATTCCGTTCCTCCGCCTCGTAAATATTAGAAAACTTTTATGATATTGGCATGGAGTTTTTCCATAAGCGAGACGTTTGACACACGCCGGAGCTTGGCTTACCGCATCATTTATGACGTCTGATCCCGCATTCCGTCCTGCCACAGCGGTTCTTCTGGCCGCAGGGCTAGGCACCCGCATGAAATCCTCCCGCCCCAAAGCCCTGCAGCACCTTGCGGGCGGCCCCATGCTGGCCCACCTGCTACGCAACGCAGCCGAGGTCTTTGATCGTCTGGTTGTGGTCATCGGGCCGGAAATGGCAGATGTGGCGGAAGTTGCTGCCCCTTACCCCGTGGTCATCCAGCACGAGCGGCTTGGCACGGCCCATGCAGCCCTGCAGGCAGCACAGTGGTTTGGTGATGGCGATGTGGCAGTCCTGTATGCAGATAACCCGCTTATTTCTGCCCAGACCTTGACCGCCCTGCTGGATGAGCGGCGTAAACCCGATGTGGGTCTGGCCCTGCTGGCCATGCGCCCGGCAGACCCAGCCCGCTACGGCCGTGTGGTGACCCACGCCGGCAATGTGGAACGCATTGTGGAATGGTCGGATGCAACCCCCGAGGAACGCGCCATAGACCTGTGCAACGCAGGTGTTCTCTGTGCCGATGCAGCAGACTTCCGCCGCTGGCTGGAAGCCGTGGGTAATGACAACGCCAAAGGTGAGTTCTACCTGACCGATGTGGTGGACCTGGCTGTGGCCGAGCATGCGCAGGTCCGTGCGGTTGAGGCCGCAGAGGATGAACTACGTGGTGTGAACTCCCGCAGCGAGTTGGCTCAGGCCGAAGCCGCCCTGCAAAAGCGCCTCCGCCAGAACGCCATGGACAACGGGGTAACGCTGGTTGCCCCCGAGACAGTCTTTTTGGCAACAGACACCCAACTGGCCGCCGATGTGCTGGTTGAGCCCAATGTTGTCTTTGGCCCCGGCGTTGTTGTGCATGAAGGTGCTGTTATTCGCGCCTTCAGCTACCTTGAAGGGTGCGAGGTACATTCTGGCGCAGTGATTGGCCCATATGCCCGCCTGCGGCCAGAAACCACAATTGGTGCCAGCGCGCGGGTTGGCAATTTTGTTGAACTCAAAAGTGCCGAGCTGGGTGCGGGTGTTAAAGTCAACCATCTGTCCTATATAGGAAATGCACAGGTTGGCGCGCACTCCAACATTGGGGCCGGGACCATTGTGTGCAACTATGATGGGGTGTTCAAACACACCACATCCATCGGCAAAAATACCTTTGTCGGCTCCAACTCCGTACTGGTTGCCCCTGTCGAGATCGGTGATAACGCCCTAATCGCAGCAGGCAGTACCATTACAAACAATGTGCCGCAGGATGCACTGGCTCTGGGGCGTGCGCGCCAGACCACCAAACCGGAACGCGGCAAACTGTTCAAAGATGCCCTGAAGGCAAAAAAGGAAAACGGCTGATGTGCGGAATATGCGGCGTTGTCGGGTTACGCCATGCAACCCCCATTGTGCTCGAAGGCCTGCGCAGGCTGGAGTACCGTGGGTATGATTCCGCAGGCATTGCCACTCTGGTAGATGGGCGCGTAGAGCGCCGCCGGGCGGCTGGCAAGCTGGATAATCTGGCCAAACTGCTGGAGCAGGAACCCCTTGCGGGCAAAACCGGCATTGGCCACACCCGCTGGGCCACCCACGGTGCCCCCACCACCTGCAATGCACACCCACATGGTACAGCCCGCGTGGCCATTGTGCATAACGGCATTATTGAAAACTTTGAAACCCTGCGCCAGGAGCTTGAAGCTGCCGGGCAGGTGTTTGAAACCGAAACCGACAGCGAAACCATTGCCCTGCTGGTGGACTACCACCTGCAACAGGGACTGCCCCCCAAGGAGGCAGCCCTTAAAGCGCTCAAACGTCTGGATGGCGCATACGCCGTTGCCATGATTTTTGCAGGCCATGAAGGGCTCATGATCGGGGCGTGCAACAACGCACCACTCGCCGTGGGTTTGGGGGATGATGAACTGTTCCTTGGTTCGGATTCCCTCGCACTGGCTCCCCTGACCCGCCGCATCACCTATATGGAAAATGGCGACTGCGTGGTGATCACCCCGCAGGGGGCCGAGTTCATGACCTTTGATGGCACGCCCCTTGAGCGTCCGGTGCAGATTACCGCCCTGACCGCAGGCTCCATCGGCAAGGATGGCTACCGCCATTACATGGAAAAGGAACTGCACGAACACCCGCTGGTTATCGGGCAGACCCTCCAGCGCATGATCGACCCGGCAACGCGCAAGGTTGTGCTGCCAGACCTGCCGTTTGACCTTGCCACCGTGCCCCGTGCGGTCATAACCGCCTGTGGCTCGGCTTTTTACGCCGGAATGGTTGGCCGCTACTGGCTGGAAGAAATTGCCCGCCTGCCGGTGGATATTGATGTGGCGAGCGAGATGCGCTACCGCGATCCGCCGCTGAGCGCAGGCTCCCTTGGCCTGCTGATCTCCCAGTCCGGGGAGACGGCAGATACACTGGCAGCCCTGCGCAGCCTGCGTGAAAAAGCCATCCACATTCTCTCTGTTCTTAATGTGGAACACAGCACCATGGCGCGTGAGAGCGATGTGATGCTGGGAACCGTGGCAGGCCCCGAAATTTCGGTCGCCTCCACTAAAGCCTTTACCGCGCAGCTGACCGTACTAGCCTGCCTGACCATTGCAACCGCCCGTGCCCGCGGCACGCTAGACCCCATGGGGGAAGAAGAGCTGGTCGCCGCACTCATGGACCTGCCAAGCCGTGCGGCGGAAGTGTTCAACCAGGGGAATGCCATTCGGCAAATGGCGGCCATTGTGGCCGAAGCGCGAGACGTCCTCTACCTCGGCCGGGGCAGCATGTTCCCCGTAGCCATGGAAGGCGCGCTCAAGCTGAAAGAAATTTCCTACATCCATGCCGAAGCCTATGCGGCGGGGGAAATGAAGCACGGCCCCATTTCCCTGATTGACCGCACCGTACCCATTGTTGCCAGCGTGCCCTCCACACCACTGTTCGACAAAACCCTGTCCAACCTGCAGGAAGCAAAAGCCCGTGGCGGCCGCCTGCTGGTCTTTACCGACACACAGGGAGCAGACCGCGTTTCCGCCATTGCCGAGCAGATTGTGGTGCTCCCGCGTGTGCATGACTTTGTCGCACCGATCCTGCAAACCATTCCGGTGCAGATGCTCGCGTACGAGGTTGCCGTGCTCAAGGGCACGGATGTTGACCAGCCGCGTAATCTGGCAAAATCGGTAACGGTGGAATAACCACACCTCAAAAGCTGGCTCCTTTATTATCAGGGAGCCAGCTCTTGCTTTTGCGGTTCAGGGCGTTTGCTTGGGTGTTTCGTCCAGCCGCATGACAACGTGCCCCATTTTGGGGTGCTCCACTTCCAGCCTGACAACCGACATACCTATGTTGGGAATATTCTCAAACCAGACCCGGCCGATCTGCGGCTGCCTGAGTTTGCTGAACTGCCCGTTGGCCGTAAATCCCTTAACCTGCTGCAAAACAAAATTGCAGGTCACGGACTCGCTCCCCCACGCATGGGATGCGCTGGAGGGTGGGCGCTCCACCCCCGTATTGCGCAGGCTCAGCACGCTCAGGCGCAGGCCATCAAAAAGCTTCTGGGGGGCTTCATCACAACGATTATGGGTTTGCATCTGGTGCACCAACCCAACCAGCAGGGCAACAATATCCTGCGCGCCTGCCCGTTCTTCGGGGGTTACCTTTTCCCGGGTGCCTATGGGGGGCTCCTGCACCGTAATCTGCGGCACACCAGCCTGATACGTCATGTGCAGGTGGCTCTGCTCATGATTATAGGTGCCTGCGCTGTCATACTGCGCGGGTTCAGGCTGCCCGCTGGCCAAAAACTGACCAGAGCCCTGCATACGCATATCGGTCTGTACGAACAGACCAAAAAAACCTGCGGTCTGAACCTGCGCAATGCCGCTATAGGCATTGATCCCCAGCCTGTACCCGACATTGGCTGTTAACACATGCAGGCCATGCACATTGATCAGATACCGCGCAGAGGTCTGCATGAGCCCCCCTTCCGCACGGGCCTGCTGCACAGCAGGGCAAAAGGCCAACGGCAGCAAGCCAAGGAGCAGGCCCATGGCAATGCCTCGCATATGGCGGCGGCATGTGTTTTTCCGGTTCATTATTCCAGCCCGCATAGCAGCAAGACGCATGTTCTGTTCCATTCCGCCCGCAGGCAAAGCCTTATCCTGCGCGATAACCAAGCCGGAAGGAAACCGCCTCTGCCAGACGGGACGCAACACCCCCCAGACGCGCAACACTGTACCGCCCCAGCTCCGCCTGCGGCAGGCTGATCCCGATTCCGGCCAGTGCACGCCCTGAATGGTCTTTGACAGCCGCGCCAAAGCACCACAGCCCGTCATGCACCTGCTCGTCATCCACCGCATATCCACGATCCTTGATTTCGGCAATTTCGCGCACCAGCGTTGTAACCGAGCATATGCCATTAGGCGTCAGGGGCTGGGGCCAGGTTGTAACAGGGTGCAGGGCCAGCCATTCCCGGAAGGAGGCATCATCCATACCCGCCAGCATGGCATTGCCTGTGGCCGTAAATATGGCAGGCAGGCGCATCCCTACCCTGAAGGACGCCCCCAGCACGGTCGCACTGTTACGGCAGGCCACATACACAACCTCCGCCCCCTCCAGCATGGTGAGGGTAACGGTAAAGGCCTCCAGATCCGTGCGAGTCTCCAGCACGTGGTAGAACTCACTCACCAGATCCCGCTTTTCCGTAACGTCGCCTGCCCAATCAAGCAGACGTGTTCCCAGCCGGTACCCCTGCGTGACTGTTTTTTCCAGCAGACCCAGCTCCTGCATAACCGCCAGCAGACCGTGGGCCGTGCTGCGCGGTAAATCGAGCTGACGGGCTACATCTGCCGCCAAAGGCGGTTTGGCGGCATCCTTGACCATATCAAGTATACGAACGGCCCTGCGTAGAGCGGGAACCGTATCCTGCGATTTGGACATGTTATTCTTATTTTCCATGTTGACAGGAGAGGCTCATATCTTCATATTCCACATACGGGATCGAGTTCAACATAATGAACAACAAAAAGCAGAACACGATCTTGCCGCGCACAAGATGTGGTGGAAGTCTGGCACAAGAACCCGGAACAGGGCAGCAGGCTTCCACCCACTACTTGCAGACAGCATAACATCTCGCTCCTTCTCTTGTGGTGCGCTACACAGGATGCCTTACCTGCCACAAAAGCAGCAAAAGGGCAGCACCTTGGCAACAAGCATTTACGATTTTACCCTACCCGCACTCGATGGCAGCAGCATTGATCTGAGTGCCTACAGGGGCCAACCCATCCTGATCGTGAACACCGCCTCCAAATGTGGGTTTACCCCACAATACGAGGGATTGCAGGCTTTATGGACACAGTTCCACAAAGCCGGGCTGGTGGTTATTGGCGTTCCCAGCAATGACTTTGGTCAGCAGGAACCCGGCACATCGGAAGACATCGCAACATTCTGCCAGAAAAACTACGGCGTTGCTTTCCCCATGGCAGCCCGCAGTGTTGTCAAAGGCCAGAACGCCATACCGCTGTTTAAATGGCTGGATGCAGAGCTGGGCTTTCTGGCACGCCCCAGGTGGAATTTCTTCAAATACCTGATCGGGCGTAACGGCCAGCCTGTTGCATGGTTTTCCTCCATAACGCCACCCACCTCCGCCCGCGTGCGCAATGCGGTCGAACGGGCTTTGCTACCCGCGGGATAACCCCAGCAAACATAAAAAAAGCGGCATTCCCCCTAGTGCGAGGAATGCCGCCTTATGCTGTATGCCTTCTAACGCGTAACAAGCTTGCCATCGCGCAGGGTTACAACCCGGTCCATGCGCGGCAGAAGTTCCTCATTATGGGTTGCAACCAGTGCGGCCAGACCGCGCTTGCGCACGGCTTCCAGCAGTTCGGTAAACACCGCGTCTGCCGTATGCACGTCCAGGTTGCCAGTAGGTTCATCCGCCAGCAGCAGGGAGGGGGCATTAGCCAGCGCGCGCGCAATAGCCACACGCTGCTGCTCCCCACCAGAAAGCTTGCCCGGCAGATGGTCTACCCTGTGGGCAAGGCCAAACATCTCCAGCAGGCGCTCAGCTTCCTTCCGGGCTACCCGCTTGGGCACACCCGCGATCATTTGCGGCAGAACCACATTTTCCCGCGCTGTAAACTCCCCCAGCAGGTGATGGAATTGGTACACAAACCCGATTTCATCCCGCCGCAGGGCTGTCCGCCCGGCATCGGCCATGGTGCTGGTCGATTGACCACGAATAATAATGTCCCCCGCATCTGGCGTATCCAGCAGACCTGCCAGATGC
This sequence comes from Acetobacter sp. DsW_54, assembly GCF_002153575.1. Taxonomy (NCBI): domain Bacteria; kingdom Pseudomonadati; phylum Pseudomonadota; class Alphaproteobacteria; order Acetobacterales; family Acetobacteraceae; genus Acetobacter; species Acetobacter sp. DsW_54. The sequence continues at coordinate 23,719 of NZ_JOPD01000003.1, forward strand.
AAAAGCGTGGACTTACCCGTGCCCGATGGCGCAACCAGCGCCACGATTTCCCCCGCATTGAGGGTAAAACCCGCCCCCTGCAAAATGGGCAGCACGTCATGCTCCCCACTGCGATAGGTTTTTTGAACGCCCTTAAGGCGGAGCACCGCAGTATCATTCATGACGTAGCGCCTCGACCGGGTCTGTTCTGGCTGCGCGCCAGGCTGGATACAATGTTGCCAGAAGCGAAAGCAGGAGCGCCATGCCAATCACCTCGCCAACCTGCCCCCAGTCCAGCTTGGCTGGCAGGTGTTCGAGGTAATACACCTCCGGGTTAAACAGGTTTGTGCCCGTCAGGCTTTGCAGCAGCTGCCTGATGCGCTCGATGTTCATGCAGAACACAATACCCAGTGCCGTCCCCGCCACCGTGCCGGTAACACCCACCGATGCTCCACACATCAGAAAAATACGCATAATGGCGCCACGGCTGGCCCCAATGGTGCGCAGCACGGCAATATCAGCCGTTTTGTCCTTGACCATCATGATCAGGGAGGAAATGACATTGAACGCCGCCACAACAATAATCAGGGTCAGGATCAGGAACATTACGTTCTGTTCCACCTGCACGGCCCCGAACAATGCGTTATTGGCCGTTGTCCAGTCCAGCACCCGCAAACCCGGATCATCCACAGCCCTGACAATGGCCATAGTAACCGGGCGCACATGCTGCGCATCCTTTGTGGCGACCTGAATCTGCGTCACCTTGCCCGGCATCTGGAAATATACCTGAGCAGCGTGCATGGGCAGGAACACAACGCTGGAATTATAGTCATTTACCCCGGCGTCAAAAATCGCGCTCACACGGTATGAGCGCACACGCGGTACCGTGCCAAAAGCGGTGGCCGCCCCTTCGGGCGAAACCAGCGTCAGGCGCGAACCAATAGACAGCCCTGCCCGCTCGGCCATGGTTACACCAACCACAATGGAGTCATCCCCCTGACCAAACTGGTCCAGAGACCCCGCAACAAGGGAGGAACTGACCGCCGTAAGGTCGTGCAGGCCTTGTGCCGTAATGCCGTGCACCACACCACCAGCACTGTAAGACCCGGCACTGAGCAGCACCTGCCCTTCTATAATGGGTGTGGCACTCAGCACATCGGGAACAGAACGGACTTCCTGCGCCACATCTTCATACTGGGAGATGGTGCGCCCTGCGCCATAAATGCTCAGGTCCCCGTTCAGGCCCAGAATACGGCCCATAAGATCGGCCTGAAAACCGTTCATCACCGCCATGACAATGATCAGCGTTGCAACGCCCAGCGCAATACCAACCAGAGAAAATATGGCGATGATGGAAACAAACCGCTCCCCACGCCGCGCGCGGAGATAACGGCCAGCTACCGCACGCTCGAAGGGACCGAACATGGTATTCAGCCCGCCAGAACCAGAGCCAGCGCTTCATCCACGCTCAACTCCTGCCGTTCCCCTGTGGCGCGGCGCTTGAGTTCCACCCGGCCTTCCTTGGCGCTACGGGGACCAACCACGATCTGCCACGGATGACCCATCAGATCGGCATCGGCAAATTTTACGCCAGCCCGTTCGGACCGGTCATCATACAGGAATGCTTCTGGCGCTTTTGCGTAAATCTGCTCGCATACTTCATCACACAGCGCATCACCGGACTTCAGGTTCAGAATAGCAGCGCGGAAAGGAGCTACGGAATCGGGCCAGATAATGCCGTTTTCGTCGTGGCAGGCTTCAATAATAGCCCCGGCAAGGCGGGAGACCCCAATGCCGTAGGATCCCATTTCGGGGAAGAACTGCGCACCATCGGCACCGCTAACACTCACCCCCATGGATTCCGTGTATTTGGTACCAAAGTAGAAAATATGACCAACCTCAACACCGCGGCCTTCACGCTTCTGGGCGTCGGGCACTGCGTCCCACGCTGCTGTATCATGCATTTCATCCGTGGCGGCATAAGGCGTGGTCACACGGTTGAAGAAGGCTTCCAGCGCTTCGGGGCTGCTGGTGTCCACGGGTTCGTCCAGCCAGTCCTGATCTTCCAGTGCGGCATCATAGAACACCCCACTTTCCCCCGTTGGGGCGAGAATAAGGAATTCGTGGCTCAGTTCCCCACCGATTGGCCCTGTATCGGCCCGCATGGGAACAGCCCGCACACCTAGACGCTGGAAGGTGCGCAGGTAAGCCAGCATCATGCGCCGGTAGGTGGCTACGGCAGATGCGTAATCCACATCAAAGCTGTAGGCATCCTTCATCAGAAATTCGCGGCCACGCATCACGCCAAAGCGGGGACGCATTTCATCGCGGAATTTCCACTGAATGTGGTACAGAACCTGCGGCAGGTCCTTGTAGGATTTTACTGACTGACCGAACAGGTCTGTCACCATTTCCTCATTGGTTGGCCCGTACAGCAGTTCGCGCTTGTGCCGGTCCTGAATACGCAGCATTTCCGGCCCGTACGCATCGTAACGGCCGGAGCGGCGCCACAGGTCTGCGGACTGCAAGGTAGGCATAAGCACTTCCTGCGCATCCACCCGGTCCTGCTCTTCACGCACAATCTGGCTGATGTTGCGCAGCACCTTAAGCCCGGCTGGCAGCCAGGCATAAATGCCCGAAGCCGTCTGGCGGATCAGCCCTGCACGCAGCATGAGCCTGTGAGAGACGATCTGCGCCTCTGCCGGATTTTCCTTGAGGGTGGGAAGAAAGCTGCGCGAAAGACGCATGTGCATTCAGCCTTGTATGGGGCGTGCCTCCGGCAAAAGGAGAGGCATGCCTGTGTTATCTGTTATCAAGCTGTAAAACAGCCCTGAACGAAAGAAAACCCGGCAGGACCGGGCTTTCTTGTTCGTCGGTATCTAAAACGCCTTATACGCGCAGCACGTGCACATCCACCAGCGGGCGCTTTTGCAGCTTGCGGCCAAGAGCGCGGCGCAGGGCTGTTTTGGCGGCCTCGCGGAAGGCTCCATCCTCGTTGCGCAGTTCATCGGGGATCACGTCCAGCGCGTTGGCGAATTCCTCGCGCACACGCACACTTTCCAGATCATCCGGGTCCAGCAGGCCGGGCGCGCTCACCTTGGGGTCGCCAATAACAAAGCCTTCGTCATCCACAGCAAAGCTGCCAATGACAATGCCGTTAAACAGCATTTTGCGGCGAGCTGCCAGCACGCCACCATTCATGGGCAGCAGGCGGTTGCCGTCCAGCGCAAGGCGGCCTGTGGGAGCGGTATCCACCACTTCCAGCTTGCCCGGGGAAAGACGTAGAATATCCCCGTCCTCCAGCAGAATGGGAGCAATACCCATTTCCTGCGCCAGAGCGGCCTGTGCGGTCAGGTGCCGCCATTCGCCGTGCACCGGCACCACATGCTGGGGCTTGAGCAGTTCGTACATCTTCTGCACATCACCACCCGTGGCATGGCCCGAAACATGCACAAAGTGTTCACGGTCGGTAATAACCTTAACGCCACGCTTTGCCAGATTATCCTGCACCGCCATGATCGCCCGCTCATTACCCGGAATCATGCGGCTGGAATAAATGACCGTATCCCCTTCCCCGAGGGAAATATTGGGATGCACGTCCATGGAAATACGCGACAGAGCCGAGCGCGGTTCGCCCTGGCTGCCTGTGATGATCATGAGCAGCTGGTCATCAGGCACATCGTTCACGTCCTGCTCGCTCAGGAACGGCAGAATACCGGACAGGTAACCGCACTCACGCGCAGCCGTATCCAGGTTACGCAGCGAACGCCCGACCAGCACAACCGTGCGGCCAGCAGCCTGTGCGGCCATGGCAATGGTTTCCACCCGCGCCACGTTGGAGGCAAAGCAGGTCACGGCAATGCGCCCCTTAAGGCTTGCCACCAGTTCGGTCATGCTCACGCGCACTTCGGACTCGGAGCGCGAAGGGCCGGGCTTCATCACGTTCGTGCTGTCGCACACCAGTGCAAGAACGCCCTCCTCACCAATTTCGGCAAGGCGGTTCAGATCTGTTGCGGGGCCAACCAGCGGTTCGGGGTCAAACTTCCAGTCACCTGTGTGGACCACAATCCCTGCCGGAGTGCGCAGGACCATGGACTGGGCTTCGGGCACGGAATGCGTAACCGGCACGAACTCGATGTCAAACGGGCCCACATTAAAGCGCGCACCGGGCATGATCACGCGGATCGGCACATCCATCAAGCGGGCTTCGGCCAGCTTGCGGCGCAGTACGGCACTTGCAAACGGCGTAACGTAAATGGGGCATTGCAGCATGGGCCACACATGCGCCACGGCACCAATATGGTCTTCGTGCGCATGGGTAATAACCAGCCCGGCCAACTGGTTCCGCCGCTCGACAATAAAGGCGGGGTCGGGCACCAGAATTTCTGCTTCGGGGGTATCGTTCCCGCTAAAGCCAATGCCGCAATCAATCGCCAACCATGTATCGCCCTGACGATACAGGTTGAGGTTCATGCCGATCTCACCCGTTCCGCCCAAGGGCAGAAAGGCCAGATCGCCGTTCTGTTCAGTCATATTATCCGATTATCCTTCAGCCAAAAAATCTCGTTCTACTGTCAGTTTCGGCAGGGGGTTTCGCCCCGCCAGCAAGCGCAACCCGTTAAGGGTCAGCATTGAATCCACATGGTCAAAGACCGTTGTCCCCTCCGAGAAGAGCGGAGCCAGACCGCCTGTTGCGAGCACCTTCATGGAAGGTCCCACTTCACGGCGGATCCTCTCAACGATCCCCTCGATCAACCCTACATACCCCCAGAACACGCCTGAGCGCATGGCTGCAACTGTATTCCGCCCAATAGCGGACTCCCCTACGGGGCGACCAATACCAATACGGGGGAGCCTTGCCGCAGCCTGATGCAATGCCTCGACCGACAGATTGATGCCGGGCGCAATAACACCGCCGCAGTAACTTCCCTCCTGATCCACCACATCAAACGTGGTGGCTGTGCCAAAATCTATAACCGTCAACGGGCCACCATAGGTGTAATGGGCGGCCAGACCGTTGAGCAGACGGTCCACCCCGACTTCATCCGGGTTATCCATCTTGATGGCAAACCCCCAGTCCAGCCGGGCGGAGGCCAGCAGTGGCTCTACAGCAAACCACTGGCGGCATAAAGTACGCAAATGGTAAAGGGCCGCAGGCACCACCGTGCCTATAACAGCCCCTTCAATATCATCAGAGGTCAGACCCTGCGTTTTCAGCAGCGCTTGCAGCCACACCCCATATTCATCCGAAGTCCGCTGGGGCTGCATGGTAATCCGCCATACACCACGCCATTTTTCGCCGTCGTGTACAGCAAACACAACATTGGTATTCCCTGCATCAATGACAAGTAGCACTCCTATGCGCCCTTTTCCATAAGCAGAATATCCCCTGTTGCGATTGTCTTCATGCCACCTTCCGTGTCCAGCAGCAGGCGGCCATCTGGTGCCAAGCCTGCAAAGAGCCCCTTCTCATAAGTAGTCCCGCCCTGAACGACAAGGGGGGTCCCCACAGGATGCGCCCTTTCCAGCCAGGCTGCGCGAATGCTGGCAAAGCCTTTTTGCCGCCATTGCTCAGACCAGAATGTAAGCCCGTCCAGCACATACCGGGCCACAGCTTCCACATCCGGGACAGAGCCACATTGTGCAAGACAGGCCACCGTGCGCTCCAGCACATCCGGGTCAGGAGCCGAGACCAGATTGGCTCCAAGGCCGACAAGAACGTAAGGCCCCTCCCGCTCGATGAGGATACCCCCCATCTTGCGCCCATCCAGCAGAATATCGTTTGGCCATTTGATCATGAGGTGGGGCCGGGCCGCAGGCTGCGCACGCAAAAGCCCATCATAAAACCCGAGGGACGCCACAAAAGGCCAGCCTCCCAGCGCTTCCGGCCCAGCCTGTGTGCCATCCAGCACAACACTGAGTGCAAGCCCCTGCCCGCCATCCAGCCATGTACGGCCACGGCTACCCCGGCCTTTGGTCTGCCGCCGGGCCAAAACTGCAAGCCCGGCTACAGGGTCGCCCGAACGGCAGGCGTTCAGGCAATAATCGGAGGTCGATGGCAGCTCATCAAAACAGGTGAGCCGCCAGAAATTACCCTGCCCGCTCATCCAGCCAGAGCAAGTGCGGCCTGATGCGCCACAGACATGATTGGCCCAAGCACAACAGCAAAAACAACAGTTGCAACCCCCATCCCGCCCGAAACAAACAGAAGGCTGGGTGCGGGGCGGTCCAGCGCATGGGCTGGCGCATCAAAATACATAACTTTTACAACCCGCAGATAATAATAGGCTCCGACAATGCTGGACAATGCGCCAATGCACACCAGCACGTAAAGGCCGGATTGCCACGCTGCTGCAAAAACCATGAACTTGCCAAAAAAGCCAGCCAGAGGTGGCGCGCCGACCATGCTGAACATGAACACGGCCAGAGCAAGCGCCATAGCCGGGTCCGAGCGCCCAAGGCCTGCCAGATCCGCAATGGAGTTTACCTCACGCCCGTTGCGGCGCATGGCCGTAATGCCTGCAAAAACACCAGCATTCATAACAAAATAGGCGGCAAGATAAATAAGCGTGGCCTGCGTACCAGCTGTGGAGGCGGCTGCCAGCCCCATCATGGCGTAGCCCATATGGCCGATGGAGGAATAAGCCATGAGCCGCTTGATATTGGTCTGCGGAATAGCCGCAAAAGCCCCGTAAACCATGGACAGGACAGAGACCGCTTCCACCAGTATCTGCCAGCGGGGAGCAACAGAGCCAAACGGCCCGGCCATAACACGCAGGAACAGGGCAAAGGCTGCAAATTTAGGGGCCCCGGCCATATATGCCGTAACGGGTGTTGGCGCACCCTGATACACATCGGGCGTCCACATATGGAACGGCACGGCAGAGAGCTTGAAGCACAGCCCGACAACAATAAAGACAATCCCCACGACCAGCCCCATGGGCGGCATGGCTGCGGCCCGGACCGCATCCACCAGCCCGGCATATTCCATGGTGCCCGCATACCCATACACGAGCGAGATGCCATACAGCAGCAGGCCTGACGCCAGAGAACCGAGGATAAAATACTTCATCCCTGCTTCGGACGAGAGAACATTATCCCGTTCCAGAGCACACAGGATGTAAATGGACAGAGAGGAGAGTTCCAGCCCGACAAACAGTGTCATCAAATTGGCTGAGGATGCCATAAGCATGGCCCCCAGCGTGGAAAACAGCATGAGCACCGGGGTTTCAAACGGCAGGGGCCGCTGGTCGGCAGTACGGTAACTGACGCTCAGCGCCACGGCCACAAAACCACCGGCCAGAATGAGCACCTTCATGAACCGGGCAAAGCCATCATTCACAAAGGTGCCTGCATACCCCGCCCCCGAAGGAGACAGCACAACCAGAAAACCACAGACCAGAAAAGCCGCCAGACTGAGTATGGCGGCGGGGAAAAACCCTTCCCCTTTCCGCTGGAGCACACCGGCCACCAGAATGACAATACCCGACAGGGCAAGCACAATTTCAGGCAGGGCTACGGTCCAGTTGAACACTGTCACACTCATCGCTGCGCACTCCGCAGAGGATAGGAAGAGGATTGGGTCGGAATGGCGTTGGTCATGCTAAATCACCCGCACAGCGCAACTGTCAGCAGCACCACAAGTCCTGCCAGCATGGTAAAGGCATAAATGGCGATGGAACCGCTCTGGAGCCGGGCCGCCTGCAACGCGCCATCCCGTGTAGCACGCACAATATCAAGCGGCAGACCTTCCACGACCCCTTCATCCGCACCTTTCCACAGCACACGGGCCAGTGCGGCATATGGGCGCACGAAAATCCTGTCGTACAGTTCGTCAAAATACCATTTGTTGAGCAGGAACCGGTAAATCGGCCCAAAGCTGCGGGCCAGTGCGGCCGGCACATGCGGTGCGCTCACATACAACACAAACGCCAGCGCAATACCCGCAAGCCCCGCAAGGCTGGGGAGCAGCGCAATAAGCGCAGGTACGTGCTCAAACGCCTCCATAATGTGGTTGGCAGGCGCGTTCACAATCGCCCCGTTCCAGAACGCACTCTGATGCGCGCCAATATAGAACGGTGCCAGCGCCACACCGGCCACAACCGCACCAATGGACAGCACCAGCAGCGGCACGGTCATAACCGCCGGACTTTCATGCGCATGGTCACGGGCATGCTCATCATGCGGTTTGCCATGAAAAACCAGAAACAGGAGCCGCCAGCTGTAAAACGCGGTCAGGAACGCGGTAATGCTACCCATGGCCCATGCGTAATGGCTGTAAGAGGCATCGGACGCCCAGAGCGCGTTGAGAATGGCATCCTTGGACCAGTACCCGGCAAACGGATAAACCCCGGCCAGCGCCAGACTGCCCAGCCACATGACCACGTAAGTAACAGGCAGTTTTTTCCACAGGCCGCCCATACGGAACATGTTCTGTTCATCATGCATGGCATGAATGACCGAACCTGCGGCAAGGAACAGCAGTGCTTTAAAGAACGCATGCGTGGTCAGGTGGAATACCGCCGCCTGATACGCCCCCACCCCAACGGCTGCAAACATGTAGCCAAGCTGCGAGCAGGTAGAATACGCAATAGTCCGCTTAATGTCAGGCTGCACCATGCCAACGGTTGCGGCAAAAAAGCAGGTTGTTGCCCCGATCAGAATAACAAAGGTGCGCGTACCCGGCGCAAACTCCAGCAACGGCGACATACGCGCCATAAGGAACACACCTGCCGTAACCATGGTAGCAGCATGAATAAGGGCGGAAACAGGTGTGGGGCCTTCCATGGCATCGGGCAACCATGTGTGCAGGAACAACTGGGCCGACTTACCCATAGCCCCGACAAACAGCAGGAAGCAGATGACTTCCAGCATACGGAAGGAAACACCACAGAGCGTGTAAGGGGTGTTGAGCACCGCAGGCATGGCAGCAAAAATGGTATCGTACTGCACCGAGTGGAACAGAACGTAAATCAGGCCAATGCCAACAATAAAAAACAGGTCCGCCACACGGTTGACCACAAAGGCCTTGATAGCCGCAGCCGTAGCGGCCGGGCGGTCATACCAGTAGCCAATCAGCAGGTAACTGGCCAAGCCAACACCTTCCCAGCCAAAGAAAAGCTGGATCAGGTCATTGGAAGAGACCAGCATGAGCATGGCAAAGGTGAAGAGCGAAAGGTAGGAGAAAAACCGGTAGGTCGGCATGCTCTCATGGCTCATGTAGCCAATGCTGTAGCAATGCACGAGCAACGAGACCACAAGCACCATGGCGGTCATGGTCACGGAGAGTGTGTCAAACCGCAGGGTCCATGTCGCATCAAAACCCCCGGCATGCACCCACTGCGCCAGCGGGACAGCAGCGTGGGGGAAACCCCCAAGCCATGCCGCACACAGCGCACCCAAACTACACAGGGCAGCAACCGCCATACAGGCAATGGTTACAACCTTGGCGAGGGTATCCCCCATAAAGCGGCCACCAAGGCCCGCCACAACCGCCCCCGCCAGAGGCGTTAGCACGGCAACGGAAAACAGAGTGAGTTCTGTTTGCATAACGCTGCTCATCCCTTCATCATCGTCACGTCTTCGACCTGGATGGAGCCGCGGTTACGGAAGTAAACCGTAACAATAGCCAGACCAATGGCGGCTTCGGCCGCGGCAATGGTCAGCACGAACAGCACCATGACCTGCCCCGACAGGTCCCCATGAGCCGAGGAAAACGCAACCAGATTGAGGTTTGCGGAAAGCAGGATCAGTTCCATGGACATGAGCAGAACAATAATGTTCTTGCGGTTCAGAAAAATCCCGAACACCCCCAGAACCAGAAGGGCCGCACTGACAAACAGGTAAGGCCCCAGCCCTACAGACGCGATTGCCGTATTCATGCGCCTTTCTCCTCAGTTTCCGTCTTTTCCGGCTCACCCGCGCCATAGGAGCCGGGAACCGCAATTTCGTAATAGGAGCCTTTGGGCCGCAGGAAACCTCCCTGCTCAAACACGTTTTCGCCAAGTGGCAGATTAACAAGCTCCAGCGTTTCTTCACGTGTGCGTGCATGCTGGCGGCCAATATTCTGGCGGCGGCCTGTGGCCGTCTCACGCAGGGTCAGCACAATGGCGCCAATCATGGCGACCAGCAGAACCAGCCCGCAGGCCTGAAACAGCAGCACATAATGCGTGTAAATAACCGTGCCCAAGGCTGCGGTATTGGTTAGCCCCGGCTGCACAGCCAAAGGTGCGACCACACCCGCAGGGGCCATGCGCCAGTTGCTGAAGGCCATGACCAGTTCGGCCAGCAGCACACCCCCAATGCACAACCCCAGAGGAGCATAACGCTGGAACCCTTCACGTAGGCGGCTGAAATCTATGTCCAGCATCATCACCACAAACAGGAAGAGAACCGCCACCGCCCCCACGTAGACAATGACCAGCAGCATGGCCAGAAACTCGGCACCAGCGACCAGAAACAGCCCCGCCGCGTTAAAGAAGCCAAGGATCAGGAACAAAACCGCATGCACCGGGTTGCGTGCGCTGATGACCATGGAGGCCGAAAGCAGCAATACCGCCGCAAAAACGTAAAAAACGAGCTGTGCCATCATTGGCCAACCTCCTGCCCTGGCGTGGTCTGCATCTGCTCAACGATACGGTGCATCGAGTTCCAGCCTCCGTGCGAGCAGGGTTTCCCAGCGGTCCCCATTCGCTAACAGCTTGCCCTTGTCGTACATCAGCTCTTCACGGGTTTCCGTGGCAAACTCATAGTTCGGGCCTTCAACAATCGCATCCACCGGGCAGGCTTCTTCACACAGGCCACAATAGATGCATTTTGTCATGTCAATGTCGTAGCGCGTGGTCCGGCGGGAGCCATCATCACGCTGTTCGGCTTCAATGGTAATGGCCTCTGCCGGGCATGTGGCTTCGCACAGTTTGCAGGCAATGCAGCGCTCCTCCCCATTGGGGTAGCGCCGCAAGGCATGCTCACCCCGGAAACGGTGGGACAGGGGCCCTTTTTCGTACGGGTAGTTCAGCGTGACTTTGGGCTGGAACATCATACGGAAGGTGGAGACCATGCCCGCGGCCAGTTCCTTGAGCAGAAAAGACCGCAATGTGGTGCCAAGAGCGCTCATGAATTTACCCCTCCCATGTGAGGCAGCAGGCCTGTTGCCATAAGGAACCCGGCCGTGCCGATCATCCACAGCAGCGAGAAAGGCAGGAACACCTTCCACCCCAGCCGCATAAGCTGGTCGTAGCGATAGCGCGGGAACGTGGCGCGCACCCAGATAAAGACAAACAGGCAGAACAGGATTTTAAAAATCAGCCAGAGCGGGCCGGGTACCCATGTCAGCGGTGCAATGCCCAGAGGCGGCAGCCAGCCACCAAGGAACAGAATGCTGACCATGGAAGACATGAGGATCATGTTCGCGTATTCGCCCAGAAAGAACAGGCCAAAAGCGAGCGACGAATATTCCACAAAAAAGCCCGCAACCAGTTCACTCTCCCCTTCGGGCAGGTCGAACGGTGCTCGGTTGGTTTCCGCCAGAGCAGAAATAAAGAACACGATAAACATGGGGAACATGGGCACGCAGAACCAGATGTGCCGTTGCGCCAGCACAATATCGTTCAGGTTCAGGCTCCCCACCGCCAGCAGGACAGACACAATCACCAGCCCGATGGACACCTCGTAAGAAACCATCTGCGCGGCAGAGCGTAAGCCCCCCAGAAACGCATAGCGCGAGTTGGAGGCCCACCCCGCAATAAGCATGCCGTAAACCCCAAGGGAGGACATGGCGAGCAGGTACAGGATACCCACATTGATGTTGGCTACCGCCAGCCCGTTCCCTGTCGGAATAACTGCCCAGGCAGCCATGGCGAGCGAAAAGGTCAGGAAAGGTGCAAACAGGAACAGCACACGGTTGGCCCCTGCGGGAATAACCGTTTCCTTCACAATCATCTTGATCGCATCGGCAAAGGCCTGCAACAGACCAAAGGCACCGTTCACGTTTGGCCCCCGGCGGCGCTGCATGGCGGCCATAACCTTGCGCTCCATCAGCGTAAGGTAGGCAACACCAATCAGCAACGGCACCAGTACCGCCAGTGTTTCCAGCAGCATCAGCAGGATCTGGCCCACAAGGGTTTGGTAAAAAAAATGTGCCATTGCCCTTACTCCGCTGCAACCGCAGGCGCCACGCCATAAACCTTTGAACACTCAGCCATGGTCTGGCTGGCGCGGCTTATGACGTTGGTCTGGTAATAATCCTGAATAACAGGGCGGAACGGAGCTGGCATAAGTTCACCCGCCTGCCCGCTGGCTGGCGCAGCCTGTCCGCCGGCTGTGCCCGACAGACGCTGCACACTGCCACCGTTCATGGCAAAAACCGGGTTGACCTGCGCCATATGCGCCCGCAACTGTTCCAGCGTGTCGTAAGGCAGGGTGTGGCCCAGCACTTCGGAAAAAGCCCGAATAATCCGCCAGTCTTCCCGCGCTTCCCCCGGAGCGAACACGGCGCGGAAAGCACGTTGCACCCGCCCTGCCGTGTTAACATATGTGCCCGGTTTTTCGGTATAGGCTGCGCCGGGGAGTATAATATCCGCCCGTTGTGCGGCGGCGTCCCCATGGTGGCCCAGATACACGACAAATGTTTCCGGCGGGATGCGATCAAGCTGCACATCATCCGCACCCAACAGCCACAAAATTTCTACCCCACCACGGAGCATGCTGGCCGCATCGCACCCCTGCGGGCCGGGCAGGAACCCAAGATCCAGCGCCCCAACGCGGGACGCCGCCGTGTGCAGAATGTTCAGTCCCTGCCATTCGGGCGTTACAGCACCACAGGCATCAGCCAGTTCGCGGCAGGCGGCATAAATTGCGGGGGCATCACGCCGGGTCAGGGCAGAGTGACCGACAATAATCATGGGGTTTTTGGCGTTTTGCAGAACTTCGGCAAACGCATTCTTCCCGCTTAGAATATCCGCCAGCACATCCGGCCCATTCCCCAGAACGGTCACGTCATATGTCATGTCTGCCGAGGGCGTGCCGATCATACCAATGGGAAAACCACCCCGGCCAGCATCCACAAAGCGTTTGCGAATACGCGCATTCAGCACCGGGGCTTCATGCCGGGGCATGGTGCCGACAAGCAACAATGCATCGGCCTGATCTATCCCGCTTATGTCACTGTTAAACAGGTAGCCCGCACGCGCACTGGTATCGTACCAGGCACCATCCTGCCTGCAATCCAGATTGGAAGAGCCAAGACTCTGCAAAAGGTCTTTTATGGCACACAGGCTTTCCGCATCACACAGATCACCAGCTATGGCGCCGATCCTGTCGCCCGGAACGCCATCAAACCGGCGCGCAAGGGCTATGAGTGCATCTTTCCATGAAACAGAAGAAATTTTCCCATGAACCCGCACCCAAGGCCTGTCCAGCCGTTTGCGCTTGAGACCATCAATGGAAAAACGGCCTTTATCAGACAGCCATTCTTCGTTCACATCATCATTCACACGCGGGACAATCCGCATGACTTCTCCGCCACGGGCCTGCACCTGAATATTGGTGCCCAGCGCATCCATGACATCAATACTGTCAGTCTTCTTGTATTCCCATGAGCGGGCATGAAAAGCCGAAGGCTTGGCTGTAAGCGCCCCAACCGGGCAGACATCAATCAGGTTACCCGAGAGTTCGGAGGTCAGGGCTTTTTCCACATATGTGGTGATTTCGGCATTTTCCCCGCGTGAGACCAGACCCAGTTCGGGGGTGCCGGCCACTTCGGTGCTAAAACGCACACACCGTGTGCACTGGATGCAACGGGTCATAACCGTTTTAACCAGCGGCCCCAGATCCTTGTCCGTTACGGCGCGCTTGTCTTCCTTATAACGCGAAACACCAGAGCCATAACCGTAAGCCTGATCCTGTAGATCACACTCCCCACCCTGATCACAGATCGGGCAGTCAAGCGGGTGGTTGATCAGCAGAAATTCCATAACGGCCCGGCGGGCACGACGCACCACTTCGGTGTCCGTAAAAATCTGCATGCCGTCCGCAACGGGGAACCCGCAGGACGCAACAGGTTTGGGCGCTCGCGCCACTTCCACCAGACACATACGGCAGTTACCCGCAACAGACAGGCGCTCGTGGTAACAGAACCGCGGGATTTCCTTGCCTGCGGCCTCACATGCCTGCAACGCGCTGGAACCGGGAGGTACATCTACTGGCGTACCATCAACAATTACCCTGACCATTGCCGTTACTCCACTGCTGCCGGAACGCCACCGGCGGGAACCTGCACCAGCCCGGTACTGCCATATGCGGCTTTGTACTGGCGGATCCGTTCTTCCATTTCCGGGCGAAAATGCCGGATCAGCCCCTGTATGGGCCATGCTGCTGCATCGCCGAGCGCACAGATCGTATGCCCTTCAACCTGCCGTGTGACCTGTTCAAGCAGATCAATTTCTTCAATATCCGCACGCCCCTGCACCATCCGGTCCATCATGCGCATCATCCAGCCCGTGCCTTCGCGGCAGGGGGTGCACTGGCCACAACTCTCGTGCTTGAAAAACTTTGAGAACCTTGCAATGGCTTTTATAATGTCGGTCGATTTGTCCATAACAATCATGCAGGCCGTACCAAGGCCGGAACGCTCGGCACGCAGACTGTCGTAATCCATCAGAACGGTTTCACAGACCGATTTAGGCAGCAGCGGCACAGAACAGCCACCGGGAATAACCGCCAGAAGGTTATCCCACCCCCCACGCACACCGCCGCCGTGCTTCTCTATGATGTCCTTGAGCGGCACACCCAGCTCTTCCTCAAACACACAAGGTGTATTCACGTGGCCGGAAATAGCCATGAGCTTGGAACCCGCGTTATTCGGGCGCCCAAGCCCGGCAAACCAGGCTGCCCCACGCCGCATTATGGTGGACGTAACCGCAATACTTTCCACATTATTGACTGTGGTCGGGCAACCATAAAGCCCTACCCCGGCGGGGAATGGCGGCTTCATGCGGGGCTGGCCTTTTTTGCCTTCCAGACTTTCCAGCAAGGCGGTTTCTTCACCACAGATATAGGCACCTGCCCCTCTGTGGATACGGAAATCAAAATCCCAGCCGCTGCCTGCCGCATTTTTACCAAGCAGCCCTGCGGCATAGGCTTCATCAATAGCAGCCTGCAGGCGCTCGGCCTCACGGCAGAACTCCCCACGGATGTAAATGTAGGACGCATGCGCCCCCATCGCAAAAGATGCGATCAGAGCACTTTCTATCAGCTTATGCGGTTCATGGCGCATAACCTCCCGGTCCTTGCAGGTGCCGGGTTCGGATTCATCTCCATTAATAACCAGATAATGCGGCCGCCCATCGGACTGTTTGGGCATGAAAGACCATTTTAACCCGGTGGGAAAACCCGCCCCACCGCGGCCACGCAGGCCAGAGGCCTTCATTTCCGCAATAATGGCGTCCCGGCCTTTAGCAAGAATATCTGCCGTGTTAGCCCAGTCACCCCGCTTGCGGGCTGCCTCCAGCCGCCAGTCATTCTGCCCGTAAAGATTGGTGAAGATCCGGTCCTTGTCAGCCAGCATGGCCGTCTCTCCTATTCCTGATCCGCCGTGGAGGATGATAGCAACGTTTTGCGCCCACCCTCGGGGGCCGAAACATTACGGTCGATCATGGGACCGGGCGTGGGCCTGCGTCCGGCCCGCAACTCGGCTATGACCTGCGCCGTGCGTTCGGCGTTCATATCTTCATAAAAATCATCATCAACCTGCAGAATTGGCGCGTTGGCGCAGGCACCAAGGCATTCCACTTCTGTCATGGTAAACAGGCCATCTGCACTGGTTTCTCCAAAATGCTGGATACCTGTCGCTTTCTGGCAGGCTTCCACCACATCATCAGAGCCACGCAGCCAGCACGGTGTGGTGGTGCAGACCTGCAAATGGTAACGCCCGATGGGGCGCGTGTTGAACATGGTGTAAAAAGACGCCACTTCGTAAACCCGCATGGCCGCCATACCCAGACGCTGGGCAATAACATCCATGGCCACCACGGGCACCCAGGCACTCCCGGTTACCCGCCCCATCTGCCGCTGCGCAATATAGAGCAGGGGCATAACAGCGCTTGCCTTGCGCTCCTCCGGATACTTGCTGAGAACACCAGCAATTTCCGCCTCCGATGCGGAATCGAATACAAAGCTGTCCGGCTGTTCTGCCGGTGTCCAGGCTGTGCTCATCGATCAACTTCCCCAAACACAAGATCAAGCGACCCGATAATGGCCACCATGTCAGCCAGCATACCGCGGCGTGAGAGTTCATCTATGGCCTGCAGATGCGCAAAACCCGTTGGCCGGATTTTGCACCGATACGGCCGGTTGCTGCCATCAGCCACCAGATAGACCCCAAATTCCCCTTTGGGGCTTTCCACCGCCGTGTAGGTGGAGCCCGCAGGCACATGGTAGCCTTCGCTAAACAGCTTGAAGTGATGGATCAGGGCTTCCATGGAGCGCTTCATGTCCGCTCTGGGGGGCGGGCTGAACTTGGGGTCCTGTATTTTAATGTCACCCGGCTGCATCTGGCTCAGGCATTGCTCGATAATCTTGACGCTTTCACGCATCTCGGCAACGCGCACCAGATAGCGGTCGTACGAATCACCCTGCCGGGTCACGGGCACATTAAAATCCACCTTATGGTAGTTATCATAAGGCTGGTTGCGCCTGAGGTCCCACGGCACGCCAGATGCACGCAGGCACGGACCACTAAACCCCCAGGCCAGAGCCTGCTCGGTTGTAAAAACGCCAATACCAACCGTGCGCTGTTTCCATATCCGGTTTTCGGTCAGCAGGCCTTCCAGCTCATCAATCCAGGCGGGAAATTCCTTGGCCCACACCCCAATCCGGTCTTCCAGACTTGCCGGAATATCCCGCGCAACACCACCGGGACGGAAGTAATTGGCATGGAAGCGCGCACCAGATGCGGCTTCGTAAAACTCCAGAAGTTTCTCGCGCTCTTCATACCCCCACAAAGCCGGGGTTACCGCACCGCAATCCAGCCCCATAGCGGTCAGATTGAGAATATGATTTAAAATACGGGTAATTTCCGCAAACATGACGCGCAACCACTTGGCGCGTTCTGGAATATCAATACCCAGCAGTTTTTCCGTGGCCAGAGCAAATGCCTGCTCCTCGCACATGGGGGAGACGTAATCCAGACGGTCAAAATACGGCAGGGCTTTTTGATACGTCTTGTATTCAATCAGCTTTTCCGTGCCACGGTGCAAAAGGCCGATATGCGGCACGGCACGGGCAACAAGCTCCCCTTCCATTTCCAGCACCAGACGCAACACACCATGCGCAGACGGATGCTGGGGACCAAAATTGAGAGCGTGGGAGTCAATTTCGACAACCTTCTTCTCAATTTCCAAAGCTTTTTCATCTGGCAAAAGGCTTTGGGGAATATCTTCGCGCAGGATCGTCTGCGCAAACGTGAGAGATTCGGTGTTATCCTGTTTTGTCATCAGGAGGACCTCTTCATACCCTGCCGGACTTCGTGCGCTTTTTCATCTCCCGGTAAGGTCAGCATACCTTCCCACGGAGAAACAAAATCGAAATCACGGAAATCCTGCGTTAACGAAACAGGCTCTTTAACAACCTGCCTGCGCTCCGCGTCATAACGGACCTCTTCATACCCGGTCAGCGGGAAGTCTTTGCGAAGCGGATGCCCCTCAAACCCGTTATCGGTCAGAATACGGCGCAGGTCGGGCTGGCCGGAAAACAGCACGCCAAACAGGTCATAGCACTCACGCTCCCACCATGTCGCACATGGCCAGAGATGATGCACCGATGGCACTGCCGCGTATTCATCCGTGCAGACCACAACCCTGATCCGGCGGTTATAGGTAACCGACAGCAGGTTATAGACCACCTCGAACCGCTGGGCACGCGCAGGAAAATCCACACCGCACAGGTCCATCAACTGTTCGAACCTGTAACGCGGGTCATCACGCAAAAGGGTAAGAAACGGCACCAGATGCTCACGCGTTGTGTGCACCACCAGTTCCCCCTTTTCCACCGCCGCGTAAGACACATGGGGCTGGGAGGCAAGGAACGTAAATGCCAGAGAGGACAACTGCCCTTCCAGCCGGGCCTGCCTTGGATTTACTGAAATATCAGCCACGGAGAATTGTCCCTGTCCGCCGAATTTTTTTCTGGAGCAGCATAATGCCGTAAATGAGCGCTTCGGCCGTTGGCGGGCAGCCCGGCACATACACATCCACGGGAACAATGCGGTCACACCCACGCACAACGGAGTAGGAGTAATGGTAATACCCCCCACCATTGGCGCATGACCCCATGGAAATAACCCAGCGCGGCTCGGCCATCTGCTCGTACAGGCGGCGCAATACCGGGGCCATCTTGTTGGTGAGTGTGCCTGCCACAATCATCACATCAGACTGACGGGGCGACCCGCGTGGAATAATACCCATACGGTCCAGGTCATAACGCGGCATATACGCGTGGATCATCTCCACCGCGCAGCATGCAAGCCCGAAGGACATGGGCCACAGACTACCCGTGCGCCCCCAGTTAACCAGCTTATCCAGGCTTGCAACCACAAAGCCCTTTTCAGCCAGAACACCGGTAATGCCACGCACCACCGCATCCTGCTCAGGCCCCGGCGGCAGAGCCTCCCTGTTCCACATAATGGCGTTTTCGTCGTGATGTGTGGTCATGCTGGCGTCCTCTCTCAATCCCAGTCCAGCGCGCCTTTGCGCCATTCATACAAAAAGCCGATCCCCAGCACGGCCAAAAAGCCAAGCATGGACAAAAAGCCGAACAGCCCGATCCGCCCCAGGCTGATAGCCCAGGGGAACAGAAACGCGACCTCCAGATCGAAAATAATGAACAGAATGGCCACTAGGTAAAACCGCACGTCAAAGCGGCGCCGGGCATCATCAAAAGGGCCAAACCCGCACTCATACGCCGTGAGCTTCTCAGGATATGGTTTTTGGTGCCCGCTCAACAGAGCCATACCGAGCATTGCGGCCGCGATAACAACCGATACGCAACCAAAAATCAGAACCGGGGCATAATCGCCTAGAACAGACTGCATGGAAAATTCCCGCACGCATGAAAGGCTTGTAATAAGCCGTTTGATGCAGTCACCCTAGACCCGCAAAATGCAGACGGCCATGCACGAACGCGTATGGTCGCGGCCACTTTGTTGTGAATAAAATGGATTGGCGAAAAAAAAGGCTCCCTGCCCGGAGGAGGAAGCCATTAGCAGAATAAATTATTCTGCTCCACAACACACAATGTTGGGAATGGTGGGCGATGACGGGATCGAACCGCCGACCCTCTCGGTGTAAACGAGATGCTCTACCGCTAAGCTAATCGCCCGCGCCCTATGTGTCATAAAACAAAACGGCCGGCAACCCCTTTTTTCAAAGAAATTGCCGGCCGGTCTGAAATAAAATCCGAAGGAGGATTATTTGCTAACGGCGTCCTTCAGTGCCTTGCCCGGCTTGAAGCGGACAGAGGTAGAAGCCGGAATATCAATTTCCTCGCCGGTACGGGGGTTACGGCCTTTGGCAGCCTTGCGGGTTGCGGTCACAAACGTGCCAAAGCCCACCAGACGTACTTCCTGCTTTGTGGACAGAGCTTTTTCAATCGCACCGAATACGGCGTCGACCACTTCTCCGGCCTTAGCCTTCGGCAGGTCAACGGCCTCTGCTACTGCTGAGACGAGCTCCTGCTTGTTAAGCGGCTTCTCCATCTTACGCCTTTCACTTTCTTTCAATTCATAGGAGCGGCGGGCGGGTTTCGTCCGCCTCTCCGCTGCCTGAACGCACTATGAAGCCGTTTTTTCCTACGTCAACCAAGCAAACGCAAACTTCGGGCTTCTCATGCATTTTGGTTAATGCGGCAGCACCGAAGCAACTGCCTGTGCACCGTTGGCGGGCACTGTTTCGGGCACCTCTTCCCAGTGAATCGGCTGAGGCTGGCTGACCAGTGCACGGGCCAAAACTTCGTCCACATGCGAAACGGGTACAATTTCCAGATTCTTCTTCACGCTGTCAGGAATTTCCGCCAGATCCTTCTCGTTTTCCTGCGGAATAAACACCGTGCGAATACCTGAACGAACAGCCGCCAGAAGCTTTTCCTTCAGCCCCCCAATCGCCAGAACACGCCCCCTGAGCGTTATTTCACCCGTCATGGCAACGTCACGACGGACGGGAATACCGGTCAGAACACTTACCAGAGATGTCACCATGGCAACCCCTGCGGAAGGACCGTCCTTAGGAGTCGCACCTTCAGGCACATGCACATGGAAGCTGCGCTTGTCGAAGATCGTTGGCACGATTCCAAAACTGGCCGCCCGACTCCGCACAAAAGAGAACGCAGCAGAGATGCTCTCCTTCATGACGTCGCCCAGCTTGCCGGTTTCAACAATGCCACCTTTGCCCGGCACCATAACGCTCTCAATGGTCAGGATTTCCCCGCCCACTTCGGTCCAGGCCAGCCCGGTTACAACACCGACCATGTCCTCCGCTTCGGTCTCACCGTAGCGGAAGCGCTGCACGCCTGCGTATTTTTCCAGATTACGCGCCGTAACCGCGACCTTTTTGGCCTTACCGGTCACAATCTCCTTCACCGCCTTACGGGCAAGCTTGGCCAGCTCACGCTCAAGGTTACGCACACCGGCCTCACGCGTGTAATACCGGATAACGTCACGCAGAGCGTCCTCATTGATCGACCATTCACCCGGCTTGAGGTTATGCGCCTCGATCTGCTTGTTAATAAGGTGACGCTTGGCGATCTCGACCTTTTCATCCTCCGTGTAACCGGAGAGGCGAATGACCTCCATGCGGTCCAGCAGCGGCTGGGGCATATCCAGACTGTTGGCCGTTGTCACAAACATGACATCGGACAGGTCGTAATCGACCTCCAGATAATGGTCAGCAAACGTGCCGTTCTGTTCAGGGTCCAACACTTCCAGCAGAGCCGAAGCCGGGTCTCCCCGCCAGTCGGACCCCAGCTTGTCAATTTCATCAAGCAGGAAGAGCGGGTTGGATACCTTCGCCTTTTTCATGCCCTGAATGATCTTGCCGGGCATGGAGCCGATATAGGTGCGGCGGTGCCCACGAATTTCGGCCTCATCCCGCACGCCACCCAGAGACATGCGCACATAATGCCGCCCCGTCGCCTTGGCGATGGAACGCGCGAGGGAGGTCTTGCCCACACCCGGAGGCCCGACAAGGCACAGAATCGGCCCCTTGAGCTTTTGCGAGCGGCTCTGAACCGCCAGATACTCCAGAATGCGTTCCTTGACTTTTTCCAGCCCGTAATGATCGGCGTCCAGAACTTCCTCTGCTTCAACCAGATCATGACGCACTTTGGTCCGCTTTTTCCACGGAATGCTCAAAATCCAGTCGAGGTAGTTCCGCACAACCCCGGACTCGGCGGACATCATGCTCATGCCGCGCAGCTTCTTCAGCTCGCTCAGAGCTTTTTCGCGCGCTTCCTTGGAGAGCTTGGTCTTGGCGATCCGCTCTTCAATTTCGGCCGTTTCGTCCTTGCCGTCCTCACCTTCGCCGAGTTCTTTCTGAATGGCCTTGAGCTGCTCGTTCAGATAGTACTCGCGCTGTGTCTTTTCCATCTGGCGTTTGACACGGTTGCGGATTTTCTTTTCCACCTGAAGCACATCTATTTCTGCTTCAATGTGGCCGAAAACCTTTTCCAGCTGCCCCTGTACGGTGGGGGCCTCCAGAATTTCCTGTTTTTCGGAAATCTTGAGCGAGAGGTGACTCGTCACCGTATCTGCAAGCTTGGACAGATCATTGATCTGGTTAAGCGAGACCAGAACCTCGGACGCAATTTTCTTGTTGAGCTTCATATACTGCTCAAACTGCGACACGATGGAGCGGCCCAGAGCCTCGGCTTCCGGCCCAATAGCCGCCTCGGCTGGCATTTCCTCAATATCGGCTTCGAAGTGGCCATTTACCTCATGCAGCGCCTTAACGCGCACACGGCGAACCCCTTCAACCAGCACCTTAACCGTACCATCGGGCAGCTTGAGCAACTGCAGAATGGTGGACAGCGTGCCAACCCGATAAATATCGTCAGGCGTGGGGTCGTCCTGTGCCGCGTCTTTCTGGGCTACCAGCAGAATGTGCCGGTCGTCTTTTGTAACCGAGTCCAGAGCCCTTACAGATTTTTCCCGCCCGACAAACAGCGGAACAATCATGTGAGGGAAAACCACAATATCGCGCAGCGGCAGAACAGCCACGTGGGTATTCTTGGTATGGGCTTCCACGACAGTTGCATCAACCGCAGGAACAGACTGTTCGGGCACGGCCGAAACTGCCTGATCGCTCTTGCGCCTACGCCGTGGTGCCGGTTTTTCGTTATCAGCCATCGTCATGACCTCCCGATAAGGACGATCGGTGCCGGGCACCCGCCAAGCGGCATACCCCTGCACTGAAGAAGGTACCCCCAAAAGGGAATACCCCCGTGTTTCTCTTATGTTGTTATGCCCACAACCCGGAACAATAGGGCAGAGGCAAGAACAGCACGAACAGGTGACCCGCTCGTGCTGCTTACGCTAAAACTCTAACCTGCCTCAGGCGGATTGCTCTGCTGGCACGTCTTTCTTCTTGCCGTAAACATAGACCGGGCTGGCCTTGCCATCCGCCACCTCGCGGTTGACAACCACCTCCTCGACCGTATCAAGCCCCGGCAGGTCAAACATGGTCGCCATGAGGATGCTCTCCAGAATGGAACGCAACCCACGGGCCCCGGTTTTGCGAACAATGGCCCGGTCCGCAATGGCCTTGAGCGCATCATCCGTAAAGGACAACTGGACATCTTCCATCTGGAAGAGGCGCTGGTACTGCTTGACCAAAGCGTTTTTAGGCTCGGTCAGAATCTTGATCAGTGCGGCCTCGTCCAGATCACCCAGCGTTGCCAGAACAGGCAGACGCCCGATAAATTCGGGGATAAGGCCAAACTTCATCAGATCTTCAGGCTCAACGTCGTGCAGGATTTCCCCCATCCGGCGGTCATCGAGCGAACGTACATCAGCCCCAAAGCCAATGCCCGTGCCCTTGCCACGTGCAGAGATAATCTTGTCCAGCCCGGCAAAAGCCCCACCGCAGATAAAGAGCATGTTGGTCGTATCCACCTGCAGGAATTCCTGCTGCGGATGCTTGCGACCACCCTGCGGGGGAACAGAGGCAACAGTGCCTTCCATCAGCTTGAGCAGAGCCTGCTGCACGCCTTCCCCACTCACGTCACGCGTGATGGAGGGGTTGTCCGATTTTTTGGAAATCTTGTCGATTTCGTCAATATAGACAATCCCGCGCTGGGCGCGTTCGACATTGTAATCGGATGCCTGCAACAGCTTGAGGATGATGTTCTCGACATCTTCCCCCACATACCCGGCTTCTGTCAGGGTTGTGGCATCAGCCATTGTAAAGGGCACGTCCAGAATACGCGCCAGAGTCTGGGCCAGCAGTGTTTTACCCGAACCCGTAGGCCCGATGAGCAGGATATTGGACTTGGCAATTTCCACATCGCCTGCCTTGGTCACCTGCGACAGGCGCTTGTAGTGGTTATGCACCGCTACGGAGAGCACCTTTTTGGCCTGCATCTGACCAATAACGTAGTCATCCAGAACCTTGCAGATTTCCTTGGGGGTAGGAACACCCTCGCGCGACTTGACCTGCAAGGTCTTGTTCTCTTCACGGATGATATCCATGCAGAGTTCAACGCATTCATCGCAGATAAACACGGTGGGGCCAGCAATAAGCTTGCGCACTTCATGCTGTGATTTGCCACAGAACGAGCAATACAGCGTGTTCTTGGACTCTCCGGACTTTGTACTCATCAGCCCACTCCCCCGATCACTCCGGACTCCACGGACCCCGGAGCCAAGCCCTGAGCCTTTTCTGCATGCCCAGGAACAGACGACCCCCTTATTGTAACAGGAGGCTTAAAGTATGCCAGATTAAGGATGACCTTTATCCTTTTTACCTGCTTCGGCCGCTTTGTGGTGGCTGATCACTTCATCCACAATACCAAAAGACTGGGCTTCGGCTGCGGACATGTAGCTATCACGCTCAAGCTTCTGCTCGATTTCTTCCAGCGTGCGGCCAGTATGTTCACGGTAGATTTCGTTCAGGCGCTGCCGGATAATCAGAATTTCCTTGGCCTGAATTTCAATATCGCTCGCCTGCCCCTGTGCACCGCCAGAGGGCTGATGCACCATGACGCGCGCGTTAGGCAGCGCAAACCTGCGCCCTTTTTCACCGCCAGCCAGCAGCAGGGAGCCCATGGAGGCCGCCTGACCGATGCACACCGTGCTTACGGGGCTGCGGATGTATTGCATGGTGTCATAAATAGCCAGACCGGCCGACACAACACCACCGGGGCTGTTGATGTAAAAGGAGATTTCCTTGGTCGGGTTCACACTTTCCAGATACAGAAGCTGCGCGGAAATAAGCGAAGCAACCTGATCATAGACAGGCCCGGTCAGGAAGATGATCCGTTCCTGCAAAAGGCGGGAATAGATATCAAAAGCCCGTTCACCGCGAGAGGTCTGTTCGACCACCATCGGCACCAGTGCATTGCTGAAGATCTCAACGGGATCACGATCCCTCATACCACTCATTCCCGTACAAAAAACTTAAACGCCCCTCCCTGCCTCTGCCATGGACAGAACCAGGGTCAGGCACACTGATTCAAGATAGAGATAAAGTGGCAATATGCCACCCCAGAAACGAAAAACAGCCCCAAAAAGAATGTCCCGCCAGTTCACACTGGCGGGACAGAGCCGTTTTATCAGATATTAGCTGGGGGAATATCTGATAGTTCTTCCAGACTCACGTCCTTGTCCGTGACCTTGGCGAGCTCAATCAGGTAATCGACAACCTTGTTTTCAAAAATCGGTCCGCGCAGGGATTCAGCGGCCTGCGGATTCTTCTGGAAGAATTCAAAGACCTCTTTTTCCTGACCGGAGTAGCGCATGGCTTCTGCCCGCACAGCCCGCCCAAGTTCTTCCGCACTGACGGAAATACCGTTCTTGCGGCCGATTTCAGCAAGGAGCAGACCCAGCCGCACGCGACGTTCCGCAATTTTGCGGTAGTCAGCGCGAAGGGTGTCTTCGTCCTTGTCTTTATCTTCGTCATCAAGCTGACCAGCCTTGCGGTCGGCTTCCACCCGATTCCAGATCTGCTGGAACTCGGCTTCCACCATACCTTCAGGGGCAGCAAAATCTGCCTTGCTGGAAAGGATGTCGAGCAGGTCACGCTTGATACGCAGGCGGGACATCTGGTCGTATTCGCCTTCGATCTGCTTGCGCACCAGATCCTTGAGCTGTTCAAGGCTTTCAAAGCCCATGTTCTTGGCCAGCTCTTCGTCCACCGGGGCGTCCACAGCTTTTTTGAGCTGGTTCACCTTGATGTCAAAGGTTGCTTCCTTGCCAGCCAGCTCTTCTGCGCCGTAATCAGCGGGGAAAGTCACGGTAATGACTTTTTCTTCACCCGGCTTCATGCCTTCGATCTGCTCGGCAAAGCCCGGAATAAAGCCTTCGCCACCGATCTCAACATTCACGTCCTGAGCGGTACCGCCATCAAAGGCAACGCCGTCCTGCTTGCCAACAAAGTCAATGGCGACAACATCGCCCTTGCCTGCGGGACGCACTTCCTCGATCACTTCAAAGGTACGGCCACGCTTGGCAATATCTTCGAGCACCTTGTTGATCGCTTCGTCAGAAACCGGGGTTTTCAGGCGGGTCAGCGCGAGGTCGGAAAGGTCCGGCACAGCAATTTCTGGCAGGATTTCGCTTTCCACCTTGAATTCCAGATCCGCGCCCTTGTCTTCCTGACCGGAAACCAGATCAACCTTGGGCTGGCCAGCGGGGCGCAGGCCACGCTCTTCAAACACGGTGCGAATGGCATCGCTCACGGCCTGTTCAAGCACTTCGCCCCAGATGGCATCGCCATAACGCTGGCGTGCCAGAGAGACAGGCACCTTGCCCGGACGGAAGCCCGGCAGGTTCAGATTGCCAGCAACTTCCTTAAGGCGCGCATCACGCTTAGCCTCAAGTTCCGCGGCCGGAACTGTAACTGTGAAACCACGCTTCAGCCCTTCAGAAAGGGTCTCGGTAACCTGCATCGGCCAGGCCTTCCTCTCGGTACAAAAAATCAGTCACCCGCTGCACTAACGCCAAAAGGCGGCGGCGGACTGCGGACGGGAGCATGAAAATTTATTGGTACGGGCGGAGGGACTTGAACCCCCACAACTTGCGTCACCAGAACCTAAATCTGGCGTGTCTACCAATTCCACCACGCCCGCGCACACTCAATATACTCACCGTCGGCAAGATGCGTGGACTTAGCTCAAAGTGCCGGGCACGGCAAGACACCGAAACGGATTTTGCACATGCTAGTGCCCCTGCGCCTGCTCCGCCTTCTGCCGGGCAAGCCCCAGATAGCGGTCCAGATCCTCCGCCACAGGCCACGGACCGGCCTGCAAACCGGCCTCCCCATGGAGCCAGACGCCCGCACACGCTGCCTGCCACGCAGGCATACCTGCCGCCAGCAAGGCCGCAATCACGCCCGAGAGCGTATCCCCAGACCCTGCCGTACCCAATGCTGCGGTGGCATGCGTGTTAATTGCCAGCCGTCCATCGGGGGCGGCGATCATGGTGGAAGCCCCCTTGAGCACAACCACAGCATTAATCTGCCGGGCGGCCTCCCGCACCTGCTCGGGCGGATTATCCCCCACAGGGCCGAACACCCGTGCAAATTCACCCGTATGGGGAGTAATCACGGAAACACCACGCAGTTTTTCCGGCTGCCCGGCGCAGGCACTTAGTGCGCCAGCATCGGCCAGCACACTCCGCCCCGAGTCCAGCAGCATGGGCAGGGCTGCCTCCACCTCTACCTCTGCCAACCCCGGACCGCAGACCCATACATGCCTACGCTTGTCCTCCAGCAATTGTGCCAACGGGGCATCATCCACAATCAGGCCCGGCTGCCCCAGACGGTATGCCGGAGCCCCAGCCCCAGCCGCCACGCGCACAAGCCCCGCCCCCACGGAGCGCGCACCAGAGGCACATAGCCGCGCGGCACCGGGCATGGATTGCCCGGCACAAATGCTCACCACGCCTCGCGTGTATTTGTTGCTCTCCCCACCCAGCACGGGCAGCGCCCACAATCCGGGGCTGTTGTGCCACGTGTTGGCTGGCACGGCCGCCAGCACAGAGTCGGGCACACCAATATCCGCCAGAATCAGACGCCCAAGCAGCCCCCGTGCCGGGTAAAGCAGATGACCGGGTTTGAACCGGCAGAACGTAACAGTCATGGCAGCCTGCGGCGCATAACCGCGCACCTGCCCTGTGGCTCCGTCCACCCCTGAGGGCGTGTCCACCGCCACAATCCGACGGGCTGCGGCCAGTGTTTCGGCCACTAGGCCACCCACATCGCGGCTAAGCCCCGCACCAAATACGGCATCCACCACCAATTCAGCCCGCGCGGCTTCCGCCGGAGCAAAAGGAACACGCGGTCCTTCATAGGCGACACTGGCGCGCCCTGCATCCGTATCCGCCCGAGGGGGAGCCAGTTCCGCCACGGCAACCGGCCAGCCCATACCTGCCAGATACCGGGCGGCTACGTACCCATCCCCCCCATTATTCCCCGGCCCGCACAACACGAGCACGCGCGCAGGCCGCTCGTACCGGCGGATGGCGCGCGCAACGGCCCGGCCTGCGTTATCCATAAGCGTAGCAACAGGCACATGGGCTGCACTCTGCCGGTCCACCTCCCCCATTTGCAAAGGGGTATAAAGGCTGAGGGAAGAAGGATAAGCAGGTTGCATGCTTGGCTCCGCACAGGGTGTGTGACTACTGTCAAGCATAATAGCCCCTTGCACCCGCCCCGTCCCCTTGGCAATCAGGCAGGCAGATACGCACCGGGCATGATGCTGCGCCTAACAGCCTTCGCGCCCATCCCTACCCCCAACCGTGCCAACACGGAGACACCATGCCACATTCCATCCTCTGGAGCCTTGTTCTCGCTCTCCACCTCATCAGCATCATCATGTGGATTGGTGGTGGCGCTTATGCGGCTGTTGTGCTGCGCCCCAGCCTGAGCCTTCTGGACCAGACACAGCGCAACTCCGTGCACCTGCAGACCATGGCCCGTTTTTTTAAGGGGCTGACACACGCCATTCCCACAACGCTGATCACCGGCTGGCTGCTGGTGCTGCACGAAGGCGGGTTTGCCAACGCACCGTGGACAACCAACGTCATGCAACTGCTGGGCCTGATCATGGCGGCACTGTTTGTACGGATGTATATGGGCACCTACCAGAAGCTGCGCCGGGCCATCCGCCCACAGGCATCGGGTTTCGACTCGGTACGCAAGCAGGTGCTGGTTATTGTGGCTCTGGGAATCATTACCGTGCTAGCAGCCAGCCTTGGCCATCCTTTTGTGTGAAGATAGCAAGTATCCCAGCCAAAAACTTGATTTTAAGCCCAAAGACCTTTATCGGAACTAGCGCCTGAGTGGCTTTGTAATACCATGGAATAACTGGCAAACGGTCTTTGCCGGACATGCACAAAGCCACCAGCAAGCTGAGCAACGACAGACCTAAGTTCCGAGAGCATATTGACAGCCAAAACAACCGCCCGCCCCCGCAAGACGACAACTCGCAGCCGGAAAAAGGCGGCGGTTTCCGCCAGTTCAACCGCATTGGATGTGCAGGATACCGAGGTGGAAAACACCTCTCCCGCAGCCGATGCCGATGCTCCCGCTGAGGAAAAACCCGCTCCCAAAAAGCGCGCACCCCGCCGCCGTACAGCAAAAGCCGAATCGGCTGCCGAGCCTGTAGCGGACGCAGTTGCAAATGAAGGCGCAACCACAGACGCCGCAGCCGAAGAGGCTCCCAAAAAACCACGCGCTCCGGCCAGACGGCGCACAAAGGCGGCCACGGCCACCAAATCCGCCCCTGCAACAAAGGCGGAAGCCCCCGTTGCCGTGGAATTGCAGGTGCCGGTTGCCCCTGCGCCAGAAGCTGCTCCCGCCCCGGTTGAGCCTGCCACACCAGCAACTGCGGAACCCGTTGCGGAAGAAGCAACGCTAACCTTTGCCGACCTTGAGCTTTCCAAGCCCATTCTGCAGGCCATTGATGAGATGGGGTACAAGCACCCCACCCCCATTCAGGCACAGGCCATTCCCGCCGTGCTCATGGCACGCGACGTGCTGGGCGTTGCCCAGACCGGCACCGGCAAAACAGCATCCTTTACGCTGCCCATGCTGGAAATCCTGAGCGACTCCCGCGCTCGTGCCCGCATGCCGCGTTCGCTCATTCTGGAGCCCACGCGTGAGCTGGCCTTGCAGGTCGCGGAAAACTTTGTGGAATACGGCAAGCACCTCAAGCTCAACCATGCCCTGCTGATTGGTGGTGAGAGCATGGCTGACCAGAAGGAAGTGCTCAACCGCGGCGTGGACGTGCTGATAGCAACCCCCGGCCGTCTGCTCGACCTGTTTGAACGCGGCGGCCTGCTGCTGAACCACACCAAAATTCTGGTCATTGATGAAGCAGACCGGATGCTGGATATGGGGTTCATTCCTGACATTGAAAAAATTGTCAGCCTGCTGCCCCCTTCCCGCCAGACGCTGTTCTTCTCGGCAACAATGGCGCCGCCCATTCGCAAACTGGCGGATGCGTTCCTGCATTCCCCCAAGGAAATCACGGTTGCACGCCAGTCTTCCGTGGCAACAACCATTACAACCGGGCTGGTCATTGTTGATGAATTCAGCAAGCGCGAAACACTGCGTCTGCTGCTCAAGGACCCGGAACTTCAGAACGCCATTGTGTTCTGCAACCGCAAGCGCGATGTGGATGTTCTCACCAAATCCTTGACCAAGCACGGCTTTTCAGTGGGTGCCCTGCACGGGGACCTGCCCCAGTCCGTGCGTTTTTCCACTCTGGAAAAATTCAAGAACAACGAACTCAAGGTACTGGTCTGCTCGGACGTAGCCGCCCGTGGCATTGATATTGGCGGCCTGTCCCATGTGTTCAACTTTGATCTGCCGTTCCATGCGGAAGACTACGTCCACCGCATTGGCCGCACTGGCCGCGCCGGGCGCGAAGGGCATGCCTTCAGCATTGCCTCGCCGTATGACAAGACGCTGGCCGAAGCCATTGAACAACTGACCGGCAAGCCCATTCCCCGCCTTTCCATAGAAGGCGTGCAGCAACTGGAATGGTCGGAAGAAAAACGCCCACGCGGCGGCAGCCAGTCCCGTGGCGGACAAAACCGCAAGGACAAACCAGCCCCACAGCGGGAGCGTGAACCCAACCGCACGCGTGAAGCAACCCGCGAGCGCGACCGTGAATCCAACCGTGAGCGTGAACAGCAGCGCCCTGCCCAGCAGCAGGCCGCTCAGCCTGTTGCCAATAAGCCCCAGCCCCATAAAGGTGGGCGCAACCAGCGTGATGAAATTCCGCCCGCACCCGCAGGCGAATTTGCAGGCTTTGGTGACCAGACGCCCGCCTTCATGCTGCTCCCACGCCGTAATTCTTCACGCCCGGCCACACCGGGTGTGCTTGAAGCAGAAACAGTGCAGGATACCGCCCACGTCTCTGACGTGGCATCCTGACCCAAGGAAAATTAGTGTCCGACATACAGGAAGTCACCATCTCCCATCTTGCAACTCAGGGAGATGGTGCCGCACGGCTCCCTGACGGACATACCGTCTTTGTTGCAGGGACGCTCCCCGGTGAGCAGGTCCGCATCCGCATCCAGCCTAATGGGCGCGGCCAGCTGGTTGAGATTGTCACACCCTCCCCCCATAGAACGACCCCGCCTTGCCCGCTGTTTGAGCGCTGTGGCGGCTGCACCTTGCAGTATATGGACCAGCCCTCCCTTCTGGCGTGGAAGACCGGGCTGGTAAGCCATGCACTGGAAAAAGCCGGGTTTGACATCCCGCAGGACATAACCAGCTTTCAGGTGCCGCCTAACAGCCGCCGCAGGGCTGATCTGGCAGTACGCCGGACGGAGCAGGGTATTGTCATTGGCCTGCACGCCAAAGGCAGCCAGGACGTAACAGACATGACCAGTTGCGCAGTGCTGCACCCGGCCATTGTGTCCAGCCTGCCAGCATTACGCGCCACCCTGCGCACCCTGAATGCTGTGCACAAAACGGCTGACCTGCACATCAATCTGCTGGATTCGGGGCTGGATATTCTGCTCAGCACCGATTCTCCGCTCATTGCCACGGACCGGCAACGCCTGACGGCGCTGGCGGAAGAACTGGATATTCCACGCATAAGCTGGCAGCGCCTGAAGGCTGCAACCCCGTATGAAACTGCGGTGCAGCGTGCGCCTGTTTACCAGACTATTGCCGGGCACCAGCTTACACCCCCTCCCGGTGCTTTTTTGCAGGCAACTGCCCAGAGCGAAACAGCCATCCAGCAGGCTGTGCTAGACGCCTTACCCGCACGCCTTGGCAAGCGCGCCAGCCTGATTGAACTCTATGCCGGGTGCGGCACGCTGAGCCTGCCTTTGGGGGACCGGTGCCAGGTCCAAGCTTACGAAGGGTATGAACCCGCTCTGGCAGCCCTTAAAAGTGTTGGCAAATCCCGCGTTACCCCCGTCTGCCGTGATCTGAACCGCCAACCCATTATGGGCAAGGATTTAGGCAAGGCAGATGTGGTTGTGCTGGACCCGCCCCATGCGGGGGCAAAGCTGCAGATGCGCCAGATTGCTCTGGGCAAGCCAGACTACGTGATTTACGTGAGCTGCAACCCGGCCGCGTTAAGCAACGATGCAAGCCAGCTTGCACAGGCCGGTTACAGGCTGGAGACGGTTTCGGTCATTGACCAGTTCCTGTGGTCGCCCGAAACCGAAGCCGTGTGCCGCTTTAAACGTGAAAGCTCTCGCCGCAGCCGCAACGCCCTTTCTCATTAGGGTTGATGAACACAAACCCCTCCTCCAGATCGGTTTCACGGTAATCCATCTGTGTACCGATCAGGAAGAGGGTGGCCTTGCGGTCCACCAGCAGGGTCAGGCCGTGGTCTTTAACAACTTCGTCCCCTTCCCCGCTCTGCGTCACAAACTCCATGTCATAGGCTTTGCCTGAGCAGCCTTTGGTAGAAACGGAAATACGCAGCAACTCACCCGCATGCGCCGTGGCGTACAGGTGCCGCAGGCGTGTGGCGGCTGTATCCGTCAGCCGCATAAGAGGGGGAAGTTCCCTTTTGGTTGATGAAATGGTCGCTGTTTGGGACATAACACTCCATCCTTTCCGTTAGAACATATTCAGGGCCAGCCGGGCCTCATCGCTCATACGCGACATATCCCATGGCGGATCCCATACAACTTCCACTTCGGCTGATTTAACGCCGGGCACTTTTTCCACCGCATCCTTGACCTGAATGGGCAGTTCCTGTGCGCTGGGACAGTTCGGGGCAGTCAATGTCATTTCAATACGCACGCGCCCGTCGTCATATAGGTCAATGGCGTAGATCAGCCCCAGCTCGTAAATATTCACCGGGATTTCCGGGTCATGCACCGTGGCTATGGCTTCGATCACGGCATCTTCGGATGCCGGGCCTGTAACTTTACTCTCCCCCTCCTGAGGAGCGGCATCACCATCAGGGGTCCAGCCTTCCACCTTTGCGGTAGCGCCTGCGGCCTGATCATGCTCCGCGTGCAGAACAGTTTCCACCGGCATATCCTGCGGCGGAGCAGATGCTTGTGTTTGCGCCTGAACGCCTTCTTCAACCATCGACATGAGAAAAAGCCTCCTTCAGCGCAATCCAAGGCAGTTCTGCGCAGCGTATTCTTGCTTTATGGGACTGCAATGGAGCAAAAACCTCCAGCGCGCCCAAAGGGGCTGGCTGGGCCTCCACCACCGGGAGCGATGGTGAGCCTACCAGCATGGCCCTGAAACGGTCTGACACCGCAAGTGCCTGAGCAACGGTGTTCCCACGCACATGCTCGGCCATAAGGTCCGCAGCGGCGGCACAAATGGCGCACCCACGCGTGTTGTGCCTGATGTCCTGAATATGGTGCCCGTCAAGCGCAATATCCAGATGTGTTTTGTCCCCGCATAGCGGGTTACGGCCATCACCCTGCACGTCTGGCGCGCTCAGCCGACCGGCGTAAAGGGGAGCGCGGGCACGCTCCACAATCAGCCTGTCATACAGGGCATCACGCTCTGCGGTGGTGGTGTTCACACAAAAAAGTCCCGTATCCGCACCAGTGTATCCGCCAGCACGTCTATTTCTTCCTTCTGGGTGTAAATCCCAAAGCTGGCGCGGGCTGTGGCACTCAGGCCCAGACGGCGCATCAGCGGTTCGGCGCAATGGTGCCCGGCCCGTATGGCAATGCCGTTGCGGTCCAGCAGGGTGGCAATATCGTGCGGGTGCACATCAGCCATGGTGAAGGATACCACCCCACCCCGCACACGCGGATGCCCCACAATGCTCAGGCCCGGTACAGTCGCAAGCCGCGTGAGGGCATGGGCGGTCAGTTCCGCCTCGTGCGCGGCAATGGCGTCAAACCCGATCTTGCTCACCCAGTCTATGGCAGCGCCCAGACCAATGGTTTCCACAATTGCCGGGGTTCCTGCCTCAAACTTGTGGGGAATATTGGCCCATGTGGAACGTTCAAACGTGACGGTGGAGATCATATCCCCCCCACCAAGGAACGGCGGCATCTGCTCCAGCAGGTCACGCCGCGCCCACAGAACACCAATGCCGGTAGGCCCGTACAGCTTGTGGCCGGTAAAGGTGTAAAAATCCGCCCCCAGTTCCTGCACATCCGTTTTGTGGTGCACAACGGACTGGCTGCCATCAAACAACACCAGCGCACCGGCGGCATGGGCTATGTCCGCTATCTGCTTTGCTGGCGTTATGGTGCCCAGCACATTGGACATGTGCGTAATGGACACAAGGGCAACCTTGCCATCTGCCAGCAGGGCCGTGTACGCGTCCATGTCCAGATCACCGTCATCGGTGATCGGGGCAACGCGCAGGTCAATACCGGCCCGGTCACGGAGCATCTGCCAGGGTACAAGGTTGGCGTGATGCTCCATCTGGGAGATCAGAACCGCCTGACCGGGTTTAAGCAGCGCACCAAAGGAATGGGCCACCAGATTGATGGCTTCGGTGCTGTTGCGGGTAAACACGATTTCCTCGCGCGAGGGCGCATTGAGGAAGTCGGCCACCAGATCACGCACACCTTCATACGCCTCGGTCGTGCGTTCGCTCATCCAGTGCAGGCCACGGTGGATGTTGGCATACTGGTGCCGCATGGTGCTGGCCATGCTGTCGATCACCGCATTGGGCTTTTGGGCCGAAGCAGCACTATCGAGAAAAACCAGCGGTCGGTCATGCACCTTTTCCCCCAGAATGGGGAACTGCTGGCGAATGGCCTGCACGTCCAGCTGTGCGTGCGCGTGGGTTGTGGGGGTATGCGTGCTCATGCGCTTTCTCCCTTACCGGCAAACCGCGCTGCCATAACCGCACGGCAGAAGGTCTGTGCCGTTGCGTCTTCCACAAGGGCGATGGCCTCGTCCAGAAAAGCATCAATCAGCATCTGGCGGGCCTCCTGCTCGGGAATGCCACGGCTGCGCAGATAAAAAAGCTGGTCATCATCCAGTGCACCAACAGTCGCACCGTGGCTGCACCGCACATCATCAGCATAGATTTCGAGTTCAGGCTTGGCGTCTATTTCCGCTTGGGGGGAGAGCAGCAGAGCCTGATTCATCTGGTAGCCATCGGTCTTCTGGGCGATGCGCTCGACCAGCACCTTGCCCTGAAAAACACCGCGCGCATGGCCATCCAGCACATTACGCACCGTCTGGCGCGATGTGCAGTCCGATGCCGCGTGGGTAATAACGCTGGTAATATCCCCCACCTGCTGCCCGGCCAGACGCTGTGCGCCATTCACATGCACAACACCACGGGTTGCCGCCAGACGGGCATGTACCTCGTGCCGCACAAGCTGGCCACCAAGCCCCAGCACAAAGCTGTCATACACGCTCTGCTGGCCAACATGGGCATACAGGGTGCCAAGGCTGACAGCCTGCGCGCCTTCGGTCTGCAAGGTCAGGTGTTCCAGCGTTGCGCCGTCTTCGACCTGAATATCCGTAACCGGGTTATGGAAATACGCACCCTGCCCCGCCTGCACGCAGATCAGCCGCAGATGGGCTTCCTTTTCCACCACAACCGTGTGCCGTGGGTGGAAAGAAAGCGGGTCCGCCCCTGCAACGCCAAGGGAGATAAGCATGACATGCCCCGCATCCACCCCCGCGGGTACACGCAGTACCAGACCATCCTCCGCCAATGCGGTGTTCAGGGCTACCAGCGGGTCCCGGTCGGGGGCGGCCTGCTGGCCAAACTGGGGATCATCCGCAAAAAAGGACAGATCAACGTCATCAGGCAGCGCACTGAAGGCGGGCGCATGCCGGCCATTGACAAACACCACCCGAGGCAGGGCTGCCATGGCGGGGTGGGCCTGCAAGACCCCGTCCAGCAGGGAGCGGACCGTGCTGGCCTCCACCTGCATGGGGGGGGCGGCATAGTCCTGCTTGCCCAAAGCGCGCAGGGTTGTGTAGTGCCATGCCTCTACCTTACGGTCGGGCAGGCCTGTTCTGGCCAGAGCGCCGGCGGCAGATTGCCGCTCTGCCCCGGCAAGGGTGTTCAGCCTGTTTGCAAAGAGCGCTAACGGGCCAGACATATCTTTGCTGAGTGCGTTCACGCCACCTCCGCCAGAAACTTGGTGTAGCCTTCCTGATCAATCTGGCGGGCCAGTTCCGGCCCACCAGACAGGATGATCCGCCCACGGGCCATAACGTGAATGCGGTCTGGCACCAGATAATCCAGCAGCTTCTGATGATGGGTAATAACCAGCGCCGAGAAG
This sequence comes from Acetobacter sp. DsW_54, assembly GCF_002153575.1. Lineage (NCBI taxonomy): Bacteria > Pseudomonadati > Pseudomonadota > Alphaproteobacteria > Acetobacterales > Acetobacteraceae > Acetobacter > Acetobacter sp. DsW_54. The sequence goes on from NZ_JOPD01000003.1 coordinate 59,612, forward strand.
GTGGGCGCGCGCAGGCGGTTCACCCCTTCTGCCACAATGCGCAGGGCGTCCACGTCCAGCCCGCTATCTGTTTCATCCAGAATGGCAAAGGTTGGCTGGAGCAGGGTCATCTGCAACACTTCGTTGCGTTTTTTCTCACCACCTGAAAAGCCGACATTCACATTACGCTTGAGCATGTCCGGCGCCATGGAAAGGGCTTTGGCCGCCTCACGCGCCATCTTCAGGAACGCCACGGCATCCAGTTCGTCCTGCCCGCGTGCGCGCCGCACGGCATTAACCGCAGTGCGCAGGAAGTTGGCATTGTTAACACCGGGCAGTTCGATAGGGGACTGGAACGCCAGAAACAGGCCCGCAGCAGCGCGCTCTTCCGGTTCCATGGCCAGCAGGTCCTGCCCGTGGAAGGTGGCGGTACCAGCTGTTACCTCGTACTCCTCCCGCCCGGCCAGAACATAGGAGAGCGTGGATTTGCCCGAGCCGTTTGGCCCCATGATCACATGCACTTCACCCGGCGGGATGCTCAGGTCCACACCACGCAAAATCTGCTTTTTCTGCCCATCCGCATCAATCTGCGCGCACAGGCCGGAAATTTCCAAAAACTGGCTCATACTCTGCTCTCCCTTAACCCACGCTGCCTTCAAGGCTGATCTGCAACAGTTTTTGCGCTTCCACGGCAAATTCCATGGGCAGTTCCTTCAGAACGTCACGGCAGAAACCGTTTACGATCAGGCCGACGGCGTCTTCCTCGGACAGGCCACGCTGGCGGCAGTAAAACAGTTGGTCTTCTGAAATCTTGGATGTTGTTGCTTCGTGCTCGATGCGCGCATTCATGTTGCGGCTTTCAATATACGGCACGGTATGCGCCCCGCACTGGTCACCAATCAGCAGGCTGTCGCACTGGGTAAAGTTGCGTGCGCCAGAGGCCTTGGGCTGCACCCGCACCAGACCACGATACGTGCTGTCCGAACGGCCGGCACTAATGGTCTTGGCAATAATGGTGGAGCGCGTGTTGCGGCCAAGGTGGATCATCTTGGTGCCGGTGTCGGCCTGCTGGTGATTATTGGTGACCGCCACGGAGTAGAACTCGCCAACCGAGCCTTCCCCCTGCAGAATGCAGGAAGGATACTTCCACGTAATGGCCGAGCCGGTTTCCACCTGCGTCCAGGATATTTTGGAGCGTGCCCCACGGCATGCGCCGCGCTTGGTTACAAAGTTATAAATCCCGCCACGCCCGTTTTCATCGCCGGGGTACCAGTTCTGCACCGTGGAATATTTGATGGAGGCATCATCCATGGCCACCAGTTCCACCACAGCGGCATGGAGCTGGTTTTCATCACGCATGGGGGCCGTGCAGCCCTCAAGGTAGGAAACGGAAGCCCCTTCCTCCACCACAATCAGTGTCCGCTCAAACTGCCCGGTGTTTTTGGCATTGATCCGGAAGTAGGTGGACAGCTCCATGGGGCAGCGTACCCCCTTGGGCACGTACACGAACGAACCATCCGTAAACACGGCGGAATTGAGGGCGGAAAAGAAGTTGTCCCCCGCAGGCACCACCGTACCCAGGTACTTACGCACCAGATCGGGGTGTTCCTTGACCGCCTCGGAGATCGGGCAGAAAATGACCCCCGCTTCCTCCAGCGTCTTGCGGAAGGTGGTGGCAACGGAAACACTGTCAAACACCGCATCCACGGCCACGGGCATGCGCTCGCCCTCGGGCACTTCCACCCCGGCCAGCAGAGCCTGCTCATGCAGGGGAATACCCAGCTTTTCGTATGTACGCAGCAGCTCGGGGTCCACCTCGTCCAAAGACTTGGGACCGGGCTTTTTACGCGGTGCCGCGTAATAATGCGCATCCTGATAATCAATGGGAGGAAAAGCGACCTTGGCCCATTTTGGCTCTTCCATGGCCTGCCATGTTTTATAGGCGGCCAGACGCCATTCCAGCATCCATTCCGGCTCTTCCTTACGGCTGGAAATCAGACGGATAATGTCCTCATTCAGCCCTTTGGGAGCCATGTCCATTTCTATGTCGGTTTCAAAACCCCATTTGTACGTGGACTGGCCCAGCTTCTCTACGGCTTCGCGCGTTTGTGTCACTGCTGGCATTGTTCAGGCCCCTTCCCGTACTGTGTGGGTCGCGTTGAGCTTGTTGATCTGGGAGAGAACCGTGGAGCATGCCTCCTTGGGGCGCATGCTTTCCAGCGAGATTCCCTCCAGTGTTGAGCGTATTGCCGTGTTGATAACGTCCCAGCTACCACACAAACCGCAGGACAGACCGGTATCGCACTCACGCCCGCCAACACAGGCGGTCAGGGCGATCTGGCCATCAACTGCGGCAATCACACTGGCAACAGACATATCCGCCAGGGACCGGGCCAGACGATAACCACCTTTTGCGCCACGCTGGGAGAGCACAAAACCATGGGCTGACAAAACCTTGAGCACCTTGGCAACCGTGGGTTCAGGCACACCCGTAATGGCGGCAAGGGCTGGGGATGTCACCACACCGTCCTGTTCCCCCAGTTTAACAAGTATGACGATCGCATAGTCCGCCAGACGGGAAAGTTTCAGCATAATCCGGCTTTCACCTAATTAAAGACCTGAATGGTCCTGTTTCGGATACATGGCGACAAGCGTTGCCAACGTCAACCCAAAACGTCCTGTTACAGGCAGCTCACTCCAGCCTTTCAACGCATATGTGATCTGCGGTTCCCCGCAGAACTGCCTTTATCCAAGCTTACGCCTATCCCTGCGGCACAAGCCTTTCCATATCCGCTCAAGTGCCATGCGGCTAACTTTTGCCTCGCCCTGAACCACCAGACACAAAACAGGACTTACTGCGCGTTAATCCCGAATGTCAGCCGGAGAATGGCAAACAGCAGCGCCCCCACCGCAAACCCGACCAGTGTGCCGTTAAAACGAATGAACTGGAGGTCCTTGCCCACACGCAGCTCCAGCTTTTCTGCAATTTCGACCGCGTTCCAGCCCGATACAACGCGGGCAATAAACTCGGCCATCTGGTCGCGCACAAACGGCAGGGCCTTGCCAATTGTGCTGTCCACACGCTCCACAATGCGCTGGCGCAATACCTCGTCATTCCGCAACTGCCCGGCCATACGCGCCAGTGCATCGCGCAGCAGGCAGGCAATGCGTCCCTGCGGGTCCTCCACATCGGCCTCCACCATGCGGCGGAAGCGTAGCCAGATGTCCCCCCACCAGCCCACAACACTTTCGTGCGACAGCACGGAGGTCACGGCCTGCGTAAACTCCCGCCCACGCTCTGGGTCTGTTTCTATCCGGTCGATCTGGAGTCTCACCCAGCTTGTAAAGCCTTCGCGCAGGCTGGAATTTTCCGGATCGATTCGGTCCAGTTCCTGTGCTGCGGCACTCAGCACCTTGGTGGCAATCGAACCCCCAATGGCCCAGCCCAGAATACGCCCCCCCTGCTCCCGCACGCGGTCTTCAATCATGTCGCGCAGAGCGCCTTCCTTGGCCTTCAGCCCGTCCTTGAGCTGACTGAGGAAGTAGGAGAGCACCTCCTGATGCCGGTCATCATCAACCAGGCTGCGCAACGCCTTGGCAATAACGGGGGACAGGTCGCTCCCACCCAGCAGGCCCGGCATAATCCGGCCTATGGCGTTGCTGGCCCTGCCATCTTCCAGCCGGTCCAGCAGTTGCGGCATGGAGCGCGCCATGGCCCCCACCACCGCATCCTGTGTTGCGGGGTCTTCCAGCAGATTGGCAATAAAGCCGGGCACATCCACCTTGGCCAGCACACGCTCGACCTCCTTGGCGGTAAATACCTGACTGGCCACAAACCGCCCAAGGGCGCGGGCAAGACGGTCTTTTTGCGCGGGCAGAATGGCGGTGTGCGGAATAGGCAGCCCCAGCGGGTGGCGGAACAGGGCCACAACGGCAAACCAGTCAGCTACCCCCCCGACCACACCGGCCCGCGCACCGGCACGGAACATTTCCAGAAAAAAACCATCCTTTACCCAGCCCGCAGCCGGGGCGGCATAGCCCAGAGCAGTCATTCCCCCCATGGCAACCAGCAGCCCTGTAGCTGCATTCTGGTATCGCCGGAGTGTCTGCCGGGCGGCAATGTCTGCTTCCGTGTCGGTATGCGCTGTCATGGAATTATGAATAGCACTCCCCCACCGCCACCCCAAGTGTGCGTGAGGCGGTTGCGCACAGAAAGCAGACATGAAAAGCTGACGAATAAATTGTTGCCCGAACGTTTTGTTTCTTTTCCGATTCAATCCGCAAGGATATAGAGCGCGCCATGACCACGGATTTTTCTACCCTTCCCCCTCGCATCGGGAGCGTGCTCGCCTCCATTGCCAACATGTCCTCTACCGGCACTCCGGCGGAAGGCACCAACCCCGTTATGGGCACGGCCCTGCGGCTCAGTGATGCACTGGAAAGTGGGACAATCACGTTTGAGGATGTCACCCAGCTGGTGCGCACCCTGCGCGATCAGGCTTTTCTAAACCGCGCGCGCCACCTGCACCGCTATGTGGGCGGTGCCACGCTTGATACCGCACAGGACAAGCTGCGCCATGTTGCCGAGCAGCTTTGTACCAGCCTGCCCACGCCCTCCTTTGCGGCGTATAGCCAGCTTGTTTCCTCCATCCGTTTTGCCGCTGTGTTTACGGCTCACCCGACCTTTGCCCTGAGCAACCCGGTGTACGAAGCACTGGCCCAGAGTGCCTCGCGCGATATTCCGCCCGAAACCGCACCGTTTTTTGCAACCCACCGCCGCAGCGTTCACCCAACGCTGGAGGAAGAGTTCACGCTGGCCGTGCAGGCCATTACCCGTGCGCGGGATGCCATAGACCAGCTTAACGCCGCCCTGCTCACCACCGCCAAAAACACCTGGCCGCAGGAGTGGACCACTCTTTCCCCCCGCCCGGTCATTGCCACAAGCTGGGTGGGCTACGATACGGATGGCCGCACGGACATAGGCTGGTGGGACACCCTGCGCCTGCGCCTGCGCATGAAGCTGTTCCAGCTCATGCGGCTCGAACGCCAGATTACCCACGAGGGCGTTCTGGCCCCTGAACTGACAGAGACACTCCAAAAAGCCATAGACTGCGTTAAAGCCCAGATTAGCGCAGTCCCTAACGGTGCAACGGATGGGCAGGCGGTAGCCCGTTTTGCCGAACTGCTGGTAAATGGCCGCACAACGGCACTGACCTGCGCATCCGACCTGAACGCGCTGTTGCAGACCGCTATTGAAAATGCTCCCCCTTCCGCCCAGCTCCCCCTTGCGGTGGCACGGGCCGGGTTTATGGCCCACGGCCTTGGGCTGGCACACACCCATGTCCGGCTGAACGCCAGCCAGATCCATAACTTTGTCCGCCAGAAGCTGAACCTGCTGGACGACCCGACCAACCCGGCCCAGCGCCGCGCCCTGCTCAACCGTGTGAACGATGCGCTGGAAAGCGTAACCCCCGTACCGGTGGACTTTGGCGCCCTGCTCAGCGACCCCTCATCGGCCGGGCGGCTGATGATGACAATCGCCCAGATTGTCAAATACGTGGATTCCGATACCCCCGTCCGCTTCCTGATTGCCGAGACCGAAACCGGTTACACCCTGCTGACGGCCCTTTGGATTGCAACCTATTTTGGAGTTGCCGACCGTATTGAAATTTCGCCGCTGTTTGAAACAGAAGATGCTCTGGTCAAAGGCGAACACATTGTGGAGGAAGCGCTCCGCTCCCCCACATGGCGCGATTACGTGCGCCGCGTCGGGCGGATATGCTTCCAGTTCGGCTATTCGGATTCCGGGCGTTATATTGGCCAGCTTGCGGCCTCCTACCAGATCGAACGGCTGCGGCTACACATCCATGACCTGCTGGTACGCTGGGACCTGAGCGATGTTGAAGTCGTATTCTTTGACACGCACGGCGAAAGCATAGGCCGTGGCGCGCACCCCTTCCGCATGGCAGACCGGCTGGACTACCTCTCCCCCGCCCATGTGCGGAAGCGCTTTGAAAGCTCGAACATCCACTGCCGCGAGGAAACCGCTTTTCAGGGTGGGGATGGCTACCTGCTGTTCGGCAGCCCGGAACTGGCCACCGCCACCATGGCAACCATTGCGGAAAACCTGTTCCTGAGCGACCAGCAGAAAAGTGACCCCATTTACGACCATCCGGACTTTTCGGCCGACTTCTTCTCCAGCGTGATCGACAACATGAAAGGGCTGGTCGCTGACCCCGGCTACGCAGCCCTGCTGGGGGCTTTTGGCCCATCCCTGATTGATCGCACCGGCTCCCGCCCACCCGCACGGCAAAGTGCGGAGGCAGCAACCCGTAGCCGGATCACGCACCCCAGCCAGTTGCGGGCCATCCCCAACAACGCCATTCTCCAGCAGCTTGGCTGGTGCGCCAATACCTTGCAGGGGTTGGGGGCAGCCGCCCAGCGCCACCCCGAAACATTTGAAACACTCAACACCTCCAGCCCCCGCTTCCACCGCGCGTTGGACTTTGCCCGCCATGCCCTTGCCTGCTCGGATGACAAGGTGCTCAAGAGCGTTGTGTGTATGCTGGACCCCGGCTTCTGGCTGGACCGCGCAACAGAGGAAACATCTCCCAAACGGCAGAAAGCTTTTCTGGCCCTTATGGGGGGGCTGGAAGGCCTGAACCTCTCTGCGGAACTGCATACCATGTTCCGCCGCATTCAGGCGGATCATCTGGCCCTGCGTGAAGCATGGCAGCATGCCCCGCGCACGGAGCCGCGCATTCGTCTGCTCCATGCCATACGGATCATGCTGATCGAGCGCATCTGGCTGCTGGCGTGCCGTATTCCCTTCTTCATGCCGCGTGGTGGTTTCAACCACGAGATGATGATGCAGCATATCCTGTGTCTGGATATTCCTACGGTTCTGAAGGAAATGAAGTTCATCTTCCCCACAGGCACCGGACCGTCCGATCTGGATTTCCACGAGCCACGTGGCCCGCGTGAAGAAGGCATTTACGTGCGCGAACACCGCGACATCTTTACCCCCATGGGCCAGATGTTCGATCTCCTGCGCGAGATCAGCGTAGCGCTCATGCATGATATTGGTGAGTTTGGCTAACAGCTCCTATCCGGGCGGCAAGCGCACCACCGTTTGCCGCCACAGCGCCTGACCAACACACAGACTACCAACTCCTCCGGGAGGAGCATGCCGGCACTCCGATGCTGCTACAATGGGAACTGGAGCCAGCGCTCCCTTCCCTTTTTCCTCTTCCAAAATACAGAACTCAACCCGGCGTATGGCTTTGTGCTGTCCCGATACGCACGCAACAAAAAAGCCGCCTCCCCGAAGGGAGGCGGCCTTGTTGTTTTTCCAACCCGAAGGATGAAAAATTTAGCGGGACTGCGCCATGATTTCGTCTGCCACGTTACGGGGCACCGGATCATAGTGATGGAACTGCATGGTGAAGGACGCACGGCCCTTGGTCATGGAGCGCAGGTGAGAAATGTAACCGAACATTTCCTTCAGCGGCACATGGGCACGAACCATAACCGTGGAACCCGAGGTTTCCTGGCTCTGGATCATACCACGGCGGCGGTTGAGATCGCCCACCACGTCACCAACATGATCGTTCGGAGTGGTTATTTCCACGTCCATGATCGGTTCCAGAATAACCGGACCGGCGTTCTTCATACCTTCACGGAAGCAGGCCTTTGCAGCGATTTCAAACGCCAGCGCAGACGAGTCAACGTCATGGTATTTGCCGTCAAGCAGGGTGAACTTGAAGTCAACCGTGGGGAATCCAGCCAGAACACCTGTGGAAGACTGCATGCGGATACCTTTTTCCACCGCAGGAATGTATTCCTTCGGCACGGTACCACCAACAACCTTGTTCTCGAACGAGATGCCTTCGTTCCGTTCAACCGGCTCGAAGGAAATCTTCACTTCTGCGAACTGACCCGAACCACCAGACTGCTTCTTGTGGGTATAGGTTTCCGTGTGCGGCTTGGAGATGGTTTCGCGGTATGCAACCTGCGGCGCACCCACGTTTGCATCCACACCATATTCACGACGCAGACGGTCGATGATGATGTCCAGATGCAACTCGCCCATGCCGGACAGAATGATCTGGCCCGTTTCCTGGTCGGTCTTGAGGTGCAGGGAGGGATCTTCACCAGCCAGCTTCTGCAGGGCCAGTGTCATCTTTTCCACTGCGTCCTTGGTTTTCGGCTCAACGGAGATGTCGATAACCGGAACCGGGAAGGACATGCGTTCCAGAACAACCGGATCGGAAGGATCGGCCAGCGTGTCACCCGTCTGGGAGTCTTTCAGACCCACGAACGCAGCAATATCACCAGCGTGCACTTCGCTCAGTTCCACGCGCTTGTCAGCGTGCATCTGATAGATACGGCCAATACGTTCCTTGTGGCCCTTGGTGGTGTTCAGAACGGTGTCACCGGTCTTGAGAACGCCACGGTAGACGCGCACGAAGGTCAGCGTGCCGTATTTGTCGTTGATGATCTTGAACGCCAGACCAGCAAACTTGCCATCGGGGTCAACCGGCAGGATGGGCTGTGCGCTTTCGTTTTCTTCTTCACCTTCCGGCGGAGCGCAACGAATGCCTTCAACGTCGTTAGGAGCGGGCAGGTAGTCAACAATCCCGTCGAGCAGGGGCTGCACGCCCTTGTTCTTGAAGGCCGTACCACACAGAACCGGACGGAATTCACCCGAAATGGCGCCTTTTTTGATGCAGCGCTTCAGGGTTTCAACGGAAACGTCGCCCTTTTCGAAGTATTCTTCCATGGCGGTTTCATCAACAGCCAGGGCCGTGTCCAGCAGGTTCTGGCGTGCTTCGGCAGCCTTTTCCTTCAGGTCGGCAGGAATTTCTTCGTCGTGGAACTTCGCACCCAGTTCACCACCTTCCCAGATGATGGCCTTCATTTCCACCAGATCGACAACGCCGAGGAACTGGTCTTCCGCACCGATGGGCAGCTGAAGGGGGATAGCAACGATGTCCAGCTTTTCCTTCAGCGTGTCGAATGCACGGTAGAAGTCTGCGCCGGTACGGTCGAGCTTGTTGATGAAGATGATGCGCGGAACGTTGTAACGGTCAGCCAGACGCCAGTTGGTTTCAGACTGCGGCTGAACACCGGCAACACCTTCGATGATGAACACGGCACCATCGAGCACGCGCAGCGAGCGGTTCACTTCGATGTTGAAGTCGATGTGTCCGGGGGTGTCGATGATGTTGATCCGGTGATCTTTCCAGTCACAGGTCACGGCGGCGGAGGTGATGGTAATACCACGCTCACGTTCCTGGGCCATGTAGTCTGTGGTGGTGTTACCTTCGTGCACTTCACCAATCTTGTGGGACACGCCGGTGTAGTACAGAATGCGTTCGGTCGTGGTTGTCTTACCCGCGTCAATGTGCGCGGTGATACCGATATTACGGATCTTGGACAGATCAGTTGTGGCGGACACGAAAACCTCCAGAAAACAGGTAAGGCGCGACAGGAACAAACCTTCGCGCCTGTGGCCGCCGAACGCCTTGAACGCCCCCTGAAAATTATTGCTTTCAGAAAGCTGGCTGCCGGACACCGGCCGATAGACAAAAGCGCCTGACAAGGAGTGGCAGGCGCCTGAACCGCAGAAACCGGGTTCTGTCACCTAATGTGGCAGACCCCGGTTCCTACGGAATAGACAAAGCCCTGAATCAGACGCCTGCGGCAGCCTGCTTCTTGGCCTGCACGCGCAGAACGCGACGCTTGATGACCTGTGCTTCCGTGGGGAGCTTGCGGTTAGGCGTGCTCAGCAGGAAGGAATCCAGACCACCATTGTGTTCAATGGTCCGCAGGCCACGTGCGCTAACGCGCATGCGAACGGCGGAGCCCAGGATTTCGGACGTCAGGGAAGCTTCCTGCAGGTTGGGCAGAAAGCGACGACGGGATTTGTTGTTGGCATGACTGACGTTGTTTCCGGTCAGCACGCCTTTGCCGGTGATCTGGCAACGACGGGACATTGTCTCATCCTTGTCTTAAACAAAAAAGGAACTAGAGGGCCGAGACAAACGCCCGGCGACCACATTCAGGATTGGCGCGGCTTATGACATTAGCCGTCGCCCTCAGTCAAGGGTTGAAGCTCAGGCTTTCTCGCTTTCCTCACCACCATCGGCCAGAACGGAGGCGTGAACATCACCCAAACGCACGCTTTGCGCGGCAGAGTCGAGAATACGCAGGATGGTTTCCTTGTCCATACTGCGGGCCATCACACCCAGCGATCCGCCAAGCAATGCCGAGGCCACAGCCAGTGGCGGGAACTTCTCATTCCGCAAATGGTCAATGGCGTGTTCGATCACCATTGCGCAGCGAGCAAGGTCTTCGGGCACTTCGGGGCGCTGCCCGGCATGTGCTGCATTTTCCGCCCCAGTCGTGGCGTGTGCGTGGTTATCCGCCATGTTTTTACTCCTTACGTTCTGTGCAGCATCTGCCGGATTCGGCGGGATGGCAACAATCAGCAGGTCAGCCCTCCCCCGTGGCCTGTGCAGCCCACATGGCTGCGTACTGGCCCTGTGCCGCCAGCAACTGCGCATGCGTGCCACGCTCCACAACCAGGCCCTGCCCCATGACCAGAATTTCGTCCGCATCCACAACAGTGGAGAGCCGGTGAGCGATCACAAGGGTTGTCCGGTGGGCGGAAACGGTTTTAAGCGCTGCCTGAATTTCTTTTTCCGTATGTGTGTCCAACGCGCTGGTGGCCTCGTCAAGCACAAGAACGCGTGGGTCTTTCAAAATCGTGCGGGCTATGGCCACGCGCTGTTTTTCCCCACCGGAGAGCTTGAGGCCACGCTCGCCCACCTGTGTTTCGTACCCTTCGGGCAGGGTCATGATAAAATCATGGATCTGGGCCAGTCGGGCGGCTTCCTCCACCTGTTCGGGCGTAGCCCCCAGACGCCCGTAGGCGATGTTGTAGCCTATGCTGTCATTGAACAGCACGGTATCCTGCGGGACAACGCCTATGGCCGCACGCAGGTCCGCCTGACGGTATGAGCGCACGTCATGCCCATCCACCAGAACCGCCCCGGACCATGTATCGTAAAAACGGAACAGCAGGCGGCTTATGGTGGATTTACCTGCCCCCGTGCTCCCCACAATGGCCACCTTGTGCCCCGGCTGCACATCAAAACTGACGCCGTGCAGGATCTCCCGCTCGGGGCGGTAGCCAAAGTGCACATCACGGAACGCCACCTGCGCCGGGGCAGAGTCCGCCAGCTGCGTGGCAATGGGGAGCGGACTGGCCGGGTCTGCCACTTCCACAACCTCTTCCGTCAGGCTGAGCATATGTTCCAGATCGACCAGAGCGGTGCGGATACCCGAATACACGGAACCCAGAAAATTGAGCGGGCCATAAAGCTGGAGCAGGTAGGTGTTGACCATAACAAACTCACCCACCGTAATACGCCCCACCTCCACATCATGCCCGCCCAGCAGCATGATTGCGGCAAGGGATATGGCAATAATGGCAGCCTGACCGAAGTTGAGCACCCCTAGCGAGTACTGGGTTTTCATGGCCGCTTTTTCGTAGCGGGCCTGCGCGTTGTCGTACCGCCGGGCCTCATGCTCCTCGTTGCCAAAATATTTTACAGTTTCGTAATTGAGCAGGCTGTCCAGCGCCCGACCAGACGCCTCGGTGTTGGTGTCGTTCATACGGCGGCGGATACCCAGCCGCCACGAGGTAAAGCGGACCGTAAACACAATATAGGCCGTGATCATGAGCGCGATCATGAGCACATAGGTCCAGTTGAACAGCCGCCAGATCACCCCCATCACCAGCAAGGCCTGCAAAATGGTGGGCGAGAGGGACATGAGCATGCGCAAAAGCGTTTCTACCGCCTCCGTGCCACGCTCTATGGCGCGCGTAACACCCCCTGTGCGCCTGTCCAGATGGAAGCGCAGGGAAAGCTTATGCATATGCGCAAAGCTGCGATAGGCCGCCTGCCGTGCCACACGGAAGCGCACGGGGGCGAACAGGGAATCCCGCAGGTTGGTCAACGCGCCGGACACAAGGCGCACCAGCCCGTAGCACAGGATAAGCAGTGCCGGTGCCATGGCCAGACTGTTGGGGTGCACAAACCTGTCCACCACCTTGCTATACACAATGGGCACAGACAGCGTAGCCAGCTCTCCGGCCACAAGAACAACCAGCACCAGCGCCATACGCCAGCGTAGGGCCTTGTTCTCCTGTGGCCACAGATAGGGCAACAAACGGGCAAAAGTATAGGAAACCGGCCTATTGAGTGGGCCAGACACTGCTCTACGGGGGGACATGCCCCCGGATGTGGCACGTCAGGCAGTTTTTGCAACCCCCTGCCACCTTGCCATGCCCGTTTTATGCCCCGATAACAGCATTCGTGTCTGGCACAGCAAGAACAGGACCTTTGCCCTTATGCCTTCCCATGCCAACCCGTTCCTCCGCCATCTGACGGACTGCAACACGGCTACTCTTCCGGGTGGGCGCGCCCCCCTTGCCCTTGGCGGCACGCCTTCTGGCTGGCTGGCGCCCGAATTGTTCGCCCGTATGGAGCAGGCTGGCTTTGGCACGCCAGACAAGGGCTTTAACATTCCCCACCCCAAAGGGCTTGAAGCACTGGGGGAAGAGCTTGCCAGAGAGGGATTTTACAAATCCCACCACGAACTGTTTGATGTTTATCCCGACATGGACCAGCCCGTTGTAGGCCGCATAGACCGCGGAGCGCTGCCCCTGTTCGGGTTTGTGGCAACGGGTGTGCATATGAATGGCCTTGTCCGCAAGGCAGATGGGTTGCACCTGTGGACCGGGCGGCGGGCAGCCAACAAACGGCTGGACCCTTCCAAACTGGACCATCTGGTGGCAGGCGGCATGCCCGCAGGCCACACCCCGCGTGAGGCACTGGTCAAGGAAGCCGCAGAAGAAGCCAGCATACCCGGCCCACTGGCGGAGCAGGCCGTGCAGGCCGGGCGGCTGGTCTATGCCCTGAACCGCCCAGAAGGGCTGCGGCGCGATATTTTATACTGCTATGACCTGTACCTACCCGAAAGCTTTGAGCCAACCGCCGCCGATGGCGAGGTAGAAAGCTTTGCCCTGATCCCGCTGAGCGAGGCTTACCGCATTGTGCGGGATACGTATGAGTTCAAGTTCAACGTCAATCTGGTGCTGATCGACCTGTTCCTGCGCACCGGGCTGATTGACCCTACCAGCCCGCAGGGCATGGAACTACGTACCGGGCTGGACAAAGGGCTATCACCCGCCAGCCCGGGCCGGAGCGTAACTTCAGGCTGAGTAACGGGCGTTAGCACAGGCGGATGCCTCGGCCTCCGCCTCCTTTAACCCGGCCAGCAGACGTTCACGGATTTCCTCCAGCCGCTTCTTGTCCGTAATCTTCAGGCCGAACAGGTCCTTAACGTAAAACACGTCCACCGCCCGCACGCCGTAGGTGGTAATATGGGCAGAGGCGATCTGGAGGTTCTCCCGGCTCATGGCTGCGGTAACGTCATGCAGCAGGCCGGGGCGGTCGCGACCGTTAACCTCGATAACCGTGTACGTGTTGGACACGCCGTTATCCACCACCACCCGTGGGGGCACATGGATGGCCCGCATGCGCAGCGGCATATGGCCAAAGCCTGCCCGTGCAATTTCGGCCCCAATATCAAGCTGCCCGCTCAACCCCTGCTCGATCAGGGATGTCAGGCGCGCCAGACGGTGTGTTTCTTCATACGCCTGGCCTGATGTGTCCTGAATCCAGAACGTATCGAGCGCCATGCCGTGGGTCATGGTATGGATGCGCGCATCCACAATGGAGGCCCCGGCCAACGCCAGCGCCCCTGCAATCTTGGAAAACAGGCCCGGTACGTCCACCGTATAGACGGTAACCTCGGTCACACCCCGCGCTGGCAGGGGCAGAACCTCCACCGTAAGGGGGGCGCTACGCGCATCGGCATCACGGATCAGGCGGGCATGGCGGCTGTGGGTCTCGTAATCGAACGACAGCCAGTACCCTGCATAACCCAGCCCCAGAAAGTGCTCGATGTCACGCTGGGGCACACCCTCTTCGCCCAGAATTTCGGCTGTTACATCCTTGGCGTGGCGCACACGTACGTCGCGCTCGGTGGTGGAGAGGCCACCGGCCAGAACTTCCGCCACACGCAGGTACAGCTCCCGCAGCAAGGTTGCCTTCCACGCGTTCCACACGCGCGAGCTTACAGCGCGCATGTCCACAATGGTCAGCAACAGCAGCAGACGCAACCGCTCGGGGGACTGCACAATATCTGCAACGTCCAGAATGGTTTTGGGGTCGTCAATATCACGCTGGAAGGCGGTATGGCTGAGCAGGAGGTGGTGCAGAACCAGCCATGAGACTGTTTCCGTCTCTTCCCCCGACATGCCAAGACGGGGGCAGAGTTCGGCGGCAATTTCAGCCCCGATTTCCGAATGATCCCCGCCACGCCCCTTGGCCACGTCATGCAGGAGCACGGCCATATACAGCGCGCGGCGCGAATGCAGGCCCTTGATCAGCTCATATGCAATGGGAATTTCGTCCGCCATGCGCCCGGCGGCCACTTCGTCCAGAATACGAATAGCTTCTACCGTATGCTCATCCACCGTGAACACATGGTAGGTGTCAAACTGCATCTGCCCGACAATACGCGCCCAGTCGGGAATAAGGCGGCCAAAAATCCCGGTCTCGTTCAGGATATGGAGCCAGTAGGAATGGCCCGATGGTGGATGGCTGCCATACGCGGCGGAATAAACCGGTGAGTTCTCCTCCGTAGGAGCTGGCGGAGGCAGGGCCGCCCCACGCCTGCGCGGGCGCTGCTCCTCCTCTGCCGTGTCTCCACACAACAGGTCGAGGAAGATGCGCGCGGCCTCCGGGTTGTCGCGCAGGGTAATGGCCCGGCGCTCCCACCGGATAAGCTGGTGCCGCGCCAGCGGGTGCAGTGGACGGCGGCGCAGGCGCGCCCAGTCCAGAATCTGCATCATTTTAATGGGGTCCTGATCAAAGGACACGCCCCGGTCGGGCAGGATCTGCCCGTCAAGCAGGGTAAAGCCTGCCTCACGCATGGCTTCGTCCGGTTTGGCGGCATTGGCCACCGGGCCCTGCGCCTGCCGCAGTACGGCGGGTTCGAGCACATGGGTCAGACGCATGACTTCCCGCGCGGTCAGGAAGTAGTGGCGCATAAACCGCTCCACCCCGTTCTGGCGGCCGTGGCGGGTGTAGCCCATACGCGCGCCAATAACAGGCTGCATGTCAAAGGTCAGGCGTTCTTCCGCCCGCCCGGCCACGTAATGCAGGTGCAGGCGCACGGTCCACAGGAAATCCCACGACCGGCGGGCACGGGCGGCTTCCTGCTCGGTCAGCAGGCCCATCCATATAAATTCCGGGGCCAGCAGGTCACGCACATGGCGGGTGCCAAAGGTGTTGCGGCACATCCAGTACAGGGTCTGCAGGTCCCGCAGCCCGCCCCGGCCTTCCTTTATGTTGGGTTCGACCAGATAGGGGCTATCCCCAAACTTGCGGTGCCGTTCCAGCCGCTCGCGCCGTTTGTCATGAATAAATCCCGCAGCCCCCGCCTCCACGCAGGAGAGGATGTAGCGGGCCTCGAACATGGCAAACAGGGCTGTATCCCCATCCAGCAGGCGTGCGTCCAGCAGGGCGGTACGGACCGTGGTATCCTTGGATGCCTCGGCAATACATTCATCTATCGTGCGGGTGGCGTGGCCAACCTTGACCCCCAGATC
Organism: Acetobacter sp. DsW_54; assembly: GCF_002153575.1. NCBI lineage: Bacteria > Pseudomonadati > Pseudomonadota > Alphaproteobacteria > Acetobacterales > Acetobacteraceae > Acetobacter > Acetobacter sp. DsW_54. The sequence continues at coordinate 75,342 of NZ_JOPD01000003.1, forward strand.
CCACAGAAAATACAGCACATATTCCACCACCGGGTGAGCACGCTCACCCGCGCCCTGCGCGATCAGGAACAGCAGGTCAATATCACTGAACGGTGCCAGCAGCCCGCGCCCGTACCCGCCTGTTGCCGCCACGGCAAACCCCGACCGCCCCCCCATGGCTGGTGGTTCGTCTACTGTGGTCGCCCGCACGGCCAAGTCCACAATGGCGCGCAGCATAACGTCGGCAAAGGTCGCAAGGGTTTTGGCGGCTGCCGCCCCCTTGAGCTCATACTGCTCAAACCGTTTGCGAACATCCGCCTGATAACGCCCCAGATGCCGCCGGAAAATAGCCACGGCCTCATCCCTTGGGGGGATGGCGGCATCATCTGGTGTGGCGTCCCTCAACTCCCGCGTCAGGCATGCGGCAAGGGCTTCTGGCGTCAGGGTCGCCAGAACGGACATGTCGGTTTGCTGCCCGGCGGCAGCCTGTGCGGAAGAGGTGGGCATAGGGTTACGGGTTCAGCTCCTGGGAACGGTCGGGGGTTGGAGGGGATCAGCCGGCAGCAGATGTGTCTGTATCCTGCCCGGCCAGCCTGCGCAGGTCGTACAGCATATCCAGCGCGGCCCTTGGGGTCAGACTGTCCGGGTCAATCTCCATCAATCGTTTCTTTAACGTATTTTCGCATGGTGGGGGTAATGTCTTCTGTGTGTCAAAAAGCGGTAATGGTTCGGGTATGGTATTTTCAGCACGCTCAAGTTCACGCAGCAGGCGGCCGGCCCGCTCCACCACGCTTACGGGCACGCCAGCCAGCCGCGCCACATGCACACCCCAGCTTTTTTTTGCTGATCCTGCAAGCACTTCGTGCAAAAAAACGATCTGCCCGCGCCACTCCCGCACTGCCATTGTATGCAGGCACAAACGGGGCAACGTATCGACCAGCCGCGAGAGTTCGTGGAAGTGGGTTGCAAAAATTGCACGACAGCGCACCGTTGAATGCAGGGCCTCCAGCACCGACCATGCAATGGCCAGCCCATCCAGCGTTGCGGTCCCCCGCCCGATCTCATCCACCACCACAAGCGAGCGCGGCCCCGCCTGATTGAGAATGGCGGCGGTTTCGGTCATTTCCACCATAAAAGTGGAGCGCCCGCGCGCCAGATCATCCGATGCGCCAACGCGCGAGAACAGCTGGTCCACTACCCCGATGCGTGCGGAATCCGCCGCTACGGGAAAGCCCCCCTGTGCCAGAATGACCGCCAGCGCCGTCTGCCGCAAAAAGGTGGATTTACCGGCCATGTTCGGCCCTGTCAGCAGCATAACGCGACGTTCTGGGGCCAGTACGCAGCCATTGGGGGTAAAGCGCGCGCCCCGCGGCAGGGCCGCCTCCACCACAGGGTGGCGGCAGCCTTGCAGGTCAAACGCGGTATCCTCACGCACGTCGGGCCGGCACCATGTTCCACCCGTGGCCAGTGCCGCACAGGACTGCAACACATCCAGCACCGCCAGTGCCTGAGCCAGTTCGGGCAGTTCCCGCTCGGCCAGCACCTTGGCCGTTAGCTCCGCAAACACCTGCTTTTCGCGCTGGGCGGCTTTTTCTGCTGCCTCGGTAATGCGCACGTTCAGGCTGGCCAGCTCCTCCGTGGCAAAGCGGGCCGTACTGGCCGTGCCCTGCCGCAGAATAAGGTCGGGATTATCCTTGAGCCGCGCACTGGCCCCCACAGGCACTTCCATAACGTAGCCAAGCTGGGCGTGATGGCGGATTTTAAGGTTGGAAACCCCAAACCGGGTTGCGTACTCCGCCTGCAAGGCGGCAATCAGGCGGCGCGAGTTATCGCGCAGGGCACGGTGTTCATCCAGCTCCCCATCATAGCCTGCGGCAATCACGCCACCATCATCAAGCCGGGCGGGCAGTTCCTCCGCCAGTGCCGTGTGCAACTCGGCCTCCAGCGCACGGGCCGCACCCAGCCAGCCCATGGCATGCGCCAGAACCGTGGGGAGCTGGACGGCATCCCCTCCGTCTGGCCCTGCCAGAATACGGGCAGCTTCACGCGCGGCGTGCAGCCCATCGCGTATGCCGGCCATATCACGCGGGAGCCCCCGCCCGAGCGAGAGCCTGCCCAGCGCACGGGCAATATCGGGCGCTTTTTTCAGCGCATCGCGCAGTGCTGCACAACGGGCGGCGTGGTCCTTGAGCCACCACCAGCCCTCCTGCCGGGCGGCAATAGCTGCTACCTCCGTCAGCGGGGAGGCCAGCCATTCCGCCAGCATGCGCGCCCCGGCAGCGCTGACCGTGCGGTTAATGGCTGTAAACAGGGTGTGTTCCACCCCGCCATCGCGCGCGCGCAAAATATCCAGACTGGCGCGGGTAGCCGGGTCTATGCCCAGCACGCCATTCTGGCTTTGTGCAATGGGGTGAGCCAGCCGTGGCAGTTTGCCAGCCTGCGAGCGGCGCACATAGTCCACCGCCATGGCTGCAGCCACGCTCTCCTCGTCCGAAAAAGTGCCAAAGGCTTCAATGCTCGCCACATCAAAGGCTGCAGCCAGGCGCTGGCGGGCACTGCCGGGGGCGGGCAATGTGGCCTCGGGCGCGCGCCGGGCTTCATAATCGCCCAGTTCCACGGCGGCACTGGCCAGAATTTCCGCCGGGTCCAAACGCCCCAGCAGGGCAGGCAAGGCCGTGGCGGGCAGGCTTGCTGTCTCAAACAGGCCGGTGGATACGTCAATCCACGCAGCACCAAGCGGGCCTGCACCTTCGGCCGGGGCATCCTTGCGGCGTTTGCCTTTATCTGCCCCAGCGGGGCAGACCAGTGCGAGCAGCAGGTTGGAGCGGCCCGGCTCCAGCAGTTCATCCTCCGTGAGCGTTCCGGGCGTTACCACCCGCACAATGCCACGTGCCAGCGGCCCCTTGCTGGCGGGGCGCCCCTTGCGCGGCACCTCCGTCTGTTCGGCCACCGCAACCCGGAACCCCCGGCGGATTAAGCGAGACAGATAGGCCGGGGCCGCAGCCACGGGCACGCCACACATGGCTATGGGTTCGCCCCCATGGTTGCCACGGGCGGTCAGGGCAATATCCAGCGCGGCGGCGGCTGCCGTGGCGTCATCAAAAAACAGTTCGTAAAAATCGCCCATGCGGAAGAACAGAAGGGCTTCGGGATTTTCCGCCTTGAGCGTAAACCACTGCGCCATGGCTGGCGTAGCGCCATCGGGAGAGATACGTGTCATGCCTGCATCATAAAGCTACAATTCGTGGGAGCAACCGCCCTGCTCTTTGCATAGCACTGCCTGCTCCAGCCAGTGTGCGGCCGTTGCAAGCGGGTGGTGCCAACTGGGAACATCCCCCTCCGGGGCAGGCTGCCGGACAATCCGGACCGAAGGGTACCACACGCTGCGCTCCAGCGCACCGGGGGAAGCCGTGCCCCCTGCGGGAAGGGTAGAGGCCGCTGCCCAACGCCAGTCCCCTGCATACCGGTTCAGCAACAGGGTGGGTTTGCCCAGCAACCCCGCCAGATGAACAATCATGGTGTCCACACTCACCACCACATCCAGCCCGGCTATGAGCCGGGCCGTGGCCAGCAGGTCCCCCGCTGGCAGGGGGCTAAGTGGTAGCGGCACATCCTCCAGCCGCGAACAGGGCTGCAAAGCCTGAAAACTCACGCCTTTTACAGCAGCGAGCCCGCCCAGCAGGGCCGGAGCAAGCGAGCGCCTGCGGTCAAACTGGTAGCTGGGGTTACCTGACCAGCACAGCCCCACCCGCAACCCCTCCCCCACACATGGCGGAACTGGCCCTGCAAAACACGCAAGGTCAGGCTGCCAGGCAAAAGGGCTTGCCACCCCAAGCCTTTGGGGCAGGCTTAACAGGCTGCAACATGCCTCCGCGTGGCTTGCCTGTTCCGGCCAGCAAAGCTGCACACGCCCACCCCATTGGGGGAGCAGGCAACGCACAAGCGCGTGCATACTCTGGGGCACCAGCAGGCTAACCCGTGCCCTTTGGGCCGCCAGCCCCACATAGCGCAGGAACTGCAAGGCATCGCCCAGCCCCTGCTCCGCATAGAGCAGCACGGCACCTGTTGTGGCGCGCCCATCCCACTGCGCCATGCTGGCTACACAATGTGGGGGTGCCAGCAGGTCCCGGCGCGCTTCAAACAGCGCCCACCCCTGCGCAAACTCCCCGACAGACAGGCAAAGGCCGGCAAGGTCCAGCGTTGCACGTGCCCGGTCCTGTAGCGTGGTGGCCCGTTGCATGGCCTGTGTAAACAGGTCCCGCGCGGTTTGTGTATGGCCAAGGTCCATCAGCACCGTGCCATAATTAAGTGCTAGCCGGGCATCATCCGGGCGCTGCCTGTAGGCGGCTTCCAGCACTTGCCCGGCACTGTGCAACCGGCCCTGCGCCATAAGCACAAGTCCCAGATTTGTCAGGGTTTCCGCTACATCCGGGGCCAGTGCGGCTGACAGGCGCAGGGCCTGCTCCGCTCCCTCATAATCCCGTATGGCAAACAGGGCTGCCCCGTGGTTTGCCAGAGCCTGCGGGTTATCCGGCATGGCCTGCGCCACATACCGGAAATGCGGTTCCGCCTCCCCCATGCGCCCGGCACGCTCAAGCAGCATGGCATGCAGGTTATGGGCGGCAACATCCTCCCCCGCCAGCCTTAGTGCCCGGGCGGACAGGCTGATTGCCTCCTCCACCCGCCCATGCCGGGCCAGAAAGGCCGCCAGCGCCATGTGCCGCGCTGGCTCCAGCGGGCGCAGGGTGCGTGCTTTTTTCAAGGCCTGCTCGGCCTCGGGCAGGCGGCCTGACTTTTCCAGTATCTGGCCCATGGCGTCATGCGCGCGGGGGTCTGCGGGCGTTGCAAGCACGGCCACATTGGCCGCCGCCCGCGCCTGCTCCACATGCCCCAGTTCCAGCAGGGCCAACCCCAGCGTGATATAAAAAAACGGCTCCCCCGCCAGCTCCACCGCCTTGCCCGCAAGGGCTACTGCGGCCGCTGCATTCCCCCCGGCACGGGCAATACAGGCCATGGCGTGCCAGCCCTGTGCATCCGCCGGGTTAAGGCGCAAATGCGCGCGCAAAAGGGATTCGGCCTGCTCGGCATCCCCCCGCGCCAGACAGGCCAGCGCCATATCCGCCGGCGCCAGCGGAGGGTCCTGATCCGTTTTTTTCCCGTTCACGCGGTCTGCCCCTTTAATTTTGCAGCCAAACCCGGCCTGAAAGGTGGATATGCCCGATCAGACACATTTTGTTTGCGGGCATGATGCTGTAGCATCCCCTGCATGAACAAAGCCTATCTTTCCCTCGAACGCCACTTTGCGCGCCTTTCCTCCCTCAATGATGCCCTTGGTATTTTGGGGTGGGACAAGGAAGTTATGATGCCATCGGGCGCTGCCGAGCGCAGGGCAGATAATCTGGCCATGCTGGAAGGGCTGCGCCACGAAATCCTGACCGCTCCGGTTATGGCGGACCTGCTGGCCGAGGCCGATGCGGGGGATGATCCGTGGCGCGCTGCCAATCTGGAGCAGATGCGCAGGCAGCACACTCAGGCCACCGCCCTGCCGGGCGAACTGGTGGAAGCCAGCGCACAAGCCACGGCACGGTGCGAAATGGCATGGCGTACCGCGCGTGAGGAAAGTGACTTTAAAAGCCTTGAGCCGCATCTGGCAGAAGTGCTGCGCCTGACCCGTGCAACCGCCGTAGCCACGGGCGAGGCCATGGGGCTGACTGACTACGATGCCCTGCTCGACAGTTTTGACCCCGGCACCCGGCAGGTGGACATTGACCCTGTTTTTACGTCTCTGGCCGCAGAACTGCCTGAACTGATTGGCTCCGTGCTGGAACAACAGGCCAGTCTGCCAGCCCTTCAGCCCCCCGCAGGTCCATTCCCCATTGCACGGCAGGAAGCTCTGGGCCGCCGCCTGATGCACCATATGGGGTTTGACGTAACACGCGGCAGGCTGGACGTAAGCGCGCACCCGTTCTGCGGTGGTGCGACCCACGACGTACGCCTGACCACCCGCTACGTGGAGGCGGATTTTATTCCCGCCATGATGGGTGTGCTGCACGAAACAGGCCACGCCCTGTATGAAATGGGGCTCCCGGCCGAATGGGCCAGCCAGCCTGTGGGCCAGTCCGGCGGCATGACCCTGCATGAAAGCCAGTCCCTGCTGATGGAAATGCAGTTCTGCCGTTCCCTCACCTTTGCAAACTGGCTGGCTCCGCAGGTGCGCAACAGTTTTGGCGTGGCGGATAACACCCCCGGATGGGACGCAGCCAGCCTGCACCGGCACCTGACGCATGTTGAACCCGGCTTTATTCGGGTGGATGCGGATGAGGTCACATACCCCGCCCATATTCTGGTCCGCTACGAGCTGGAAAAAGCCCTGATCTCGGGCGATCTGGCACTGGCCGACCTGCCCGGAGCCTTTAATGACCGCCTGCACGCCCTGCTGGGCCTGCGCGTACCAGATGACCGGCGCGGCTGTTTGCAGGATATTCACTGGCCAGCGGGGCTGTTCGGCTACTTCCCCTGCTATGCCCTTGGTGCCATGACCGCAGCCCAGTTGCGCAACGCGGCCTGCAAAGCCAACCCGGCCATTCTGCCCGCCATTGGCCAGGGGGATTTTGCCCCCCTGCTGGCATGGCTGCGCCAGAATGTTCATGGCCGCGCGCGCAGTGCCAGCATGCCCCGGATCATACAGGATGCCACCGGCAAACCGCTGGACGCCACGGCCTACCTGACCCATATCCGCCGCCGTTACCTTGAGCGCGCACCCGATGCGTAAAAGGCAGCGCACCACACCCACAACAAACCGGCCCTGCACACAAGGCGTTTGCAAGGCCCGCCTGTGGGGCGGAAACTCCTGCCCACGTTTTTATGCCTGACTCTCCACCAACCGGGTGCCCGCGCGCATGACTGTTCTTATCCCCCGCTCTTACGCCCCCAATCGCCGCGCGGCTTTTGGCCTGCTGGCAGCGTTGTTTGCTCTCCCGCTGGCCAGCGCCCCGGCATGGGCGCTGCACATGCCCAAGGTTGCGGAACTGCCTGCCAGTGCGCTCCAGCCCTTCATGCAGTCCAGCAGCCAGATATGGGATGCAGTGCTCCCCCTGCCTGACGGACGCATGCTGCTGGAAGCCCCGGCATGGGTTGGCAACACCGGCCCGCAGCTTTTTGTGCGGGACACAAACGGGCAACTGGCCGCATGGCCCAATGCTGCATGGAACGCGCCCGAAGGGGATGCACAAACCCGGTTTGTAGCCCTTGGCGGGCTGACCAGAACCGCGGACGGCCACATATGGGTGCTCGACAGCGGCGTGACAAACCGCAAGAGCCCGCCCGTAGCCGCCCCCAAACTGGTGGAAATTGACCCTGGCACCAATACCGTACTCCGCACGGTACCCGTACAGGCCAGCGCCTTGCGGCCGGGGAGCATTCTGTCGGGCATTGCCGTGCATGGCACTACGGCTTACGTGCCCGATTCAGGCGTTGCGGGCCTGCTGGTCATTGACATTGCCACCGCCACAGCCCGGCGCTTTCTGGACCACCACCCCGACCTTATTGCCAGCCGCCCGATTGTAACGCCCACCGGCCCGGTGCGGGACAACACAGGCCGTTACGCAGCCGTGGATGCCAGCATGGTTGCGGTCAGCCCCGATGGCACGTGGATTGTGCTGCAGGCTCCGGGGCAATACCTCTCCCGCGTGTCCACCGCCATTTTTACCGACCCCGACATAACCCCCGCCGCGTTTGAAGAAAGCGTGACACAGTGGTTCAAAACCCCATCGCTCGGCGGCATGACCATTGATAATGACGGCACGCTTTACTGGGCCGACATCACAACATCGAGTATTCTCAGCTACACCACTGGGCGGGTGCCACGCAGGCTGATAACCGACCCGCGCCTGCAATGGCCGACCACACCGGGGCTGGACGGGCACGGGCACCTGTATGTTTCCGCCAGCCAGCTCAACCACAGCACGGCTTTTGGCGCACCCTCGGCCACCATTACATGGCCGATCACCATTTACGAGCTGACCCTGCCCACAACACCCCCGCCGGGTTAGGCACTGCCGAAATTATCGTACAAGCCACTTCGCGGCATCCGTCATTCAGGATATAAACGCCCTCATGCGCTACATTTCCACACGCGGGAATGCTCCCGTTCTTTCTTTTTCCGATGTCCTGCTGAGTGGCCTTGCCGAAGATGGCGGGCTGTATCTGCCACAGACATGGCCCGAATTCTCGCTAGCCGAGTGGCAGGCCATGCGTGCCCTGCCCTACCCGGAACTGGCCGCCCGTATTCTGGCCCGCTTTACCGGCTCCGATATTGACGAAGACACGCTCAAAACCCTGTGCGCCAAAGCCTATGCCGGTTTTGACCATCCCGCCATTGTGCCGCTGACACAGGTGGAGGACGGGCTGTTCGTGCAGGAACTGTTCCACGGCCCGACCCTTGCCTTCAAGGACATGGCCATGCAGGTGCTTGGCCAGCTTTTTGAGCATGTTCTGACCCAGCGTAACGAGCACGTCACCATTGTCGGTGCCACCTCGGGGGATACGGGCTCCGCTGCCATTGAAGCCTGCCGGGGCCGCAAACGCCTGTCCGTGATCATCCTGCACCCCAAGGGCCGCACATCGGAAGTGCAGCGCAGGCAGATGACCACCGTGCGTGAACCCAACGTGACCAACCTTGCGGTTGAAGGCACGTTTGATGATTGTCAGGACCTGGTAAAAAGCCTGTTTGCGGATATTCCCTTCCGCCGGGAAATGCACCTTTCTGCCGTCAATTCCATCAACTGGGCGCGTATTGCCGCGCAAATCCCGTACTATGTGCATGCGGCACTTGCTCTGGGCGCACCGGAGCGTGAAGTCTCCTTTGCCGTGCCCACGGGCAACTTTGGCAATATTCTGGCAGCATGGGCTGCGCGCAAGATGGGCCTGCCCATCCGCCAGCTTTGTGTCGGCTCCAACCGGAACGACATTCTCACCCGCTTCCTCAACGCCAATGACATGACCATCAAAGGGGTGGTGCCCAGCCTCTCCCCTTCCATGGACATTCAGGTTTCCTCCAACTTCGAGCGTCTGCTGTTTGAACTGCTCGGGCGGGATGCCCCGGCCTGCGCCCGGATCATGACCGGCTTCCGCAGCACAGGGCATATGGACGTACCGGCCGAAGTCTGGGAGAACGCCCGCACCCTGTTCTCTGGTCTGGCGCTGGATGATGCCCAGACCGAGGCCGAGATCCGCACCCTGCACCAGCGGTCCAGCTATATGGCCGACCCGCATTCCGCCATTGGTATTGCCGCTGGCCGCCGCTTCCGCCAGCCGGGTATTCCCATGGTGGCCGAAGCCACGGCACACCCGGCCAAGTTCCCCGACGCCATGGTGGCCGCAACGGGTATTCACCCCGCGCTCCCTGTGCATCTGGCGGACCTGTTCGAGCGGGAGGAACGTTACCGCACGGTCCCCGCGACCGAAGGCGCGATCAAGGATGCAGTCCGCGCGGCGGTTCTTTCCAACGCAGGCTAAGTAAAACACACCCTCCCCCTTTGCAGGGCTGCCCACGCGGCAGCCCTGCTGTTTTTCAGGACAAGAATGACAGACCCCATCCAGCTCACCCGCCTGCCCTCCGGCCTGACCGTTGTGACCGAACGCATGGACCGTGTGGAAACCGTTTCCTTCGGAGCCTATATTTCCGCTGGCACCCGGAACGAAACCGCGGCGGAAAATGGCGTATCCCATTTTCTGGAACACATGGCCTTCAAAGGCACGACCAGCCGCTCTGCCCTGCGCATTGCCGAAGAGATTGAAAATGTGGGCGGGCATATCAACGCCTATACCGCCCGCGAGCAGACGGTTTTTTACGTCAAGCTTCTCAAGGAAAATCTTGGGCTGGGGATCGACATTATTGGCGATATTCTCACCCACTCCACGTTTGATGCCGCCGAGCTTGAACGTGAACGGGGCGTGATCTTGCAAGAAATAGGTCAGGCGAACGATACGCCGGATGACGTTGTTTTTGACCATTTTCAGGAAACCGCTTTTCCCAACCAGCCCATGGGGCGCCCCATTCTGGGCACCGAGGCGCTGATCAAGGGCATGCAGCGCGATACGCTTACCTCGTATATGCGCACGCACTACAACCCTGCGAACATGATTGTGGCCGCCGCTGGCAATCTGGAGCATCAGGCTGTTGTTGCGCAGGTTGAGCAGCATTTTGCCCACCTGCCCACCACCAAGGCCCCAGCCATGGAGGCCGCACACTACGCCGGGGGCGAGTTCCGCCAGATCAAGGAACTGGATCAGGCGCATATTGTGCTTGGCTTCCCCTCCACCGGGTACCATGACCCCGACTATTACGCAGCCCTGCTGCTTTCCACCCTGCTGGGTGGGGGCATGTCCTCACGTCTTTTTCAGGAAATCCGGGAAAAACGCGGGCTGGTATATTCGGTCTATTCCTTTAACGCCCCGTTTGAAGGGGGCGGCGTGTTTGGCATTTATGCCGGCACGGGGGAAAAGGAATGCGCAGAGCTTATTCCCGTAACACTGGAAGAGCTGCGCAAGGTCCAGCTGGAAGTGAGCATGGACGAGCTGGTGCGTGCCCGCGCGCAGCTTAAATCCTCCCTGCTCATGTCGCTCGAAAGCACGGGTAGCCGGTGCGAGCAGATTGCACGGCAACTCCAGATTTTTGGCCGCGTCATCCCCACGCATGAAACCGTCGCCAAGATCGAGGCCGTCACGCGGGAGGACATCTGCCGTGCGGCAGCCCGCATTTTTGCCGGAACGCCAACACTTGCAGCCCTTGGCCCCATCGGCCACATTCCTTCCCTGCAAAGCATCAAGGAGACACTGGCAGCATGACGCAACAGCCCCTCGACCTTATTGCCGATCTGGTTAAGCTTGCGCGCACCAGTGGTGCGGATGCCGCCGATGCCGTTTTTGTCAGCAGTACCGCTGTAGGCGCTGGTGTGCGCAATGGCGTGACAGAAGAACTGGAACGCTCGGAAACAACTGATCTGGGGTTGAGGGTTTTTGTTGGCAACAAAAACGCCATTGTCTCCACCACAACTCCGGACCGGGCCAAGTTTGGCGCGCTGGTCGAGCAGGCTCTGGCCATGGCCCGCGTGCTCCCCGACGACCAGTACGCAGGCCTTGCGCCCAACGCCATGCAAGGCACATTCCAGACCAATGCTCTGGAACTGGCAGACCCGGCCGAGCCCGATACAGCCGCCCTGCTCGCACGCGCTCAGGCGGGGGAAGAAGCCGCACTGGCCATAAAAGGCGTGACCAACAGCGCGGGAAGCAGTGCATCCTGGGGGCGCACCGACATTACTCTGGCAACCTCCGCCGGGTTTGCGGGCACTTACAGCCGCACCAGCCATTCCAACTCTGTCTGTGTTCTGGCAGGTGCGGGAGATGGCATGCAGCGTGATTACGACTACCACGGCACAGTCTGGCTGCATGACCTGAAGGACGCGGCAGAACTTGGCCGCAATGCCGGGCAAAAAGCAGTTGCACGCCTGAACCCGAGCCGCCCCAAAACAGGGCGCTACCCTGTTGTGTTTGATCCGCGGGTTGCTGGCAGCTTTCTGGGGCATTTTGTGGGGGCCATTACGGGCACCGCCATTGCCCGTGGCACATCCTTCCTTAAAGACAAAATGGGGCAGGCCATTTTTGCCAGCTCGGTTGGCATTACCGATGACCCGACCCGCATAAAAGGCCTGCGCTCCCGCCCGTTTGACGGAGAGGGTATGGCCGTCGCCCCGCTCTCGCTCGTACAGGGTGGCGTTTTACAAACCTGGGTGCTGGACAGCCGGAGCGCGCGCCAGCTTGGCCTGCAAAGCAATGCCCGCGCAGCCCGCGGCACGGCCAGCCCGCCCGGTCCCTCGGCAAGCAACCTGTTCTTTGAACCCGGCCATCTTTCCCCCTCAGCCCTGATGGCCGACATTCGGGAAGGGCTGTACATTACGGAAATGATGGGCTCCTCCATTAACGGCCTGACCGGGGATTACAGCCGTGGTGCCTCGGGCTTCATGATCCGTGATGGCCAGATAGCCGAGCCCGTAGCGGGCTTTACCCTTGCGGGGAATCTGCTGGAAATTTTTGCTTCCATCACATTAGCGGATGATCTGGTATTCCGTTTTGGCACCGACGCCCCCACATTACGCACAGATGTCCTGAATACTGCCGGGGCATAACTGTTAGCCGGAGACCAAAAACCCGTGAAATCACGTCTGCTGCGATCGACCCTTCATGCATTGCTGGCTGCCAGCCTGCTGGCCGGACCCTTGGCCATACAGGCCGATGCACGGCCCGGTCAGGGTGGGTCCATGGGGAGCCGTGGTAGCCGCACATGGAGCGCGCCCCCTGTTACGCGCACAACGCCGTACAGTACCGCTCCCATGGACCGCTCCATTACGCCGCGCACTGCGCCCACCCCCGGCTATGGCGCACCGCAAATGGGTGCTCCCTTTGCCCGCCCCATGGGCTACCCCAACCGCCACCCGTTCCTGACCGGTCTGGCCGGTGGTTTTCTGGGGGCTGGGCTGTTTGGCATGTTGAGCGGCCATGGCTTTATGGGCGGGATGCACGGCTTCTTCAGCTTTCTGGGGCTTCTGGTCCAGATCGGGCTGGTGGTTATGCTCGTCCTGTGGCTGATCCGCCGGTTCGGGCGTTCCAGCCAGGGCACTAACGGGTTTGGCATGTCCTCCCCCCGCGGTATGCCCGGTGCAGCACCTGCCTCCCCCAGGCCATCCGCAGGAGGGGCGCCCGTGCAGATTACCACGGCGGATTACCAGTCCTTCCAGCAAACGCTGATGGATATTCAGAGTGCGTGGAACCAGCAGAACATTCCGGCCATGCAGCAGATGGCCACGCCGGAAATGGTCTCCTACTTCAATGAGCAGTTGGCAACTCTCGCCAGTCAGGGTGCCCGCAACGTTGTCTCGGATGTGCGTTTCCTTCAGGGGGATCTGGCCGAAGCATGGCGTGAGAACAACATGGATTACGCAAGTGTAGCCATGCGTTACAGCCTGATCGACCTGACAACCAACGCCACCGGTCAGGTGATTGATGGCAGCTCCACCACGCCCGTAACCATTACCGAGGTCTGGACATTTGTCCGTCCCTCCCGCGGGGGGCGCTGGCTGCTTTCGGCTATTCAGCAGGCCCGCTAAACCCCGGGCCAGACTGTTGCTACAATAGAAAACCCCGCCTTCCGTTATGGAGGGCGGGGTTTTTATATGCGTTCACCACAAAAAATACCGGTAATGGCCCATACCGGGCACGGCATTACGGGTGGAACAATGTCAGCCCAAACATAATGCCAGCCAGAACAAGCATGAACACAAGCATGCTCCGTACCCGCTGGCTCTGCCGCTTCTGCCGTTCAAGCTGTTCTGGGGTCTGGTCCATTGGGAGAGTGGTCATGCTGAGTGCATCCATATCTGAAAGAAGTGGTCACCAAGAAGGCCACAGAACAGAAAGAACAGATAAGCCAGAGAAAACCGGAACGAGATCCGCGCAGCCTTATCACCCTTCTGGCTGACGCCGTTTTCGTCCTGCGGTTCCAGAAGTACGCGCACAGCACAGGCAACAAACCCAAGCCCCAGCACCACGGCAGTCACCGTGTAGATCAGCCCGCTCTGCCCCACAAAGGACGGGATAAGCGAAACGGCGAGCAGCACCAGTGTGTAGGAGAATATCTGCCACCGTGTGTGACGCATGCCACGCACAACCGGCAGCATAGGAATACCCGCGCGCCCGTAATCCTTGCAGGCGTACAACGCCAAAGACCAGAAATGCGGCGGTGTCCAGAAGAATACAATACCGAACATGACCACCGGCATAAGGGCCATGTGGCCCGTAGCAGCTGCCCAGCCGATCATGGGGGGGAAGGCACCCGCTGCCCCACCAATAACAATGTTCTGCGGCGTGGAGCGCTTGAGCCACATGGTGTAAATAACGGAATAGAAGAAGATGGAAAACGCCAGAATAGCAGCAGCCAGTGTATTGGTTGCAATCCACATAAGGCAGACGGACAGGCAGGAAAGACCTACCCCGTAAGCCAGAGCCTCGTTCTGGGGAATACGCCCTGAGGGTACCGGCCGTGTAATGGTCCGCTGCATGACCGCGTCAATATCCCGGTCGTACCACATGTTAATGGCCCCGGCAGCGCCCGAGGCCAGACAGATGCAGAATATGGTAACCAGCCCCACAAACGGGTCAAGGTGCCCGGGTGCCATGAACATACCCGCAGCACCCGTAAACACGACCAGTGAAATAACCCGGGGCTTGAGCAGAGCCAGCCAGTCACGCGCCTGCGTACCAACCTGCTCCGTTTTAAAACGTGGCCGTCTGGCCTGCGGCTGGGAAAGACTGGCTTCGCTCATAGGGCAGACCCTCCGGCAGCGCTGGCTGCCACATTTGCATGACCCGTAACCATTGGAATATCACGCTGGAAGCTGATCACTGCTGCCAGCACAAACACCAGTGCGGCCATGCCAAACAGAGCACAACCCAGCACCTGCATGCCAGAAACAAACAGGCAAAGCGTTGCCGCCGTCGTTAATACAAAGTGTAGGCGAGCCAGCTTTTGTGGGTACCAGAACCCACAGGCCTCACCCCGCCAGAGGTAAAAACCACCGCAAACGGCATAAAGCGCGCCAAGCTGCAAGGCCGGGTGCAAGCCTGTGCCCTGCACAAGCTGGACAACCCAGCCACCGGCCACAACAGCCAGAAAACCCATGCCCCACAGCAGCGGCGTACGCAACGAAACCCGTGCCTTCCAGGTACCCGCAAGCCACAGACCGGCAAGGCACACGGCGGAGAGGGAGCACAACGCCAGCAGGCTGTTGCCAACCATTTGCGCCGTCTGGCTATCGGCTCCATGCGCCAGACTGCTTTTGGCCCATGCCACAACTCCCGAGGCCGCAGTAGCCGCCATAATATAGGCAACAGGGCGTGTTTTAACCTGCCCGATGCGGGCGGCCATTTCAAACACGATCCCGAACCCGGCCAGCAGGACAATCAACCCGATGGGGGCTGCAAAATACTCAGCGCCGATCACAGGGTTGGTCGCAGGCCACAGCCATGTCCGCAGCGTAGAAGCCGCAAAAACCGGAACACTCAGCAACAGCACGGCAGCAGACAGCATTTCCCCCCACACGAAGGGGGAGAAAGACGTCTGCTCCAGACTATCCGCGCAGCTGTCAAAAATAGTGCTCAACAGGACCATGGCGGACATAAGCGCGCCCAGTGACCACAGAATATGGGCAATACGTGCATCGGGCAGAGTGCAGGTCAGCACCGCAGCCAAGGCAAACACACCAACGGCTGCCAGATTAAGCCGCCCCAGCAGCATGCTCCCCCGCCCAAGGGCACGAGGCAGCCAGAGCGTGCCAAAACCACTGACCAGTGCGGGAACAACAACATACAGGAGCATCAGGGCCGGATGGGCCTGTGCAAGCCTGCCCCACAGCCCCGTTGCAGGCAACATGCCCATACCTGCCAGAACGGAAACACCGCCCCCAACAAGAGCGGCAGAAGCAGCAAGCAGCAGATACGCTGTTCCGGCGGCGGCATCCTGCCGTTGGCTGGCAGTTTTACCCACCGGAGCCGAATACTGGTGAGACAGGCTGTGAGCGGAGATCATGCTCCATGTTCCATATTCTGTGCAGGCCCGTAATGGAGAACAGTAAACCCGCTAGACAAAAAACGACCATATTCTAGTGTTTTATGGCACAAAAGCGTTCTGCCAAGCCACGCATGTCTAGCGCCCCAGCCAAAACTGGAGCGCACATGTTTATTAATCCGGCAGATTTTCCAGAGTAACCAGCGTGAAAAGGCCAAAAGGCCGCACTGGCTGAATAGTCGCCCGCGCGATGTCTGCCTGCGGGAGAAGCGATTCCATGGCAAAATCGGGGTGCCAGCCAAGCGAGTGGGAAGCGCGCGCCATGGCATGTTCCACTGCGCCGCGAATACCACCGGGGGCCAGAAAATGGTTGATGAACAGGATATGCCCGCCCGGACGGACAACACGCTTGAGTTCGCACAGCAGCTTGCGCGGGTGCGGCACAACGGATGCAACGAACATGGCAACGGCTGCATCGAACGAGTTGTCTTCGAACGTGGTGTCCTCTGCATCCATTTCCAGCAGGGCCGTCACATTGCTCAGGTTATCGCGTTTGACGCGTTCGCGCGCTTTGGCCAGCATGTCGGTTGAAAGGTCGATGCCGGTAATGACCTTGCTGCGGTTGTAATGCGGGAGCGCAAGCCCGGTCCCCACACCCACTTCCAGCACATCCTTGCCGGGCAGGGCATTGATCGTATTGACCGCCTTGAGGCGACCGAAACGCGAAATACCGCCGAATCCCAGATCATAGACATTGGCCCAACGCCGATAGGCCTGTTTGACGGCCTCCGCATCAAGCGCAGAACGCGAGGGAGGGGGTACGGGGCTTTCCCCTCCGCTGGAGGGGTATTCTTGGAGAACGTCACTCATGTTCTCTCTCTGCCCGCTGGCGGACATTTCTTCAAGAGCCACTATACTCTCTTCCTTCCTGCTTGCAGCACACACCACAAAAGTACCCTTGTGTGGCAGCCCGGCATGATACCGCCCAACAGGGTCTGACTGCTTTTATTGGACAGACAACTTACGTTCAATACAATCCCATATGCTGGCGGCACCATTCGTGCCATCAAACCGTTCCAGCTCCTGCAAACCGGTGGGGGATGTCACATTGATTTCCGTCAGATACTGCCCAATAACATCAATGCCTACAAAAATCAGGCCATGTTCTTTAAGAAACGGTCCGATTGCCTCACAAATCTCGCGATCACAGGCACTCAGTTCCACTTTGCAGGCCACGCCCCCCACATGCATGTTGGAGCGGTGGTCATCCCCCGATGGCACGCGGTTGATCGCACCAATCGGCTGACCATCCACCAGAATAATGCGTTTGTCCCCTGCGGTTACGGCGGGTTCGTACCGCTGGATCATGAGAGGTTCGCGCGAGCGGGCAAAGTGCATTTCCAGCAGGGCGTTCAGGTTCTGGTCATCCGCTTTAATCCGGAAAACGCCACTCCCGCCGTTACCAAACAGGGGTTTGACAATTATGTCCTTCCATTTGGCGCGGAATGCCCGAATCTGCTCGATGTCCCATGTCACCAGTGTTGGTGGCATCAGCTCGGGAAAATGCGTGACCAGCAGTTTTTCCGGGCTGTCACGCACCCAGCGCGGGTCATTGACCACGAGTGCGCGGTCAGGACCAACGCCGTGGATATGGTCCAGCATATGCGTGGCGGTAATATAAGCCATGTCAAACGGTGGGTCCTGGCGCATGAGCACCACATCCATCGTACGCAGCGAGCGGCGTTCGGCATCACCAAACGTGGCGTGCCGCCCTTTTTCCCGCCGCACGGTAACCGGGCGCATTAGAGCCGTGACATCGGTACGGGTTGCGCCACGCGCTTCGTGCACACCTTCATCCAGAGCCATGGACCCCACTTCGTACACAAACAGGCTATGCCCGCGTGCCTGAGCTTCGAGCATCAGGGCAAAGGTTGAATCCCCATCAATATTAACATGCTCAAGTGGGTCCATCTGGACCGCCACAAGCCGTGGAGAAGCCATAAACTCGGGTTCCTGTTTCTGCTGGCGAAGCGATTGCCTGCCATCCTGCCTTTTTTCACATCAACACGCAAACGCCGCCTGCTAGCGCGCACCGCCAGAAAGCAAAGCAGCATCACGCATAAAGCCCGGCACCGCACAGCGCAGCCTTACATGGAAGATGGAATACGTATCTGCCACCACACCCCGGCGCGCGCGCACCTGCTCTGGCAATACGTCCAGCACCTCAAAAAACCGGGTATCTGGCGGCCCCTGCCGCCGGTGGCTGAGAACAAGGTAGGCCTGTGCCCCACATGCTGGCCGGGGGAGCGCAAATAGCGCCCAGCGCGGTTCAACCCCGGCAACCACCCGCTCCGGCGCATAAAATGCCAGCTCGGACGCCAGACCATATTCATCCGCAACAAGCGGGAACCCCTGCGGCACCTGCGCCGAGACAGCACGCGCAAAAGCGGGCCACCCCCCAACCTGCCGCAAGGTGACATCCAGATGAGGAGACAGGCGTAGCGGCATGAATGCCGCCTGCACACAAACGATACCCGTAAGCCCCAGCCCCAGAAAACCTGCCACCTTCCACCACGGCCAGAGCACCCATGCAGCAGCAAGCGCCAAGGCAGGGTACAGCATGACTGGCCAGTTAGCCTGCACCCGCGCACCCAGTGCATGCTGCACAAACACGGCCACGGGCAGCATGATCATGCACAGCAGCAATACGGAAAAACTATCCCGCCGCCGCCAGAGCAACCAGACACCACCTGCAAAAAACAGAAAAACCAGCGGGCTTGCCAGCCCAGCCTGCCCGCCCAGCAACTCGCCCATAAAGCCAAGCGCACGTGTGGGATTCCAGTCCCCCAGCCGTCCACCCTGCTTGAAAAAGCTGACCCAGCCATGCTGCGCATTCCACCAGACTACCGGAATAACGCAGACAGCCGCCACGCACGCGCCCACAAACGGCCACGGCGCACGCAGCCATGCCCTGCCCGCTTTGTTAGCAAGCAGCCACACGACAAGCCCGCCCAGCGGGAGCAGCATGGTGTATTTACTCTCAAACCCCAGCCCGGCTGCCAGCCCTACAACCAGCCACATCCAGTTCTGCCGCCCTAAACAGGCATGCACCAGACCCCAGAGCATCAGCGCTACGCACAGAAGCAAAGGGGTATCCGGGGTCATGACCAGAGTGCCAAGCCCGATGCCCAGAGTACCATTCAGCAAAACACCTGCGCGAATGGCCCCCGTGCGGGCCTGCTCCGGCGTAAGCTGGGTGCGCAACCAGCAGAACGCGGCCTGAACAACCAGCACCGTGCCCAAACAGGCGGAAAGTGGCCCCATAAGGCGCACACCTAAAGGAGTGTCGCCCACAAGGAACATGCCCACACGCGCCCAAACGGCCACCATGGGTGGGTGGTCCAGGTACCCCCCAGCTGGGGCCAGCGCCCATATGCGGTAATAAGCCTCATCCGGTGCAAGCGGGATGTACGCGGCCAGCACAAGGCGCAAAACGGTAACAAGACCCAGCCCCCACGCCCAGTATCCGTACTGTGCCAGACCGCCGCGCAAGATTACCGGGTTCTCCAGACAATTGTGGAGGACATGGCATAATTCCAGACTACGGCCAGCACGGCCCCAGCCAGACTGGCCTCATTCACCCTGTAGCTTTGCGCATACATCAGATGTGCCACACCCACATCGGCCAGTGCTCCTACGGAACAGACCAGCATAAACAGGACCAGCCCCCACACACAGCGCCTGCCGTGCAGACGCCGGTCCCGATAGGTGAAGTTATTATCCAGCGAAAAATTCACAACCATGGCGGCAACGGTACCAATGGCCTGCGCGGTGGAAAAATGCACCCCGCACAGCCAGACCAGATGCATAACCCCCAGATTGGCGACAATCCCCGCCAGCCCCACGGCGCAGAAGGCCACAAAGCGCAAAGGCACCAACCCGCGTGAGACTTTTTCGACCAGAAGAGCGGCAAACTGGAGCATAACCAGAGCATCCAGCTTACTCTCCCCCGCCACACGGGGTTTGAAGCCACAATCTATCTCACGCACAGTAAGTGGCTTTTTGGATGAAAGCAGCAGATCAAGCAGGATTTTAAACCCGGCCCCCGACAGATGCGGCGCAATGGCCACAAACGTATCCCGGCGCAAGGCAAAAAAGCCGCTCATGGGGTCTGTCAGCCTGACCGGCAAAAACCGCTGCGCCAGCCATATTCCGCTATCCGACAAGGCATGCCGCCACGCATTGGCCAGCCCCGCATTGCTACCGCCTTCCACATGGCGGCTGCCAACGGCAATATCGCACGCACCCGTGGATACGGCATCTATCAGGGCGATCAGGCGGCTTTCATCATGCTGCAGGTCACCATCCATGATGGCGACAACCTGCGCGGAGGAGGACAGAACCCCTTCTATAACCGCAGAGGAAAGCCCCCTGCGGCCAATACGGCAGATGCCACGCACATAGCTTTTGTGCCTTGCCTGCGCGCATATTGTTGCTGTTGTGCCATCGGGTGAATTGTCATCGACAAAAATCACTTCCCAACGGCGGCCCGCCATAACGGATTCCAGCATGGCAACAAGGGGTGCCACGTTGGCGGCTTCATTATAACACGGTACAATAATGCTGATTTGGGGACCACCTGCCATACCGCCCTCGGGCGCATCCGTGGCTGGCATTACTCCGCGGTTCCTTCCCGCGGGCCGGGCAATGGCACACCCTTGCGTTCCAGACTGGTGCGGATGGTCTGCAATGTCTGCACCCGAATAACGTGTGCGGCTTCGGTCAACTGCCGGGTCAGTGCATTTTCATGCGCTGCGTCACGCGCGATCAGGCGGACCAGAAAATCCCCCCCACCGCGAATCATGTGGCATTCACGCACTTCTGGCCATTCGGCAAGCTGGCGTTCAAAGGCGGAGAGCACGGTTTCTTTCTGGCTATCCAGACCAATCAGCGCAAAAAAGATGATTGGCCACCCAAGGGCCGTTGCATCCGGCTGGGCGTGATAACCACGGATAACGCCTTCCTCCTCCAGCCGCCGAACACGACGGAGGCAGGGAGGAGCGGAAATACCAACACGCCGCGCCAGTTCGACATTGGTCATGCGACCGTCATCCTGCAATTCAGCTACGATACGAAGATCAACAGCGTCCAGATCCGTCACCTTATCCGACCTATCCTGTGCAAGATGCCACTCCCATGAAGAGTGGGGAGTATATGCCACGCTCCCCGCCATGCCGCAAACTGATCTCTCAACACTTGCTCAACGCCAAGTCACCCGTCATATCCTTTTGTCCAACACATTTTGGACCATGCTTGCGCGGCACAACTGCACCCGCACTTCTTGCTTTGGGGAACTCTTCTGGCATGACTGAGACCATCACAACCGACCTGCTTGTTATCGGCGCAGGCCCCGCAGGCTACACGGCGGCCATTTACGCTGCCCGCGCCAACCTTTCCCCCGTTCTGGTGGCTGGCCTGCAACCCGGCGGGCAGCTGACCATTACAACGGATGTAGAAAACTACCCCGGCTTTGCCAAAGCCGTGCAGGGGCCGTGGCTGATGGAACAGATGGCCGAGCAGGCCCTGAATGTTGGCACCCGCATTGAATACGACATTATTACCGAGGTGGACTTCAGCACGGGTTCCCCCTTCCGGCTGGTTGGGGATTCCGGCACCATCTATAATGCCAGGGCCATTATTGTTGCGACAGGTGCCCAGGCACGCTGGCTTGGCCTGCCGAGCGAAAAACGCCTGCAAGGCGGTGGTGTTTCCGCCTGCGCCACCTGCGATGGCTTTTTCTACCGGGGTAAAAAGGTAGCTGTGGTTGGTGGTGGCAATACCGCAGTGGAAGAAGCGCTGTACCTGACCCACCACGCAGCCCACGTGACCCTGATCCACCGCCGCGACTCCCTGCGGGCTGAAAAAATCCTACAGGACCGGCTGTTCAACCACCCCAAGATTTCGGTTATCTGGGATAGCGAGGTGGAAGATATTCTCTCCACCGGAACGCCAGAAGTGGTCAGTGCTGTGCGCCTACGCAACCTGAAGGACCAGAGCGAAACCACGCTGGAAATTGATGGCCTGTTCATTGCCATTGGCCATGCCCCCACCACCGGGATTTTCAAAGGCCAGCTCGCGCTCGATACCGAAGGGTATATTCAGACCCCCCCCGGAACGACCCGCACATCTGTCCCCGGTATATTTGCCGCGGGCGATGTACAGGACAAAATATACCGTCAGGCTGTTACAGCCGCAGGCACCGGCTGCATGGCAGCGCTGGACGCGGAACGGTATTTGGCAGAACTGCCCAAAACGTAACGCTGCCCATACCTTGACCACGTGCAGTAATTACTGCACGTAGTAACTTTGAAAGCATGGTATTGTGCTTTTGTAATTTCAGTCAATTTAGCAGGAGGCGTGCGTGGACTGGGACAAACTCCGGGTTTTCCATGCCGTAGCGGAAGCCGGTTCCTTTACCCACGCGGGGGATGTGCTTAACCTAAGCCAGTCTGCCGTATCCAGACAGATTTCTGCTCTGGAAGATGTTCTTCAGGTACCCCTATTCCACCGCCATGCGCGTGGATTGATCCTGACTGAGCAAGGGGAAACCTTGCATAAAACAGTGCGGGAGGTGTTCTCCAAGCTGGAGATGACACAGACCTTGCTGACGGAGAGCAAGGAAAAAGCCGCAGGCCGCCTACGGGTTACAACCACAACAGGCTTTGGTAACTGCTGGCTTATGCCACGACTCCATAAGTTTATGGAAGCCAACCCCGAAATTGATATCTGCCTTATTCTGGAAGATAACGATCTGGACCTTGGCATGCGTGAAGCGGATGTGGCCGTACGAATGCACGCCCCCCGCCAGCCGGATCTGATCCAGCGGCATCTGGCGGACTTCAACCTGCCCATTTTTGCCGCACCACAGTATATTGAACGCCACGGCATGCTTTCCAGCCTGGAAGACATTAAAAACCACCAGTTGGTTCTGTTCGGTGAGCACCACCCCCCGGTTGCCCATATCAACTGGCTGGCTGAAGCCGGGCAGGTCAGCAGCCACGCACGTCCTGCGCGACTGGAGGTCAACAGCATGGCCGCCATGGCCTCTGCCATTGCCGCCGGGCTGGGCATTGGGTCCATTCCGTCTTACGCCGCAAGCAAGTTTCCTGATCTGGTGCAGATCCTGCCGGAAATTACGACCCCAACGGTGGACGCCTATTTTGTCTATCCTGAGGAATTGCGCAGCTCCAAGCGTGTTGCCGTGTTCCGTGATTTTCTGATGAGCGAACTCGGTATTCGTTAAGACTGAATACACGGTTTTTAAAAATCCCGGCCTTTCCTCCATACGGAAAGCCGGGATTTTTTTGTTCCAAAATCAACCGCGCCTATAAAGCGTTACAGATATTCCAAAAACGCAGTCCTTATTCTCAAGAGGACAATACTAAATAGGAATACTGTCTTTTCTACCGTCCGCTCATCCTGCGAATGCGGTCGTTATCAGAAATATTATAATATTATCAATCAAACTTCATAAAACACCAAGACAACCACCAGAACCCGAGCACAGGACAAAGCCGCTCTGCACACCTGTATAATCATTGAGTATTATTAAACAAAATATTACGAATAATTTATACGAATTCCTTCAAATACTAAAAAAATCAATCGGGCATTCCAACATTTTATACCAGACGGACCTTATTTTTGCTTTTTTGTATATTGGTAGTTCACAACGATTAAATAATTGAGTATGGTTCTTATTATTCACACTGAATTTTTAATTAGGCCTGTCATGAGTGAGATCCAGAACTATTCGCCTCTCCTAGATCTTGTATCCGAGATCGTGTCTGCACACGTCTCCAACAACCCGACGGACCCTGCTGTCATTCCGGTTTTGATCAAGGACGTTTTTCAGGCTCTCAAAACGGCTGACCAGCCGCAGAGCGAACCGGAAAAACTGCAGCCAGCCGTTCCTGTCAAACGTTCGGTCTTCCCCGACTATATCGTTTGCCTTGAAGACGGCAAAAAGCTGAAGATGCTCAAGCGTCATCTTCAGAGCGCATATGGCATGTCCCCCGAGCAGTACCGTGAACGCTGGAACCTGCCTGCGGACTACCCCATGGTTGCCCCCAACTATGCAGAACGTCGTTCCACTCTGGCACGGGAAATCGGCCTTGGCCGCAAAATCCACGCTGCTGGTGATGAAGACGATACGTCTGGCCGTGCAAAGCGCGGTAAAAAGGCAGCAACCGCCTAAGATAATCCCGAATGCTACGGCGGTCTGGCCCTGTGCTCTGGCCGTCACGCATTTTTTATCTTGACGCTCAGCCATAGAGAACGGAATGCTTGCATCTGTCTGGCACAGATTCAGTCAGACCTTAATTCTCTACCCTATTCGGCAGGGGGCTCAATGACGCGGTCTGAACTTATTGCCATTCTTATAGAGAAAAACCCGCACCTACAGCTTAGAGAGGCTACGCTGCTGGTGAATACGGTTTTTGGTGGCATTACAAGCAGCCTGGCAGCAGGCAACCGCGTTGAGCTGCGTGGGTTTGGCGCTTTTTCCGTTAAGGAAAGAGAGCCACGCCTGGGCCGTAACCCCAAGACCGGGGAACAGGTCAAGGTCAGCAAAAAGCTGGTTCCTTTTTTCAAAACAGGCAAAGAGCTTCACCAGCGCCTGAATAAAGCGGATGCGGGCTAACCCTTCCCCTTTTTATCCTTCTTCTGCATTCCTGTGCTGCGTCATATAGTCGGCAGCCAGTCGCAAATCTTCTACAAAATGAGCATATTCGCGCTGTTTGCTGTCCTCGTCGCGCAACCGTAGCAGATAGGACGGGTGAACCGTTACCAGCCCCTGTGTCTGATCTTCCAGCGGGAATAGGCGTGAACGGGTGCGGGAGATTGTAACGGGTTGTTGCAGTACGCTCTGCGCGGCCGTTGCCCCCAACATTACCAGCAATGCCGGGCGAACAAGCCGGCGCTCCGCATTCAGCCACTCATGGCAGGCTGCTACATGCTCGACTTCGGGCTTATGATGCAGACGGCGGGTACCGTTCCACGTGAAATGAAAATGTTTGACGGCGTTGGTCACGTAAATCTGATCACGGTGCACCCCGGCATCCTGCAAGGCGCGGTCCAGAAGCTGGCCCGCTGGCCCCACAAAAGGCCGCCCCTGCAGGTCCTCCTGATCCCCCGGCTGTTCCCCCACAAACATAATGGGGGCATGCTCTGGCCCTTCGCCAAAAACCGTGCGGGAAGCAGGCTGCCACAGCGCACAGGCACGGCAATCCATTGCACGGGCTGCCAGCATGGCAAGGTTGGAGGCTTCTTCCACATCCTTACGCTGCGGGGGCAAAACGCTCAGGCCATACCCCCGCCAGATGCCTGTACCATCGGCCTGCCATTGCACTGCGGCATCATCCGCCTGCATATCTGTTCCCGCAGCAAAGCGTATGCCTCCGGCCCATTCCATCCGCCGGTACGGAGCTATAACCCGCCACGGCCTTACATTCCGCTCCATGCAGTAATGGGAGTTGGCTTCCAGAATATAATGCTCTGGCGTGCAATGCAGTACGTCACTCGCTCCCTGCGCGGTAAACGCGGAAAAAACTTCACGAAAATGCAGCGTATCTGCCCTGACAGCCGCCAAGGCCTGCCGGAGCCACAGCAGGTCCGGGTCAGTCGTATCTGTTAATGCCAGTCCGGCATACGCAAGGCGATAAACAATACGGTAAAGTATTGTAAACCGTTCGGGATCATGCGCCTGCAATGCTTGGGTCAGCACACCCACAAAACGGCGGGACAGGTTAAGGCCTTGCGGGGGCTCTGGTGGGTTTTGCGCAGGCTCGGCAGACCACGCAGCCCCCTGCCCTGCCTGAGCTACCTGCCAGAATATGGATTCCGGCAACACCCCGGCGCGCACAAAATGGCTGCTCGCCTTACGCCAAGTTGCAAAATCGACCTGATGCGCAAGAACAACCTCTGGCATGCGCCACTCCCCTGCTTACCCCATCTTGCGCCGCAGCCGCCCCCGTATGCGCACAACCACATCGGACAGGTTAACCACACCAAGAGCATGCAGGAGCGCTGCATAAAACACAGCGCCCCCCACAACCATACCAACCAGCCAGAGTGCCCGGGTCACAAAAATTGCGGGCAGAGAGACAAAACTTTCAAGCCCCAGCAGGCCCAGCCCCATAAGCAGGGCCGCAACACCAACCCGCCCCATATGGGATAAGGTTGAACCGTATACGAGCAACGCGTTTTTACGCAGCAGCAGCACCACCAGAAAAGCAACATTCACGCAGGCGGTCACGCTACTGGCCAGCGGTGGCCCCATATGCGCCAGAGGCTTCATAAACAGCAGGTTGAGAATAAAATTGAGTACAAGCACCCCAACCCCAACGTAAACCGGGGTTCGGGTATCGCCCCGTGCAAAAAATGCAGGGGACAGAACTTTAACCAGAATAAAAGCGGGTAGCCCCACCGCGTAAGCCCGTAGGGACTGGGCGGATAACAGCGCATCATGCTCGGTAAAAGAGCCATGCCCGAACAGCACAATCATGATCGGGCCAGCCAGAACCAGCAGCCCGGCAACGGCAGGCAGGGTCAGCAGCACGACATATTCAATAGAACGGTTCTGGGCTGTGTGCGCGCCCTGTATATCCCCGGCACTCAGATGCCTCGTGAGCACAGGCAGTAACGTTGTTCCGGCGGCGGCCCCCAGCACACCAAGCGGCAACTGGTTAATCCGGTCTGCAAAATACATGAGCGACACACTGCCTGCGGGCAGCAGGGTCCCAATAATGGTATCCACCGTTAAATTGATCTGGCCAACGCCGCTCCCAATCAGGCCCGGCACCATGCGGCGCAGCAAAAGACGGATGCGCGGCGTTAACTGGGGCCATAGCGGCATAAGCCCGAACTCGGCTTTTTCGCACGCCCATGCCAGCAAGCCCAACTGCACCACGCCAGAGGCCGTAACCCCCCATGCCGCAGCATAGGCGACACTGGGGAAAAAGGGAGAAGCCCCGACAATAGCCAGAATACCCACCACGTTGAACGCCAGATAGGCAGCAGACGCCACACCAAAGCGGTGCAGGCCATTCAGCACCCCAGCCAGCAATGCCGCAGCGCAAATCATGACCAGATAGGGAAAGGTAATGCGGCTCAGGCTGACCGCCAGATCATAACGGTCCCCATTTTGCAGGAAACCCGGCGCTATCACACGTAGCACCTGCGGCATGAACACTTCGCCCAGCACGCACAAAAACACCAGCCACGCCAGCATGACCCCAAGTGCACGGCGGGCAAACAGGCGTGCCTCGTCCCGCCCATCCTGCACCATAACTTTCGAGAACATGGGCACGAAGGCGGCATTAAACGCGCCCTCTCCAAACAGACGACGA
Source organism: Acetobacter sp. DsW_54 (assembly GCF_002153575.1). Taxonomy (NCBI): domain Bacteria; kingdom Pseudomonadati; phylum Pseudomonadota; class Alphaproteobacteria; order Acetobacterales; family Acetobacteraceae; genus Acetobacter; species Acetobacter sp. DsW_54. The sequence goes on from NZ_JOPD01000003.1 coordinate 102,348, forward strand.
AACATGTTGGGCAGGCGAAACGCAACCTGATAAGCATCCTGCAACGGCCCGGCCCCCATAAAGGCCGCCAGAAGCTGGTCGCGTATCAATCCAAGAATGCGGCTGAGCATGGTCCAGCCACCAACCGTCAGAAAATTTCTGAGCATGGGGTATCCGCTTCAATGTGCAGGCAGGCAGCGGAACACTAGAGATAAATTCAGAAAAAGATACTGCCAATCCGCCCCATTCCGGGCTGTGTGCATACTCCGTGCCCCCTTCGCGCGCTGTATTATTCACCCACAACACAGTATGCTGTGTACAGCACGGAAAGAGCGCCCTGTATTAAGCAGAACTTTTGGAAAGACACCTCGCGCATGCCCAATACGCCTCCATCTTCGTTAGTGCCTGCTCACCAGCGTTGCGGTCTTATCAAGGCCAGCCAGCGCTCCAAGCGGGGACAGGAAATGGCACGCAGTCTGCTTGCGCTCTTTATTGTGGCCGTAGCCCTTTACACCATACAGGGTTTTCTACCCGCTCTGGCCTGGGGTGGCGTGTTTGCCATTGCCACATGGCCCCTTTACAGCCGTGCATGCCGTATGTGGCCCAATGCAGCACGCGGCACGCTGTTACCGTTACTGTTTACGGTTGTTATGGCGCTGCTCTTTGTTATCCCGCTAACACTGATCACGCTTGAAGCCATTGGAGAAGCCCAGAGTGCGCTGGAATGGCTGGATCATGCCCGTAAATTTGGCGTTCCCGTGCCTGATGTTATCCAGCAGTTACCCGTAGGCGCCGCAAGCATTGCGCATCTGTGGGAAACGCACCTGTCCAACCCGCGCGACGTTTCCGGCCTGCTGGGCGCTCTGGACAATAAAGGGGTCATGGTCACACGTGCCCTTGGCAGCCAGATAGCACACAGGGGCACGCTGTTCTGCTTTTCCATTCTCACCCTGTTTTTTCTATACAAGGACGGGGTTTCCGTCATTCGTCAGTGCCGCGTTGCATCCTGCCGGGCTTTCGGCCGCAGGGGGGAAAGCATTGCACGCCAGATTGTTGCCTCCATCCATGGTTCCGTGCAGGGGCTTGTTCTGGTGGGGATTGGTGAAGGCCTGCTTATGGGGCTTGTCTATCTTTTTGCCCATGCACCACACCCCGCCCTGTTTGGGGTTATTACTGCCGTAGCAGCCATGATCCCTTTTTGCGCCATGATCGCAATTGGGTTGGTTTCGCTCCTGATTCTGGTTTCAGGCGCGTCGGTAGCGGCCATTGTCACATTCTGCATTGGGGCCACGGTTATTTTTGTGGCTGACCACTTTGTACGCCCGACCCTGATTGGCGGCACAACAAAGCTCCCCTTCCTGTGGGTGCTGCTTGGTATTCTGGGTGGAGCAGAAATGTGGGGGCTGATCGGCCTGTTTATTGGGCCTGCCGCAATGGCCGCACTCAACCTGATCTGGCAGCGCTGGGCATACGGAAACAATGCAGAAGTCTGAAAAGACTTTTGCATTTCCCCCCGAGGGTGGGGTTATTTAGCAATTTCATTTGGAAAAAATATCGGGCAGGCGGGATTCGAACCCACGACCCCCAGTCCCCCAGACTGATGCGCTACCAGACTGCGCTACTGCCCGTTAAGTGTGAGTGGTGTTTAGCAATACCTTGCGAAGAGCACAACCCACTCTACTCGTTATTTTTATCTTTTTTTCAATCAGACCAAAATCTTGCGCCGGATGGCTTCCAGCTCCACCAGAACATCGGCCAGATCCGAACGCAGGCGTACGTTTTGCCCCATAACCTGCACCAATGCCTGTTCCAGCCCTGCCTCTACCGCTGCGGGCAGTTCGGCCACAACGGCTTCTACCTGCTGGTAGCCTGCAACCAATGGTGCATCCTCTGTTTGAGCATCTTCCGCCAGCGCGGCTTCCGCCACGCTGTTTTCGTCTGGCCTTACAGTTTCCACGGGTTGGGGGACGGTTGTCTGTAATGCGTCCCCTTCCTGCAACAGGCGCTGCACACCTTTTACAGTATAACCCTGATTATAGAGCAGGTCCGCAATACGGGCGAGGAGGAGCACATCTTCCGGCCTGTAATACCGCCGCCCACCACCTCTTTTTAAGGGACGGACCTGATGGAACTGAGTCTCCCACAACCGCAGGGTATGCTGGGGCACATGCAGCTCATCCGCCACTTCACTAATTGTGCGGAAAGCGTGAGGGCCTTTTTCGAAAGAACCCGACTCCGACACATCCATATCGGCATCAGACACGTCAGGCGCGGCGTCATTGTGGGGGAATGTGCCATCAATCGTCATAATCGACTCCCGGCTCTGCCTCCTCATGGTTGACTTCCGCCCTCAGCAACTGGCTGGAACGGAACACCAGAACGGAGCGGGGAAGAATAGGCACTTCCTCCCCGGTTTTGGGGTTACGCCCGCAGCGTTGCCCCTTTTTTCGGACTGAGAACGTGCCAAAACCGCTGATTTTGACACTTTCGCCTCGTTCGAGCGCCTGCATGACTGTCTCCAGAACATCTTCTAGGAGCACAGACGACTCTTTACGAGACAACCCTACCTGCTGATAGATCTGCTCTATCAAAGATGCACGTGTGACAGTTTCCATGCGCAGAAAGGTAACACGCCTGTGCGGCGCGTCAATTCATTCACAATGATGTCACTTGTCTGTTATCGCCCGATCACAGACGGACCAGCACCGAACCCCATGTCAGCCCGCCGCCCAGTGCTTCCATCAGCACCAGTTCACCTTTTTGAATCCGGCCATCCCGCACGGCTTCATCCAGTGCCAGAGGAATGGAAGCGGCAGAGGTATTGGCGTGCCGGTCAACGGTCACAACTACGCGATCAGCCGGAAGTGCAAGCTTTTTGGCCACGCCTTCAATGATCCGGATATTGGCCTGATGCGGCACAAGCCAGTCCACATCCGCGTAGGTCAGCCCTTCGGCTTCCAGCGCTTCATCCACGGAAGACGACAGCTTGGCCACGGCATGGCGGAACACGTCACGCCCGCTCATTTTCAAATGTCCGGTTTTATCGGGCTGCCCCACGGCGCCATCCACATACAGCAGGTCGCCTGTTGTGCCATCGGAATGCAGATGGGTGGACAGAATACCGCGTGCATCGGATTCGCTCTCTGATGCAGACAAGACTACAGCCCCGGCACCATCCCCGAACAGGACGCATGTGCCGCGGTCTTCCCAGTCCACAATGCGGGAATAAACCTCGCTCCCGATCACCAGGGCATTACGCACCTGCCCGGAACGGATAAAGGAATCCGCAGTTGCCAGAGCAAAAATAAAACCGGAACAGGCTGCTGCAACGTCAAAGCCAAACCCGTGGGTCATGCCCAAAGCAGCCTGAATCCGAACTGCCGTTGCGGGAAAAGCCTGATCAGGGGTGGATGTTGCGACCAGAACAACATCAATATCATCAGCGCTCAGGCCCGCATAATCCAGCGCCCTGCGAGCGGCTTCCGCCCCCATGCTGGTTGCGCTGTCATCGGGGCCAGCAATATGGCGGCGGGTAATACCGGTGCGGGTTCTGATCCAGTCATCCGATGTCGCAAGCCGGGTTGCCAGCTCTTCGTTCGTGACAACTCTTTCTGGCAGAAATCCACCAAAACCTACCAGAAGCGAACGTTTCGCCATGACCGTTCTTTCATTATCCGCCAGCGCAGGCAGCTCAAAGGCTTACACGCGCAACACATTCGTCCCGTTTGCTCAGGTCACCGGGAGGGCTGGTTCACATTCCTCCTCCGTCTGCGGGCGCATCAACAGCGCCCCCATATGAGAAAGACGCTCACGAATGCTTTCGTTAAAACCATGCGTGACCATATCCATGGCCACATCGACTGCGGCGGCAAAGCCCTCGGCATCTGTGCCGCCATGGGATTTTACCACCACACCGTTCAGGCCCACAAAAACAGCGCCATTATAACGGCGTGGGTCCAGCCACTCCTTCATCCGCTCCAGACCGGGGCGAACAAGCAGGTAGCCAAGGCGGGAGATGATCCCACGCTGGAAAACACGGCGCAAAAGGGTGGTGGCCATTTTAAGCACACCTTCGCCGGTTTTAAGCGCAACATTTCCGGTAAACCCGTCAGTTACAACCACATCCGTGGTGCCTGCGGTAATATCATGCCCTTCCACAAAACCGTGGAACTGGGCAGCCAGAGGACTCTCACGCAGGGTTTCAGCCGCTACGCGCAGTTTTTCATCCCCTTTGAGTTCTTCCGCGCCAATATTGAGCAGGCCAATGGTTGGTGCGGGCAACCCCAGAACAGATTTGGCAAAGGCTTCGCCCATAACGGCGAACTCGACCAGATTACGCCAGTCGCACGCAACATTGGCGCCAAGGTCAAGCATGACCACGTCGCCCTTGATGGTGGGACTGATGGCCGCCATGGCCGGGCGGGAAATACCCGGCAGGGTTTTGACCACAATCTTGGCCAGAGCCAGCATGGCACCACTGTTACCGGCGGACACAACCCCCTGGGCACGTCCACTGGCTACGGCGTCCATGGCAAGCCGCATGGAGGACTGACGCATCCGCAAAGCGGATGTTGGCTTCATGTCCATGGAGACAGACACATCCGTATGCCACACCGTGCATATGGACGCAGCCTTGGGATACTTCGCCAGCAAAGGCAGCAGGCGCGCCTCATCCCCGATCAGCAGCACCTTGATATTGCGGTGCCGTTCGGCAGCAATGGCAAGCCCGGCAACAACCACTTCTGGAGCCCCATCGCCCCCCATTCCGTCCACGGCGAGGTTGAACACCTCGTTAGGGTCGGAAGGAAAACTTTCTGGAATCTCGGTCTTGCTCATGCCTGCTTCTCTGCCATGCCGCAGATGCCTTACCCCCATTACCCCGCGTGCTACGGATGCAGCACGCGTTTTCACGCCTGAAAAATCAGGCGCGAACGGCGACCTTGAGTGCCTTGCCTGCGGCAATCACTTCACGGCCGTCGTAATGACCGCAGTGACTGCAGACATTGTGAGGACGCTTCAGTTCGCCACAGTTGGAGCATTCAGCATGAGCTTCTGCACGCAGAGCTTCATGGCTACGACGCATGCCACGACGTGAAGGCGAGGTTTTCTTTTTGGGTACAGCCATAAGCCCAGCCCCTTCTCATAAAAATGGTTAGAACAACACGCCCGGTCACGCGTTAACGCAGCCAGACGCCAAAACAGGTTTATCACCAGCACTGAGCCGCGGCCTCTAGCAGACAGCAAGCGTTTTCGCAAGCAATCCTACAAGAAAACCCCACACCCACACTTGGGCAATTACGCGTTTCCGCCCCGCCAGCGAGCCAGACCAGCAAAAGGACTGGCCTTTTTCTCAGGCTCTTCCTCAAGACCGTGTTGTTCAGCCTCATCCTCATCCATGATCAGGCCGGGAGGGAGAACAACATCCGGCGCATGCGGATAAGGCTCCAGATCCAGAGCAAACTGTTCAACAACAGCCTCGCCCAGATCAACGTCCTGCCCCTCATACGGAATTTCATCAATCGCGTCCATATCCGGCGCGTCGCCTTCCACAAACTGGCTGGCCGGAACAAAGCGGACAACGAACGATCCCGCCATCATATCCTCAAACGCCTCCATGCTCACAACACAGGTCTGCGTAAAACGGACAGCCAGCGCGCCTTCGGCCGTCACAACACCGCGCCCGTCATCCTTGAGCCGGTAACGGCAGCGCAGCAGGGCCACATCCTGCAGGCCCAGACGCCGGGCCACTTTTTTGCACTCATCCGGCGTGGCTTCCACGGTCATATCCGTTCCCAGCATTCCGATTCGGCGCACGGCCAGAGGGCGATAGAATTCTGGCTTTTCGGTCATGGAAGTCTCCTGAAGTAACGCTGAAACAAGCAGGCGGGATGCGCTCGGGACAAAGCTTTCTGACCACCGCCTGAACAATCTACCACACAAGCGGAACTTTATGGAGTAATGTCCGGGCACGGGCCGCATAAAGCGTGCTCTTTTTGCCATTCAGCAATTGACGCCCCGCGAGTGTTGGGGCATCGGACAGACATGGCCGTTGCCAGTTGGATGACGATCATGGATCACAATCTTACGCTTGGGACACCCTGACCAGATGACGCCGCCACGCAAGAACAAGACATCGCGCCTTAAAAGTGCCTGTGGGGCACTCGCCACGGTTCTTGTGCTGTCCGGCTGTCAGGCTTTTGGCCCTACCCCCACGCCCAGAGGCTCCCTGCTTGAGCCTGAAGAATACAGCCAGCTTGAACCCGGCACCAGCACCCGCGCAGACGCCATTGACCTGATGGGCTCCCCCACCACCAAAGGCGCGTTTGACGATAATATCTGGATCTACATTTCCATGACCACCCATCTGGTGCCCATGGATTTCCCCGGTGTGATGAAGCAGGACCTTGTTGTGCTCAAGTTCAACAGCGCAGGCACGCTGGAAAGCATGCGCACGCTCAACATCAAGGACGCCAAACACGTGGCCATGATTAACGAGATCACGCCAACGCCGGGCACCAAGATTAACGCGCTCCAGCAGATTCTGGGCAATGTGGGCCGTTATAACCCCATGCAGAACATGATGGGTTCAGGCGCTGCGGGCGGACAGGGCGGAATGTTCAACAACAGCTCCGGCCCCGGTCACTTCGGTTCGGGTAACTCGCTGTAAAATACCTTTCCCCGGCGGTGCGTTGCTAGTTTGGCAGATACAGCCGGACACGCAACCCGCCTTCTGGCGCCTGTTCCAGCGCCATTTCCCCCCCATGTGCACGAATAATATCGCGCGCGATGGTCAGGCCCAGCCCGGTGCCACCATCCTGCCCGCTCTCGAACGCACGTAGCACCTGGGCACGGCGGTCTGGCGGAATACCCGGCCCGTCATCATCCACCAGAATACTCACCCCACCGCCTACGCGGCGCGCACTCAGCACCACGCTTGCGTCGTGCCTGCGGGCGTTATCAAACAGGTTGCCTAAGGCACGGCGCATGGCATCGGGGCGCATATGCGCACGTAAACCCGGCTCCACCACAAGCGCACGAATATGCACACTTGCCCGCCGGGCTGCGGCCACCACATCCTCCAGAAACGGCAGCATCTCGACCTGCTGGACGCTCTCCGAGCCTTCCCCCCGTGCGAAGGAAAGGTAGCTGTCGATCATGTGTTCCATTTCGGCAATATCGCCGATCATTTCATCAATATCTTCGGTCATGGCCTTGGCGCATATGCTGCCTTCACGCGGCATCATGGCCAGAGACAGCCGCAGGCGGGTCAGCGGGGTACGCAGATCGTGCGAAACCCCGGCCAGAACGCCCGTACGCTGCGCCACAAAGCGGGTTATCCTGTCCTGCATGCGGTTAAAGGCCACGGCAGCCTTACGCACCTCCTGCGCGCCTGCGGGGCGAATAGGGCCAATATCGCGCCCCATGCCAAACTGCTCCGCCGCCTGAGCCAGTTGCCGGATGGCGCGCACCTGATTGCGCATGAACAGCCCCGCAATAATGAACAGCAAAAACGTGCTGCCCACGGTCCATGCCACAAACAGCCATATCTGCCCCATATCCAGCCGTTTGCGCGGGGTATCTATTTCCAGCACGCCATCGGGAAGCTGGATATAAATACGCACCGCATGGTGAAAATGCCGCCATTTGACAAAGAACGGGTAATCAATGGCCTCCCGCAGCGCATGCACAAGGTCATCATCCATAGGGCCCAGAACATGGGTGGACCCCACGCGGGAGAGTTTTTCCCCCGGTCGCCAGATTTCTATGAGCTGGAGCTGCTCACGCGCCTGCGCAACAAACCATTCCTTGTCCGCCGGGTTTTTAAGCCGTTCCAGCGCGTTAAGGGACAAAACAATTTCTGCCGTGACCGACCCGGTCAACCGCCGGGATACCACCTTGAGAAAATTGCCGTAATAAAGTTCAAGCGCGATTCCCTGCGTGATCAGCAGCGGGAACAGAACAATCAGCAAAGAACGCCCCAGCAGGGAGCGCGGCAACATGCGCCTGACCGATTTTTCCACCTTGAGCGCGGGCCACCCCCCACGTGGGAAAAGGCGGAATCCCTTGCGGCCCATCATACGCCCTATAAACCCGGCTTAAGCACATATCCGCGCCCGCGCACCGTATGCAAAAAGCGCGGCTCACGCGGGTCTGGTTCTATGCAACGGCGCAGGCGTGTTACCTGCACATCAACCGCGCGCTCGCCAATTTCGGTCATATCCATGGCCTTGGCGATGTCCTCGCGCGTGAAGGTTTCATTGGGTCTGCGGGCCAGAACGCACAGCAGGGCCGCCTCCCCCCCGGTCAGGTGGATATTGCCATCCGGCCCACTGAGCAAAAGCCTGACCGGATCGAACTCCTTGTCCCCCAGCCGGACAATCCGCAGGTTGTCTGTTGGCGGTGGGGGCTGATGCCGGCGGAGATGCGCCTTGAGCCGCAACAAAAGCTCGCGCGGTTCAAAAGGTTTCCCCAGGTAATCATCTGCTCCCGCTTCCAGCCCGGTAATGCGGTCCTCCGGCTCCCCGCGCGCGGTCAGGAGCAGAATGGGCAGGTCCTGCCCGGCATCTCGCAGGGATCGGGTTAATTCCAGCCCGTTCTCCCCCGGCATGGTCACGTCCAGCACTAGCGCATCGGGCTGAATACCTTCCAGCGTGTGCCGTGCCTCGGTCGCATTGGCGGCAACACTCACGCGGAACCCATGCTCAAACAGGTAACGCTGCAACAGGCGACGCAGGCGCGGGTCGTCATCCACCACCATTACGTGGGCGGCCACATCTCCTTCGGCGGTTGTTATCTGCTCAGACATGTTAACGCCCTTCCCTTCGCCCTACGCTCTCTTCGCTTAGCAAGGCACGACTATGCTCGGACAGCATACCATTGATAACACGGCGGAAACCTTCCACCGCAGCGCCCCCGGCCTCGCGGTAGGCGGCAACCAGCCTTTGCCGGATAACGGCAAACAGACGGGCCTCCGCGGCTTTGCCGGTCGGGCTTAAAAACAGCAGCTTCTGCCGCCTGTCCTGCCGCCCGACTTTGCTTTGCAGGTATGCCCGCGCATCCAGCTCGTGCAGTGTGCGGCCAAGGCTTTGCTTGGTCACACCCAGAATGTCCTGCAACCGGCTAACAGGAATACCCGGACTAAACGCCAGCACCTGCAACACACGGTAATGCGCGCGGCCCAGCCCATCCTCCTCCAGCACGGGGGCCACAGCCTCGGCCATGTCCCGCGCGGCCAAAAACATGAGGGTCTGTGCCAGTCTTAAACTTTCTTCACGCAAAAAGAGCAGGTCTGAGCCTGCGCGCTCATGGGGAGGTGGCATGACCATGCGTGTATTTACCCTGCGGCTGGTGCCGGGGTGCCTGCCTGTACGCCAAAGCGGGCCTTAAGGCGGCCTATGCGCAGCACATCGGCCAGACGCCTGTCTACAAACGCTTCGAATGCTGCTTCATCCTGCCCACGGCTCAGCCAGAACAGAAAGACCGAGGCATACAGCCCGCCCAGAGTCAGCCGTTTGCTCACATAGGTCAGGCCTGTCGCATCGTCCTGCGCAGCCTGCCATATGGCGTTAACCGTGCGCAGCCATGCGCGGCGGAAAGCCTTTTGTCCCCCGCAGGATAAAAAGACCCGCATCCCCCGCAGGGCAGCCGTGCGGCGCTGCTCATCGGGCGGCAGACGTAGCAGAATAGCCTGACGCACCCGCTGGCTCAGCCGGGGTTCCTGCGTGTCCTGCATGGCGTCCACCATGGCGCGGTCACACAAGTCGGACCAAGCTTCCACCATTTCCACCACCCCTGCGGGAAAAAGCAGGTCTGCATCGGCCCCCGCCACAGATCTGAGCGTGGCCATGCTCCACCCGCGCTCCCCGGCAACGGATGCCAGCTTGCGCAAGGCGGCATCCCGGTCCGCATCCCGCTCCATGGGGGCGGGCATAACGCCCGCAGCCAGTGTTGCCACCGCCAAAGACAAGGCCTGTTCCATTTTTCCCGGCAGCATGCTCATGCCTGTATCCCATACCGTGTGATTTCCGCCTCAAAACCAAAGCGGGCCATATCCTTCATACGCATGGGATAGAGGATTCCGTCCAGATGATCCATTTCATGCTGCATGACATTGGCGCAAAAGCCCGAGGCTATGCCCTTCACCCGCGCGCCGTGCTCGTCCCAACCACTATAGCGCACACGGCGGTAACGCGGCACCTCCCCCCTGAAGCCGGGAATGGACAGGCATCCTTCAAGCCGCGGCATCATATCCGGCCCATCCGGTTCGATAACCGGGTTAATCAGGGCCTGTACCGGGCGTGGCGGATCATCCTCCCCTTCGCTGCGCGTTGGGGGTACCGAATACAAGAACAGCCGGAGCGGCACATGCACCTGCGGTGCTGCCAGACCCACACCGCCACTTTCGGTCAGGGTTTCTCGCATATTCTGCAGCAGTTCCCTGATCTGGGGAGCACTGATATCTTCCACCTCAACCGCGCGTTGCAGCAGAACCGGGTGGCCCATACGGGCAATAGCAAGAACCGACATGCTTTTTGTTGTCCTGTTTTTTTGCACATCCACAATAAAACACACGGAAGTGCGGGTCTGATACGCAAGAACGAATTGTATCTTGTCTTAAGGCCGTGTTATAGAGACCGCCAACAGTGGAATCGGCAGCCCGGAAGGGTAACGCAGATCTCCTTCCATAATGGCTTCCCAAAAACCGGTTTGCCGGATTTTTTTGAACAGGGGTTAGTGACCAAGTGCACGTTCTAGTCCGTGACAACAATGTCGATCAGGCTCTTAAAGCGCTCAAGAAAAAAATGCAGCGCGAAGGCATCTTCCGTGAAATGAAACTGCGTCGGCACTTTGAAAAGCCGTCCGAACGCAAAGCGCGTGAAGCGGCAGAAGCCGTACGTCGCGCGCGCAAAATGGAACGGAAGCGTCTGGAACGCGAAGGCTTCTAAGCCAGCCTCCTCCTGTTTTGCAGGCATTAAAGGTCGGTTGCCCCCACGGGCTCCGGCCTTTTTGTTTGCCCGGATGCAAGCCAGAGCCTGCTTGAAGCTACAAACAAAAAAGCCGCCCACAGTGCTGTGGGCGGCTTTTTTGTCGGCATATGCTCCAGCTTTAGCTGTTCTGAAGCTTGTCCAGTTCGCGCACAATGGCTTCGCCCATAACGGACGTACCAACGCGGGCCATGCCTTCGGCCATAATATCCGCTGTACGCAGACCACTGGCCAGAACGTTGGAAACTGCCTGCTCGATCATATCCGCTTCGGTCTGGAGGTTAAGCGAATACCGCAGCAGCATGGCAAACGAGAGAATCTGGGCAATCGGGTTGGCAATACCCTGCCCTGCAATGTCAGGCGCGCTACCATGGATGGGCTCATACAGAGCCGGACGACGACCATCGGCCTGTTCCGCCCCCAGCGTGGCAGATGGCAGCATGCCAAGGCTGCCTGTCAGCATGGAGGCGAGGTCGGACAGAATATCGCCAAACAGGTTGCCGGTTACCAGCACGTCAAACTGGCGCGGGTTGCGCACCAGCTGCATGGCGCAGTTATCGGCCAGCATGTGCGACAGCGTCACATCGGGGAACTCGCGGGCGTGCACATCGGTCACGACCTCTTTCCACAGCAGGCCGCTTTCCATCACGTTGCATTTTTCCACCGAGCACACGCGGTTATCGCGCTTGCGGGCCAGATCGAACGCAACGCGGGCCACGCGCTGGATTTCCGACGTGGTGTAAACCTCGGTGTTAATGCCGCGCTTGGAGCCATCGGGCAGGGTTTCGATCCCGCGCGGGTCACCAAAGTAAATGCCGCCCACGGTTTCACGCACGATCATGATATCCAGACCACGCACGACATCGGGCTTGAGCGTGCTGCTATCGACCAGCGCATCAAACACCTTGGCGGGACGTAGGTTGGCAAACAGCCCCAGTTCCTGCCGCAGCTTGAGAATGGCGACTTCCGGCCGCTTGTCAAAGCTGACATGCCCCCATTTGGGGTCCCCCACCGAGCCGAACAGAACAGCATCGGCGGCCCAGGCCTTCTCGATAACTTCATCACGGATCGGCACGCCGTATTCCGCCAGAGAGGCACCACCCACAAGGTCTTCGGTCAGTTCAAATGTCAGGCCGCGCTTTTTTTCCAGCCATGCAATAATCCGGCCGACTTCGCGCACAACTTCGGGGCCGATCCCATCTCCGGGCAGGACAAGAAGTTTAACGGGCTGCTTGGGGTCTGTCATCGCGGTGCTCCGTAGGGATCTGTTCAGTCAAAATGAATGGTGGGCAGCCAGGATTTATCCCGGTCCTGCCGTTTTTCGTATGTTGTAATCGTTGCTTCGTGCTTGAGAGTCTGGCCGATGTCATCCAGCCCTTCGAGCAGGAGATGCTTGCGGAAGGCATCAATCTCGAACGGGACTTCTTCCCCATTGGGGCGAATAACAACCTGACGCGGCAGGTCCACTGTCAGGCGGGCATTGCTGCCCATCTGTGCGTCCCCCATCAGCTCATCACACACCGCACGCGGGAGGCGGATGGGCAGAATGCCGTTCTTGAAGCAGTTGTTGAAGAAAATATCGGCAAAGGAGGGCGCAATAACGCAGCGGATACCAAAATCCAGCAAAGCCCACGGCGCATGCTCGCGCGAGGAACCACACCCCAGATTGTCATACGTGATCAGGATTTCAGCTTTGCGCCAGGGCTGCTGATTGAGCACAAAATCCGGGTTTTCGGCACCATCGGGCAGGTAGCGCATGGCATCAAACGCGTGCTTGCCAAGGCCGGTACGCTGGGTGGTTTTCAAAAACCGCGCCGGAATAATCTTGTCCGTGTCAATATTGGCCTGCGGCAGAGCCGCTGCAATGGCGGACAGCGTGACGAACTTTTCCATTATGCCAGTTCCCTCACATCAGTCAGGCAGCCCGTGACCGCAGCAGCCGCGGCCATGGCGGGAGAAAGCAGATGTGTGCGCCCACCCGGCCCCTGCCGCCCTTCAAAATTACGGTTGGAGGTGGATGCGCAACGCTGGCCGGGGGTCAGGCGGTCGGGGTTCATGCCAAGGCACATGGAGCACCCGGCCTCACGCCATTCAAAACCTGCATCCAGAAAAATACGGTCCAGCCCTTCTTCCTCAGCCTGCCGTTTGACGTTGCCCGAACCGGGAACAATCATGGCGCGCACGCCCGGAGCAACCTTGCGCCCGGCGGCAACCTGAGCAGCCATACGCAGGTCTTCAATCCGGCTGTTGGTGCATGAGCCAATAAAGACCACATCCACCGGCGTACCAGCAATTTTCTGCCCGGCTTCAAGGCCCATATAATCGAGCATGCGCTGCAACTGGGCTTTTACGGCCTCGTCCGTTTCCTGTGCCGGGTCGGGCACGGTATCGGTAATGGCCAGAACTGTTTCGGGGCTTGTGCCCCATGTCAGGGTCGGGCCTATGTCCTCAGCGCGCAGGGTTACTTCGCGGTCAAAATGCGCACCGTCGTCCGATGCAAGGGTTTTCCAGTAGGCAACGGCCTGCTCAAACCCTTCACCCTTGGGGGCAAACGGGCGGTTGCGCACGTACTCGAACGTGGTCTCATCCGGGGCAACAAGCCCTGCGCGGGCACCGGCCTCGATCGCCATGTTGCAGATGGTCATGCGGCCTGCCATGTCCAGCCCACGAATGGCGGACCCGGCAAATTCGATCACATGCCCCGTGCCACCGGCGGTGCCGATATGCCCGATAATGGCTAGCATGATGTCCTTGGCGGAAACACCCGCTCCGGGGGTTCCTTCCACATTGACACGCATGTTTTTGGCAGGGCGCTGCAGAATGGTCTGCGTGGCCATGACATGCTCAACTTCGGACGTGCCAATACCAAACGCCAGCGAGCCAAGTGCTCCATGCGTGGAGGTATGCGAATCACCGCACACAATGGTCATGCCCGGCAGGGAAATCCCCTGTTCCGGCCCAACCACATGCACAATCCCCTGATTGGCAGACAGAAGCGGAAAATAGGGAACGCCAAATTCCTTGACGTTACGTTCGAGCGTTTCAATCTGGTTGCGGCTGTCCGCTTCCTCGATCGGCTGGCTCCGGTCGGATGTGGGCACGTTGTGGTCCACAACAGCCACGGTTCTTTCCGGGTGGCGCAGCTTGCGCCCGGCCAGACGCAGGCCTTCGAACGCCTGCGGACTGGTCACCTCATGGACGAGGTGGCGGTCGATATAAAGAATGGAGGTGCCGTCCGGAAGGGTTTCCACGACATGATCATCCCAGATCTTGTCGAACAACGTACGCGCAGCCATGCGCATCCTCCTTACCTTTATATCCGTGTGAACAGCCTTGAATGAGCGCTGCACACACCCTGTTTTATCACAAAGACCCGACTGGCCACAGGCCAGTCGGGTTCACACAAGCCATGTCTGGCGTCGTGCCCAAAAGCCTTGTGGCTTTTAGCCTGCTGCTGCCGGAGCAACAACTTCACGCGGGCGTTCTGCAATACGTGCAGACTTGCCGCTACGGCCACGCAGGTAATACAGCTTTGCGCGACGCACCTTACCACGACGCACGACCTTGATTTCGGCCACAGTCGGAGCATACAGCGGGAACACACGTTCCACGCCTTCACCGTTGGAGATCTTGCGCACGGTGAAGTTGCTGTTCAGGCCCTTGTTGGAACGGGCGATCACAACGCCTTCAAACGCCTGAAGACGAACGCGCTCGCCTTCCTTGACCTGCACGGAAACACGCACGGTGTCACCGGCATCAAATACGGGCACTGCGCGCGCAGCGGTCAGACGTTCAATTTCGGCAGCTTCGTACTGCTGGATAATGTTCATGTCGGTATCCTTCTCAAACCCCTAAGGTCTGCCTGTGCGGCCCCGCCCACAGCTGCAGTCCTGTTTTCATTCTTGCGAGCCAGCCAGGCAGACCACAGATCCGGCCTTCTTTCCCGCGTTGTCTCTTCAGCCTTAGCCTGCCGCCACTGCGCTATGGCAGCATGGTTACCCGAAAGCAGAACCTCGGGTACCTCATGCCCATCCCATACAGCCGGGCGGGTATAATGTGGGTATTCGAGCAGCCCATCGGAAAAACTTTCCTCCACACCGCTCTGTTCACTCCCCATTACACCGGGGAGCAGACGAACACACGCATCCAGCAGAACCAGAGCTGCAGTTTCCCCACCCGAGAGAACATAATCCCCGATGGAAACCTGCTCGACACCCCTCGCCTGCAAAAAGCGCTCGTCCACCCCTTCAAACCGGCCACACAGCAGCATAACGCCTGGACCTGCCGCGTAACGCCGTACATCCGCCTGTGTAAGCGGACGCCCCCGTGGCGTAAGATACACACACGGAATATTGGCGTCAGCCTGCGTTGCGGCAAGTGCCGCATCGGCCACGTCCGGGCGGATAACCATGCCTGCGCCACCACCAAACGGCGTATCATCAACAGCACGATGGCGACCAAGACCATGCTCACGCAGGTCTTCAGTACGGCAGGACCACACCCCGTTCTCCAGCGCACGCCCTGCAAGGGACTGCCCCAAAGGCCCCGGAAACATTTCCGGGAAGAGTGTTACAACGGTGGCCTGCCAGCTCATGCTGGCGCCCCCGCCTGCCGCTTGCCAACACCACGCCCCTCTTCCCCCGAAACTTCGTCGGGACGAACAATGGTTATGGTACGCTCATCCAGCTTGACCTCAGGCACACAGGCCTTGGTAAAGGGAACAAGCGAGCCATCACCCAGTTCAAGGCTGGCACCGGCACCGTAATCGTGAACCATGAGGACGCGCCCCAGAGAAAGACCTTTTTCAAACGCTTCCATGCCGATCAGGTCAGCATGGTAGAATTCTTCTTCCTCTGGCTCCGGCAGACAGGAGCGCGGCACATACAGGCGGGTATTCACCAGCGCCTGTGCCGCAGTCCGATCCGCCAGTGGCTTGCCATCTGCGTCTTTAAGCTCGGCAACGCTATCCGCACCGCACCAGCGCAAGGACCATTTACGCCCTTGCGCATCCTGCAGAACCGCATAATCCTCCAGCGTCGCAGCATCCGCCGCATAGGAATGCACGCGCACAAGGCCGCGCACTCCATGCGGTTTACCCACAACACCAACAAGGATCAGGTCAGGCTGCATAGCTGGCTCGGCTTAGCTCAGGCTGCGGCTTCTGCTGCTTTGGCGGCAGCGGCTGCACGTTCCTGTGCCTTCTTCTTCGGAGCAGACTGCTTGGGCTGCTCGTTAAAGCTCGGCTTGGCGATCAGGCCGGCGTTACCCAGGAAGCGGGCAACACGATCGGTCGGCTGCGCACCCTGGGAAAGCCAGTGCGTGATGCGTTCGTTTACCAGACGCACGCGTTCAGCGTGGTCGGAAGGCAGCATCGGGTTGTAGGCACCCACTTTTTCAATAAAGCGGCCATCACGCGGGCTGCGGCTGTCTGCCACAACGATGTGGTAGTAAGGACGCTTCTTGGCACCAGCGCGGGCAAGACGAATTTTAACACTCATTCGGAATACTCCAGACCGAAAAACAAAACCCGGAAAACTTAGGCAGAAACAGGCCGCATCAGCGGAAGGGAGAACCGCCAGGACCACCCGGCGGGCCTCCACCCATTCCCTTAGGCATGAGCGCAGACATTCCCTGGCGCATGAGACCTTTCACGCCCAGTTTGTTAAAACGCTTCATCATGGTGGACATCATATCGAACTGCTTGAGCAGCTTGTTGACGTCCTGAACTGTTGTTCCAGACCCTGCGGCAATACGTTTTTTGCGCGAGGCCTTGATAATCCCCGGCGCACGACGTTCGCCCCGGGTCATGGAACCGATAATGGCAAGGTGCTTTTTAAGGACGGACGTATCAAGGTCCTTGTCCCCCAGCGCTTCCTTGACCTTACCCATACCCGGCAACATCCCCAGAATACCGGAAATGGAACCAAGCTTGTTGATCTGGCGGATCTGGGATGCGTAGTCATCCAGATCAAACTTGCCAGCCATCATGCGCTGGGCCAGACGCTCACCTTCCTCGTGGTCCAGCGTATCCGCTGCTTTTTCCACAAGACCGGCAATATCACCCAGGCCCAGAATACGGCCTGCCACACGCTCGGGATGGAACTCATCCAGCGCATCCAGCTTTTCGCCCGAGCCTGTCAGCTTGATGGGCGCGCCGGTAATGGCCTTCATGGACAGGGCCGCACCACCGCGCGCATCACCATCCATACGGGTCATGACAACACCGGTCACACCCACGGCCTCGTTAAACGCCTTGGCGGTATTGACCGCGTCCTGCCCGGTCATGGCGTCCACAACCAGCAGCGTTTCCGCCGGGTGTGTTACGTCCCTGATCTGGCGGACTTCCTCCATCAGCGCTTCGTCAATGGACAGACGACCCGCCGTATCGAGGATAACAACGTCATACCCTTCCTTGCGCCCGACTTCGAGCGCGCGCTGGGCAATCCCGACTGGCGTCTGCCCCGCAATAATGGGCAGGGACGTTACACCAGCCTGCTGGGCAAGCTGGGCCAACTGCAACTGGGCGGCCGGGCGCTGCGTATCGAGCGAGGCCAGCAACACTTTTTTACGCTCACGCGTAGCAAGGCGCAGGGCCAGCTTGCCCGATGTGGTGGTTTTACCCGAACCCTGAAGCCCGACCATAAGCACCGGCACGGGTGGGGTGGCATTCAGGTTAAGGGGGGCAACGCCTGCACCGCCGAGCGCGTCGATCAGCGCATCGTTAACAATTTTTGCAACGGCCTGACCGGGAGAAATGCTTTCCAGCACCTCCTGCCCAACCGCGCGTTCCTTAACCTTGTTAACAAAGTCCTTAACAACGGGCAGCGCGACGTCCGCATCCAGCATGGCCAGACGGACTTCGCGCATGGCCTCCATCACATCGGCTTCAGACAGCGCGCCACGTTTGGCGAGACCATCAAAAACCCCGGAAAGCTTGCCTGAAAGAGCTTCGAACAAGTGCAACACACCCCATAACGAGACGCGCCACTGCGCGAACACTCGCGGAGTGGCGGTCCTGATTTGTTGCAGGGCTTACGGTACGACCGGGCCCTGAGTCAAGGAACTTCTGGTTTTTACTTCTTCTGGTTATCGGAAGAAATCTGCTGGGCGGGATGCTGCAAGGCATTCAGCTGGCTCAGCAGGTCATGGATCTTGCGCTGCCGCTCACGCATCTGGGTCAGCTGCTCAGGCGTCAGCACGTCATGAATCCGGCTGGCGGTCTGGAGGTGCCGTGCCTCGCGCTCTGCACGCAGGGCTGCCATTTTCTGCTGCACCTGCGCAATCTGGTTCTGATCCAGCGGGCCGGGCACGCTCAGCAGATCCTGTATCTGCTCGTGCAGGTTTTCAAACTCTTCCTGCGTGTCCTGCGCCTGATCCTGGTCATGCGCTTCCTTGAGGATGGTTGTGATCTGGTTGCGCTGCTTGTGGGTCAGGTCCAGCCCGTCCAGCGCATTACCGCCCGGACCGCCAAAGGTGGAGCCAACACCCATGCCACCACCCCAGCCACCCGGCCCCGCCGCATGCGCCGACAGACCAGAGAGAGAAAGCCCCGCGACCATTGCCGCAGCCAAGACACCGTTGCTGATCTTCATGACCTGAAATACTCCCCTGCAAAAACAGATTCCACTGTTTGACAGTGACCACAAAAACACCAAAACGCCCCGTGCGCAAACACCCCACACCCTGCCTTAGCGGAGCATGGGCGGCCAGCGCTCAGGCCTGATGCATTAACGCTTCAAATCGGGCGGCTGTTTCCAGCTCCATCTGCATACGGGCAATGCGGTCCGTAACTTCTGTATCCTGCCCCCAGACCGCCATCTGCTGGCGCTCATCCACCGTAGCGCAGGCAACCAGCTCCTCCACCGGCGCGCCACCAAGCAAGGCCAGCCCCAGCACCAGACTCCCCAGTGCCGGAACGGCTACCCCCAGCACGGCAAGTTGCGCGTCTGTCATGCTCTCCATAACCGTACCAAGCGCCTGCAAGGCCTGATCGGACTGGCAGATAGGCATAACCCCGAGCGTGGTCCGGAAGGTTGCACCGTAGGTTTTATCCAGCCATGCCAGCCACGGGTCCCACAGGGTTGCCTGCTGTTGCGCCAGCTTGCCGCCCGCGCCGTCGCGGTAACAGATCAGGTCGCTGTTGGCATAAGCCAGAAGGCTTTGCACCACCCCGTCCCGCGCCTGCGGAATGCGTTCAAGCATGGAGCCTGCAATGCCGGTTAATGGCAGATCATCGGGGGTAAAATACCCCTCTGCGGTTTGCCCGGCAGCCTGCCATTCGGCCACCAGTGCCTCGGCCAGCGCGCGGGACGGCACACACAGGACCGTTTTACCCGGCAGACGTACGCTGCGCCCGTCCAGATGAACAGCAAATCCCCCATCATGCGGGACAAGCTGGACCTGCTTCCAAAACCGTTTGCGCCCTGCCGGGGTGCGCCCGGGCAGACCCGTTGCGTTCGCGCTCACCGGAACAGCCCCAGACCATGCAGCATGTTCATGATCTTTTCCTCCTTGCTGGCTTTTTTTGTCACCACGGTCGGGCTTGGGCCATCGGCTCCTTCACGCGCAGTCGCCAGAAGTGGCGCGCAGGAGGTAGCCTCCTCCCCTTCCCCACCAATGGTAATGCCAACGCGCCCATCCTGCGCGGCAGCCATGCTCACCTGCGGGTTATTCCACGGCCCCGTGACACGCAGGGAGGACGACGCCGAAGCCCCACCCAGCAGCACCTGCGGTGCCAGCTCCATGTTGAGCTCATGCGTATCCAGAGTAACCGTTCCCTGCCCGCGCAGGTGCAAAAAGGCGCTTTCCAGCCCGACCTGGTCAATATGGGCCACGCCGTTGGCAAACTGTGTATGCACGCCAAAGCAGCGCACAGGCATCTGCCCCTTGACCGGCACCTGCGGCCCCAGCAAACGGCGTATCAGCCCGCCGCCCACGCTCCCGTCCACCACGGACGCACCCAGATGCCCTGCAAGGGAACTACTGCGCGCAGCCGCCGTATCACCCTGCGCAGAGAGCGCACCCACAAGCTGGACCGTGCCCTGCATGTCCGGCGCAACCTGCATCCATGCCTGTACAACCGCCAGAGGCAGGAACACCGAGCGGGCAGACGCCTCCACCTGCGGCTGCGGGCCAGACAGGTCATATACAAACCGGGCAACCTGCTGCTGGCCATTCCCCACGGCATGGATGGGGTCCAGCACCAGACGGGCGTTGGCAAGTGCCACATGCGTTTGCACCTGCGACCAGGCAACACCCTGCCAGCTTACGGCCTGCACCTGCATATCCCCCGCCAGCTCAAGGTTGTGCATGACGTCCGCAACCGTGTGATTTTTGTATAAAAATGCCGTTTTGTCGGTTTCAACATGCCCGGTAACTGTCAGCCCGGTAGCATCCGGCCATTGCGTGCCAAACGCCAGATGCTCCAGCGTACCCTGCACATCCAGCGCGGAATGGGCAGCACTGAGCGCACCCTTGACCTGCACGGAAGACTGCCCCTGCGTAACCGCCAGATCCACGGGTGCAGGAGTTTGCTCCTGCATCTGCACAAGCTGTGCCAGAGTACCTGCGGACCCGTTAAGACCCACAGGCTGGCTACCCAGTTGCCCTTCCACATGCAGGCTGAGCGGGTCTGCGGGTGTGGGCGCATCCACCACAGCACGGACAAGTGCTGCCTGTGGCAGCCAGCGCCCCAGATCCACACGCCCCGTGCGGATATGCAGGCTCTGGACCTGCGGGGCATCACCACTCCCCGCCACACTCAGATCCACCGAGAGGTTTTGCCCATCAGGCAGATTGGCATGGGGGAAAAAGGTATTCAGGTCCTGTAACTGCCCGACAGAGCCGCCCATATGCAGGTTATACACACGCTCGGCCTGCGGTGCGTTGATCACGCCATCCACATGCGCAAGGCCTATGGAATGCCCGCCATTGTTCAAACTCAGGCGGAGTTGCAGGGGCAGTTGCGCGCCAAGGGGCCAGAACGGGCCTGTCTGCCCGGTCAGGCTGAAGCTGGCGGAGCCCTTCTGGCCCTGTATGTCCAGATCAGGGGCCGTGCCATCCAGCCCACGCAACGTGGCCTTGCGCAGGCCAAACGTGCCCGAATAATGGGTAAGGGCGTCATCCCACACCACATCTGCCTGCACGATGTTCAGGTCCGATGCGCTGACATTCCAGTGCATCCGCACCGCAGGTGCAGGGCCCGCAGCCTGCTCCGTGGCGGCTGGTGGGGTCAGCAACCAGTCCGCCCGGCCATCGCTCAGGCGGCTCAGGGTGATTTTGGGGGCAATAATGCTCACATCCCGGAACGCAATGCGGTGGGAAAACAGCGGCATGATGGAGAGCCGTGCCCGCACCTGCTTGACCGCCAGCACGTCCGGGCCACCATCCTCCACGCCGGAAAGGCGCACATTCTGCGCCTCCACCCAAGGGAAGGGCAGCACCCACACATGCAGCGTGCCAATGCTCAGGTGTCGCCCCGTGCCCTGCTCCACCGCATCACTCAGCCGGGTTTTCAGCCACGTGGCATCCTGCGTTGCGGAAAAAATTGTCCCGCCACCCGCGACCACAGCCACAACACCCGCAACCAGGCCAATTTTCCACTTAAACCGCATTGTCACGTTTTCTCCCGCGCGAGGTCGGTTGCCGCTCAGCCGCCCTTGCGCGCAGGGGGCGGCGTTGTTCCGGGTGTAAAGCCAAGAGCGCGGAAGGTCTCACGCATATGCGCGGGGAGTTCAGCGCTTACAACAAGGCGGCCACCTGCGGGGTGGGGCATGTCCAGCTCCCGCGCATGCAGGTGCAACTGGTCCGTAAAGCCGGAGGGGTGCGCTGTGGCCCCACCATATTTGGGGTCACCCAGAATGGGGGTGCCAAGGGATTCGCAATGCACGCGCAACTGGTGCGTGCGCCCTGTAAGGGGGGAAAGCCCAAGCCATGAGAACTTGCGGGCTGCCGAATCCAGTACTTCGTACACAGTCCGGGCGGACTGGGCATCCTCATCCTTACGGTCGGCGGCAACGGTAATGGCCCCCGGCCCGGCACCCAGACGGGCAAGCGGCTGATCAATCTCGCCCGAGAGCGGGTCTGGCCTGCCTACAACAACAGCCCAGTACGTCTTTTTAACGTCCCGCCCACGGAAGGAGGCCGCAAGTTTGGCAGCCACGCCGGGGGTTCTGGCCAGCAGCAGCAGGCCCGATGTATCGCGGTCAATCCGGTGGACCAGCCTCGGGCGCGGGTCATCGGGGTTTTCACGCAGGCCATCGAGCATCATGTCCACATGGCGGGTAATGCCCGGACCACCCTGCACGGCCAGGCCGGAGGGTTTGTTCAGCACGATCAGGTGCTTGTCCTGATAAACGACCATACGCTGGATTTCGCGCACCAGCTTGTCGTCCAGCGGGCGCGGCACATCACGCGCGGGCTTGGCAGCCATGGGAATGGGCGGCACGCGCACGCTCTGCCCCGGCTCGAGCCGGGTGGAGGCCTCCACCCTTTTGCCCTCAACGCGAATCTGGCCTGTGCGGCACAGTTTTTGCAGCGCGCCCTGAGTCAGATGCGGGTAATGGCGACGGAAATAACGGTCGAGGCGGATACCGGCCTCGTCCTCGCTCACGGTAAGATTGACAACACTCATGCGCTGATATTCACGACTGGCGCCGTTCCCGCAAGCGGGACCATGTTTCCAGCCTGTGTTTGACCTCCCGTTCGTAGCCTCTACCCGTTGGACTATAAAAGGTCTGGCGGCGCATACCATCGGGGAAATAATTCTGCCCCGAAAACCCTTCCTCCGCGTCGTGGTCGTATTCATACCCCTTGCCGTAGCCAATATCCTGCATCAGCCGCGTGGGCGCGTTCAGGATATGCGCGGGCGGGATAAGGCTGCCAGTGGCCTTGGCGGCACGGCGTGCAGCCCCATACGCCTTGTAGGCCGCGTTGGATTTGGGGGCTGTCGCCAGATGCACCACAAGCTGGGCCAGAGCCAGCTCACCCTCGGGCGAGCCAAGCCGCTCATATGTCTCCCACGCAGCCACGGCCAGAGGCAGGGCGTTGGGGTCGGCCATGCCCACATCCTCGGTGGCAAAACGGGTCAGGCGGCGGGCCAGATAACGCGGATCCTCGCCCCCTTCGAGCATACGCGCAAACCAGTACAGCGCGGCGTCGGGGTCCGAGCCACGGAGTGATTTGTGCAGGGCGGAAATAAGGTTGTAATGCTCCTCCCGGTCCCGGTCATACAGAATGGCTCTTTTAGCCAGCAACCGGGCCAGAGCCTGCGCATCCAGCGGTTTTGTATTTTTCAGGCTTAAAACCTGCTCAACCATGTTCAGCAGGTAGCGGCCATCCCCATCCGCCATGGCGCGCAGGGTGGCGCGCCCGTCCTCCGTAAGCGGCAGGGGGTGGCCTGTCTCCTCCTCCGCGCGGGCCAGCAGGGCTTCCAGTGCCGGGTCATCCAGCCGGTTAAGCACCATAACCTGACAGCGCGAGAGCAGGGCCGAGTTCAGGGCGAAGGAAGGGTTCTCGGTCGTGGCCCCTACCAGCACCACGGTTCCGTCCTCCACCACGGGCAGAAAGCCGTCCTGCTGCGCGCGGTTGAAGCGGTGGATCTCGTCCACAAACAAAAGTGTGCCCACGCCCCCGGCCGCCAGCTTGCGCGCAGCGTCGAACGCTTTTTTCAGGTCCGCCACCCCGGAAAACACGGCCGAAATCTGCATGAACCGCAACCCCGCAGCTTGCGCCAGCAGGCGGGCTATGGTGGTTTTGCCCACCCCCGGCCCACCCCACAGGATCAGGCTGGGCAGGGTGCCGCGCTCAAGCATGAGCGTAAGCGTGCCCTCTGGCCCCAGCAGGTGCCCCTGCCCCACCACATCGG
Source organism: Acetobacter sp. DsW_54 (assembly GCF_002153575.1). NCBI lineage: Bacteria > Pseudomonadati > Pseudomonadota > Alphaproteobacteria > Acetobacterales > Acetobacteraceae > Acetobacter > Acetobacter sp. DsW_54. The sequence continues at coordinate 126,177 of NZ_JOPD01000003.1, forward strand.
CCAGACAGGCCGGGCGCAGGCGGTCCGCCAGCGGTTGGGTTGGAGCGGGCCTGCCCCCCGTGCGCGCCGGAGCGGCATCGGCACCCGGCGCGGGGGAGGCCCCGCCAAACAGGTCTTCCCCCGTCATGGTGCTGCGTGCCGTGTGGTCATGGCGTTCATACCTTCAGTCTCAAAATCTGTCCTGTTCGCCGTATATATCGCCATGCGCGGCCTATTTTTCCAGTAGCTGCGCAAACCGGGCCGTGCTGGGCCTGCCCCGTCGGGGACGATATTATTCTTCCGGCTGGGCAGGCAGGTCGAACGTACTGGCCGGAATATCCGCCCCCGGATGCACGTCAAACAGGGTTACGCGGGTCTCATGCCCCTGTGCATCCAGCACACTCCATGAGCGCAGGGCCAGCGGGGTTTCATAAAACACCAGTGTCAGGCTGCCATCTCCGGGCGATGCCGTGCGCACCAGCTTGACCGCAATCAGCCCGGCCTCGTGGCGGAAGGCGGTCAATGTAACCCCGTCAGACAGGCTGACATGCTGGGCCAGCAGAAGCCCAAGCGGGGTCCGGTCCATGGGTATGACCGTTGTCTGGTCCAGTTGGCTGTCGCGGAACACAACCTTGCCCTGATTGGCAACCAGCAGCAAAGGGGATGGCGGGTCGTAGGCCAGACGCATCTGGCCGGGGCGCTTCATCCACACCGTGCCGGTTGTGCGTTTGCCCTCCGCATCTATCTGCTGGATGCGGGCCTTGAAGGTGAGCGCATGGTTAAGCTCCTGCTCAATCCGGGCAACCCATACCTTGTCCGCAGCACTCAGGCGTGCGGGCTGCACGGTGCTGGCGGCTGCGGTATCAGCACCACCTTCGGCATCCTGCGCATGGGCAGCCCCCGCCAGCAGGAGCAGACCGGCACATAATGGCGCAACAGCACGAAAAACTCTTATCATGAACAGGGCATCTCACTTTGACTGCCAGCTATTACAGCCAGCCATTACCGCCAGCAAAAAACGCAGATACTCTCAAACCACCAGCAACCCGAGCGCCAGAGCCAGCGCAATGGTCAGCCCAATTTTGCGGTTGGCATAAAACTGCGCAAGGCACAAAGCCGGCCGGGCCGGGTTAACCGCTGCAGCCTGCCGCCAGAACAGCACACCCGGCAACAGCAGCGCGGGCCAGAACAGCCAACCAGCACCAGCCAGCAGGCCAGCCCCCGCCAGCAGCACAAGGGTCAGCCCATAGCACACGCCAATAAACGCCCGTGCCCGCCCGGCCATAAGGCGCGAGGTGGATTTAACGCCAATCCGCGCATCATCCTCCATGTCCTGAAAGCCATAGATCGTATCAAACCCAAGCTGCCAGACAATCGTGGCAGCATAAAGGGCGGCCTGTGCCCATGCCAGCTGCCCCGCAGCCGCCGCATACCCCATGGGTGCGCCAAAGCCGAACGTAAACCCCATGACAAGCTGCGGCCACCATGTAAACCGCTTGGCCAGAGGGTAAAGCCCCACCAGCACAAGGGAGGACACCCCCAGCATCCATGAAAGGGGGTTAAGCTGCACCAGCACCCCAAGCCCCATAACCAGCAACAACGCCAGAAAGGCCGTGGCCTGCCGCATGCCCAGCGCGCCGGACGCCAGTGGCCGCCCCGCTGTACGCGCAACCTGACGGTCAATATCGCGGTCCCACATGTCGTTTACAACACAGCCCGCCGCACGCATGACCAGACTGCCAATGCCAAACAGCACAATCAGCCTGACCCGTTCCATGGGAGCCACGCCCTGAGGGAGCAGAATGCCCCACACACCGGGCAGCCACAAAAGCCATGTTCCCACCGGCCGGTCCAGCCGGGCCAGCAGGGCATAAGCCTGCAGGGAGGGAGGGAGGCGGGCAATCCATCCCGTAACCCGGATGTCGGTATGGCTGGTGGAAGCAGACACGATTCTGATAAGGCCTCTGGTCAGGAACAACGGGCACCGTTTTGCGCCCTTCCCTATGCCACAAACTGGTGCGGACCATAACCTCCCCCCACCACCTCCTTTGCAAAACAGGGTATTTCGTGCGTAAACCGGGCCTGTTCCTCACTCACCCGAGCAGATGCAGGATAAATGACCGGCATGAATGGCCTCTCCCGCCTCCCCCGCCTGTATATGGACCCCGCCCTTGTGCCCACGGCGCAGGAGGGCGCTCCCTGCCCGATTGCCCCCGAGCAGGCGCGCTACCTTGGCACCGTCCTGCGCAAAAAGGCTGGGGAGCAGGTGCGTGTATTCCATGCAGGCATGGGGGAATGGCTGGCCGGCATAGCCGAAATCCGCAAGGACCGGGGTGGCCTGACCCTTGAGCGCCAGCTACGCGCCCCGCAGCCCTGCCCGCCCCTGCGGCTGGCCTTTGCCCTGCTCAAGCGCGATGCCACCGATCTGGTCCTGCGCATGGGCACCGAACTGGGCGTGACGGAATTTCTGCCACTTGTCACCGAACGCACCAACACCCACCGCATCAACCCCGAGCGCCTGCACGCCATAGCCGTGGAAGCCGCCGAACAATGCGAAAGGCTGGACATACCGGCCATAGCGCAGGTGCAGACCCTGCCCGCCTTGCTGGGAAACTGGCCGCAGCAGACAAGCCTGTTTGCCGCAATAGAACGGCTGGACGAGCGCGAGAGCACACCCCACCCCACCCCGCGACTGGTGCAGGAGGGAGATGGACTCCTGATCGGGCCGGAAGGCGGGTTGAGCGATGGTGAGTGCCAGACCCTGCTCAAGCGCCCTTTTGTTGCCCCAATTTCCCTTGGTTCACTGGTGCTGCGGGCCGATACTGCGGTGGTGGCGGGGCTTGCGCTACTGGGCAATGGCTTGCGCTCTGCCCCTGTTTCATCACAATAAGGCAATTGCTCCTGTCTTGCCGTGCGACCGCAAGGCTGTTTTTGGGATACAGAAAACCTCATGTCCAACCCCGGTGCTTCCGACACAACGCCCATCCATTCCATTGCGCAGTTGGCCGAACTGCTTGCGCAGGGCTGCAAACCGCGTGATGCGTGGCGCATAGGCACCGAGCATGAAAAATTCGGCTTTGTGCGCCCGGAAGCCACCGTGGGCGCAGACGCACCCCAGGCTGGCAAAGCAGCCTACGCAACACCCTCCTATGCCCCACAGGGCATAGAAACCCTGCTGCGTAACCTCCACAAATCCGAACCCGATGACTGGACCTCCGTGCTGGATGACGGGCGCATTATCGGGCTCAAAGGTCAGGGGGAGGCAGCGGGGGCTGCCATATCGCTCGAACCGGCCGGGCAGTTCGAACTTTCCGGCGCGCCCTTGCGCACCCTGCATGACACGGCGGAAGAACTGAGCAACCATTTTGATGCCGTGCGCCCGCTGGCACGCAAGCTGGGGCTGGGTTTTGCGCCACTGGGCTTCCACCCCACGGCAACCCGTGCTGACCAGCCATGGATGCCCAAAACACGCTACGGCATTATGCGCGACTACATGCCCAAGGTCGGCACCATGGGGCTGGACATGATGCAGCGCACCTGCACCGTGCAGGTTAATCTGGATTTTGGCTCCGAGCAGGACATGGTGCGCAAAATGCAGGTTTCCATGGCGCTGCAACCCGTAGCCACGGCCCTGTTCGCCAACTCTCCTTTTGTGGAGGGCAAGCCCAACAACTTCCTTTCCAACCGCGCACGGGTCTGGACCGATACGGACAATGCCCGCTCGGGCATGCCTGCCTGTGTGTTTGAAAAAGACTTTGGCTTTGAACGCTATGTGGACTGGGCGCTGGACGTGCCCATGTACTTCATCATGCGTGAGGGCCGGATGCACAACGTGGCTGGCCGCTCCTTCCGCGCATGGCTGAATGGTGAGCGGCAGGATGGGCTGGAAGGCTTTACCCCCACGCTGGGTGATTTTGAAGACCACCTGACAACCGCCTTCCCCGATGTGCGGCTCAAGCAGTTTCTGGAAATGCGCGGGGCCGATGCGGGTTCGCCCGAAATGATGATGGCCCTGCCCGCCCTGTGGACCGGCCTGCTGTATGATGACTCCGCACTCGAAGCCGCATGGGAACTGGTACGCGCCCGCCCGTGGGAAGACTACGTGAAGCTACGCGAACTGGTACCCATGATGGGGCTGGACACCCCTTGGGGTGAAGGCACGGTGCGCGACCTTGCCGCCCATATGCTCTCCATTTCCATGGATGGCCTGCAAAACCGGGATATGGTGGACGAACAGAGCCAGACGAGCGAATGGGTCTATCTGGCCCCGCTCACAGCCCTTGCCGCAGGTGCCCCCACACAGGCCGAACACTGGCTGGAACGCTATTACGGCCCGTGGATGGGTGATGCCTCGCGCATTTTCCTTGAAAGCGAAGTCTGATTACAAAACAGACAAAAGGCGTTGTTCCAGCCGGGCAGACTGGACCGACGCCCTAAGCTGTTCCCGCGCCACCCTGCGCGCCGCCTGCCCCATGCCAGTGCGTACACCCACCTGTAAAATATGGGCCAGTGCCTGTGCCAGTGCCTGCGCATCCCCCGCTGGCACCACCAGCCCCCCTCCATCAAGCAGGGTTGTCTCCAGCCCGGCCTCGCTGGAGGCCACAACCGGCACGCCATACATCATGGCTTCAGCCGCCACGCTGGGCAGGCCCTCCCGGTCTCCCCCAGTGGCCCGCACACTGGGCACGACCAGTGCTACCGCGTGTTCAAGCTGCTGGCGGAGCTGCCCGGCACTTAACCAGCCAGCAAAACAGACATGCTCAAGCCCTGCGGCATACTGCTCCATGGCCGCGCGCATTGGCCCGTCGCCCGCCAGCACCACAGAGGGTGTTAATCCCTGCCCAGCCAGAATACGCAGGGCATCAAGCAGAACAGGCAGTCCTTTTTTTTCCACAAACCGCCCGGCAAAAACCAAACGGTCAAACGGCCCCCGAGCGGGTGCCACATCCTCGGTGCCAATGTTCAGCACCTCAAGCTTGTGGGCAGGCACACCGCGCTCCAATAGCCTGTCCCGCACCCCGTCGGACACGCACACAAACATGGCGCTGTAATCCAGCAGACTTTGCCACCTGCGCTGAAAAACAGAGGGCGGAAAGCGGTTTGCGTAATGCTTGTCCTTAAAGGCATCGCCTCCGTGGAATGTCACAACCAGTGGTAAGCCCAGTTGCCGGGCAATGGGCAGAGCCAACGCGCCCCCCCGACCAAACTGGGCATGGACCACCACAGGGGCCAGATCAGCCACGGCACGGCCTGCCCCCCACCCCAGTTGTTTAAACGCCAGCCGCCGCAGCCCCCCTAACACACGGCCTTCGCCAAGAATGCGCAAGGTGGTGGCCATATCCGCCGGAGGGTTATCTCGGTGGCAACCAACCCAGTAAGGCCGCAACTGGCTGAAGGCCATGTACTGCCTGCGCATGAAGGCATGCTCGGAAGCGGGCAGAAGCCGGTCCCTGTACACAAGGCATGTTTTCATGCTGCCATCCCCTTAGCTGTTGCCACGCAATAGGGCATTATGCAGAGCGTCCGCCCAGCAGGCGGCTGGCACTCAGCAGTGCAGCAAACAAAGCCACACACCCGGCGGCCAGCAGGCATTCACGGTTGGCAGCATCTGCCCAGAGGGTAAAAAAGGCAGCTACTCCCATGGCCCCAACCGTCTGCCCGGCCTGACGGGCCACCTGCACCATGCCGCTGGCACCCCCGGCCCTGTGTAGGGGGGCGGCAACCATCATCGCCCGGTTGTTGGGGGGCTGAAAACACCCAAACCCCCACCCGGCAAGGGCCGTGCGCCAGGCGATGTCCCACAATGCAGGGTGGGCAGGCAGTTGCCAGAGCAGGAAAAACCCCGAAGCCGTAAGCCCCAGCCCGATGGAAGACAGAACCCCGGCCGAAATACGGTCCGCCACCCGGCGAATAACCGGGGCCGAGAGCATAATACCAATAGGCCACGGAGTTATGAGCAGCCCGGTCTGGGCAGAGCTAAGGCCCAGCGCGTCATGCAGGGTAAAGGGCATGGAAACGATATAAAAATTGGACGCGATAAAACCGCAGAACCCGGTGGTAAACGCCACGGCAAAATCGGGGCGGCGCAAAAGGTCAACCGGCAGGATCGGCTGGGCCAGCCCGACCTCACGCCGCACCAGCCACACGCCAGCCATAAGCCCGCATAACAGCAGCAGCAAAGAGCCAACCCAGCCCTGCGCATGGGCCAGACCATCGCCCCCCATAATGCAGGCCCCAAAGGCCACAACGCACAGCAGGCTGCCGGTCATGTCGGGCATATGGGGCGCGCGTGGCGTGTTGGGCAGGGCGTAAAACGCCATACCCAGAGCCGCAGCCCCCAAAGGCAGGTTGATCCAGAACAGCCACGGCCAGGATGCAAAGGTAAGAATACCCGCAGCAGCCGTAGGCCCCAACGCCACCCCAAGAGCCACCACCAGCCCGTTAAGGGCCATGCCGCGCCCGATTTCTGCCGAAGGGTAAATAAAGCGCACCAGAGCGATGTTCACGCTCATGATGCAGGCGCCCCCTATGCCCTGCAACACCCGCGCACCGGCCAGTACCGGCAGGCTGGTTGCCATGGCGCACAGGAGTGAAGCCACCATAAAGAGCAGAATGCCCGCCCGGCACAGCCGCGCAAACCCCACCCGGCTCCCAAGGGCTGCCAGCGGCAGCAGAGAAACCAGACTGGCCATCTGGTAGGCATTAACGATCCAGATAGAGGAGGAAGAAGACGCCCTGAGGTCTCGCGCAATGTCTGGCAGGGCCACATTGGCAATGGCGTAGTCGAGCAGCGCCAGAAAAACCGAAAGAGAAACCGCCAGCATGGCCCAGTTTCTGGCCGAGCCATGCAAACCATCGGAGGGAGGTGGCTGGCGGGGCGGGGTCTGCTGGGGGGGCGTCATGCTGGTTCTGGCTCCTTACTGGGGGCAGCACACTGCCTGTGGCAGAGCTGTCAGCCCATGACAAAGCCGCAGCGGATACCCCTTTTGCGCGTAACCTGACCCGTTGGGGTCAGGTATTTGCGTACGGGTTTTTGGTACCACGCGTTTGCAGCCGAATAGGTACACCCGGCAGGTCAAACGCTTCACGCAGGCCATTGACCAGATACCGCTTGTAATCATCGGGCATCTGCTCGGCTCGGGTGCCAAAAACAACAAAGGTTGGCGGGCGGGATTTAACCTGCGTCATGTAACGCAGTTTAAGCCGCCTGCCATCCACCAGCGGGGGCTGGTGGCGTTCAAGCATTTCCTCAAACCAGCGGTTGAGCGCACCTGTGGGAACGCGGGCGTTCCATACGGTCCAGGCCTCACGCACGGCGGGGAGCAGCTTGTGCACTGCCGAGCCGGTCAGGGCAGAAAAGGTTACAACCGGCACGCCACGCATCTGGGCCAGAGAAATGCTCAGCCGGTCCAGAATAGCCTTGCGCGTGGCCGTACGGTCTTCCACCGCGTCCCACTTGTTCAGTGCGAGCACACAGGCCCGTCCTTCCCGCTCGATCAGGCGGGCAATCTGGAGGTCCTGCTCATGCACACCAAGGGTCGCATCCAGCACCAGCACAGCCACTTCCGCCATTTTCAGGGCTTCAATGGAGGCCGAGACAGACATTTTTTCCAAGGCTTCATCAATACGGGCCTTTTTACGCAGGCCTGCTGTATCAACTATCTCGAACGTGTCATCCCCGTCATGCAGGGTTACGGCAATGGAATCACGCGTAAGGCCCGGTTCGGGGCCGGTGATCATGCGCTCTTCACCCAGCAGGGTGTTCAGCAGCGTGGACTTGCCCGCATTAGGCCGCCCGACAATGGCAACCTTGAGCGGCCCCTTGGGGCGAATCTCCTCTTCATCCTCTTCCGACAGGTCGGGTTCGGGAGCCCATTCGTCCTCTTCATCCTCCACCTTGTCAGCAGGCAGGCGTTCGGCAATCTCCCACATCAGGTCGGTCACGCCTTCGCCGTGCTCGGCGGACAGGCCCAGCGGGTCGCCCAGCCCCAGTGCGTAAGCTTCCAGCGCAGCGGCTGTGCCCTGCCGCCCTTCCGCCTTGTTGGCGATCAGCAGCACGGGCCGGTTCTGGCGGCGGATCCACTGGGCAAAATGCTCGTCAGCAGGGGTAATGCCTGCGCGTGCATCTATGCAGAACAGAATAAGGTCCGCTTCCTGCACAGCACTTTCGGACGAGGCGCGCATGCGGCCAAACAATGTGTCTGGTGCGGCTTCTTCCAGCCCGGCGGTATCAATCAGGCGTATGTGGCGACCGCGGACAAGGGCAACCCCTTCCTTGCGGTCACGAGTTACTCCGGGGGTATCGGCCACCAGTGCCTGCCTGCGCCCCACAAGGCGGTTGAACAGGGTGGATTTGCCCACATTGGGGCGTCCGGCAATAACAACAACCGGCAGGTCCCCCGTCGGTATCGGCGGGAGGGGGCGCATGGACTTGCGACGTTCAACCATAGGAGATCAGGTTTCCGTCATTAGTTACGATAAGCATTTGATTGTCCACAACAATAGGAGGCACGAAGGAGATGGCCTCCATGGCATCGATAGAGATAATTGCGCCGGTTACCGGGTTAATACGGATCATGCCGTTTTCTGGCAGGGTGCTCAGGCACACAAGCTGGCCACCCGCCATAATGGGGCCAAACCATGTGACAATGTCCTTGCTTTCCTTGATCTTGCGGAAGCGGCGGAGCTGGGTGATCCAGCGCACATGGCCCGAAAGGCGGTCAATACAGGCGATCTGCTGGTCGAGGGAGACAACATACAGCCATTCCCCCACGCACAGAATGCTGTTCTGGCTGGCAACGGAACGCTCCCACACACGGCGGCCGGTGCGGATATCCACCGCAGCCAGCACCTGCGCCATGCTGATCGCATACACAACGCTGCCCACAATAACCGGCAGGCCACGCACGCAGTTCAGGTTGAGTGTGCTGGCCTGTGAGCCAACATTGCCGAGCATTTCGCTCCACACGACCTCACCACTTTCGGCGCGGAAGGCAATCAGGTCGCCTCCGCCAAAGCCTGCCACCACAACGCCATTGGCGTAGGCGGGAGCGGCTTGGCCAAACACCGTGGTTTCGGCCGCCGTGGCAGCATATGTCCAGACCTGATGGCCGGTTGCGGCATCAAGCGCAAAAAAGCGCTCATCAATCGTGCCAAAATAAACCCGGCCTTCGGCAATGGTCGGGGCGGAACGACCGGGTGTTCCAACATCGGTCCGCCACTTGACCTTGCCTGTTGCGGCATAAACGGCAACAGCCTGCGAAATGCCATCCACAATATACAGCACGTCCCCATCAACCCCGATGCCACCACCGGTGTTGCTCGAACGCGACTGCTTGGGGCGTGGGTTAAAGGTCCACACATGCCGCATGGCAGGCCATGTAAAGGCACGGATAACGCCCTGCGCATCCATAATAAACAAACGGCCGTTATGGATAACCGGCGGGCAGGACAGCATACCCCGCCCCAGCGAGCCAAGGGCTGCCCATGCCATAAAGTCCGGCTCGGAAATACCCGCACCAACGCTATGCTTCCAGCGGCGCTTAAGCCCGCCCCACGCGTAGTTGCTGCCCGTATGCTCCGGCACGCGGCCACTGATCGGCCACTCGGAAACCGTAACAGGTGCGGGCAGCGTAATGGCTGTGCGGTCTTCCTTATCCACCATCAGCCCAGCACCTGATGACAGGACATCCGTACGGTGCCCGGCCAGCAGGGGTTTTTTATCGTCGTCATCACCACAAGCGGCCAGTGTGGGGGCAAGGGCTGCCCCGGCCAGCAGGCTCCTGCGGGTAAGGCCGGAGCGGGCTGCGCCGCCCGTATATGTTTTGCTGCTCATGGTTTTATCCTGCTGACGGATCAAGGGCCTGCATCATATCCTGTGCGCGGTTGCGTACACCTGCCGGTGTTTCGCCCGAATCCACAAGGGCAGACAGTTTTTTGCGGGCATCATCCCTATGCCCTTCGCGCACATCCAGAACAGCCAGCGCCTCCACGGCAAGGCCGTTCCAGGCCTTGCCCGGCCCGGTCAGCAGGGAAAGGCGCGAGCGCAGGGTCGGAATATCCCCCGTATCAAGCTGATGCTGGCACCATAGCAGGGTTGCAATGCTGCGCAGGGCCGGGTCGGCTGCGGGGTTATCCTGCACTGCGTTCCATGCGGCCAGTGCGGCGGGGGCATCGCCCCGGGCGGCCTGCACGGCGGCTTCCTGCATCCGGGCCAGTGTGGCCACACCCTGATCACTCGATGTTGCCAGCTTTTGCAGGGCTTCCAGACCACTCTGCGCTTTGCCGACAAGGGTTATGGGGCTGCTGCCCACCTGATCGGGCAGGTGATCGGTCTGGCGCAAGGCGGCCAGATACGTGCCTGTCGCTGCCTGATCCAGAGCCTTGTGCTGTGCAAGCTTCCACGACCACAGGCCCGCGCCAGCCACAACGGCCACCACAGCGGCAACAGCCACACCGGCATAACGCCGGGCAACCGCACGCATGCGTTCAGCCTTCAGCTCTTCGTCAACTTCCCGGTAAATATCCTCTGCCACGATCCGGCCCGTTCCTGTTCCTGCCAATACATGCCTGTCCGTATTATGGCATATCTGCCCCAGCCGGACGCATCATACAAGGCGCAGCGTGTTTGTTGTGCGCCTGTTATACTGCCTTACGGCCCAACAGGCTGCACGGCAAAAGCCCAAAAGCGTTTAGTGCGCTGCTTTCTGCAACTTGGTGCCACCCGCTTTGAGCGCGGTTGTCAGCTGGGTAAAATTAGCCCCGATGCGCTGCTGCACAGCGGTACTGCCATCATGAATATAGGCAATTTTATCCCGCGCGTCGTTGCTGATTGCGGTTTCTTCCTTCACCGCAGTCTTGGAGACACAGGCGTTATAGGTCCGGGCGGCTTTTTCGTAAGCGCTGACCTTGTCCACGCTGGCATTATATTTTTCCACACTGGAAACATCGACCGCAGGGGCCTGCGGTTCCGCACCACAGGTGGTGGGCACCCACGCCCGCTCGGCCGCATGGGCGGGAACACATGCAACCATAGCCACCAGCCCCCCGACGGAAGCCAGCAAAAAACCTTTCTGCAACATTGCCAAAATACCCTTATTGCCCAGACAGTGGACCTACGCGGGCGACCTGCTCCACTGGAGCGGGCCAGCCTGCGCTGTAACGCTCCATCTTCTGGCATATGCCGCGCAAATGTCCATATCTGCTCTGCTTGGAAAAGAGACAAAGAGACAGTATAGCCTGATTGCATGCGCATTCTTTTTATTACGGCCACCCGTCTGGGGGATGCGGTGCTTTCCACCGGTATTCTCAACACATTAATACAGCAATGGCCCAATGCGCGCATAACCGTTGCCTGCGGGCCGGTTGCCGCCGGGCTGTTCAGCCACATGCCCGGACTCGAGCGGGTTCTGGTCATGCACAAACGCCGCTACGACCTGCACTGGCTGGATTTGTGGAAAACCTGCGCCCCCACCCGCTGGGACATGACCGTGGACCTGCGCGGCTCAATCATCAGTTTTGCCCTGCGCTCGGGGCGGCGGTTTGTCATGCGTGGGGGGCGCAGGCCCGGCAGGCGGGTGGGGCATCTGGGGGCCCTGCTCGGTCTTTCCCCCGCTCCGCACCCTACGGTATGGCTCAACAATGCCGACCAGCAGGCTGCCGCGCAGGTTATACCGCCATACACGCCGGATGCACCGGTTATTGCCCTTGGCCCCACGGCCAACTGGCACGGCAAAATCTGGCCGACAGAGCACTACCTGCCCCTGTGGCAGCAGCTTGCCGCCACGTACCCCCAGGCCCGCCCTGCCATTTTTTATGGCCCCGGCCCGCAGGAGGCGGAACTGGCCCGCCCCGTGCTGCACGCCCTGCCCCACGCCATAGATGCCGGAGGACGGTTTGCCCTGACCGAAACCGCCGCCATGCTGGCCCGTTGTGCTTTGTATATTGGTAACGATTCCGGGTTAATGCATCTGGCCGCTGCGGCAGGCACGCCCACACTGGGGCTGTTCGGCCCGTCCCGCGCATCGGAATATGCCCCCACCGGCGCCATGACACACTGGGTAGAGGCACCGGGGCCGGAAGGACTGGCTCCCATTGCGGGGTTAAGTGTGGAGCGCGTCGCCCATGCGGCTCTGGCACTTTTGCGGCAAAGCCGGACGTGAACAGCCTGCCTATGGCCCCATTGCCCCACCCGGTCTAGAGTTTGCACCAACGGCCTGCATCCTTGCATAAAAGGACACCACACCATGCCATTACCCGCCCCATCCCATATTACCCGGCTTGAGGGCCGGACTGTTCTCAAGCTTTCCGGTGCGGACCGTGTACGGTTTCTGCAAGGGCTGGTCACGGCAGATATTGAAGCCCTGCAACCGGCCCAGGCCGCATGGGCCGCATGCCTGACCCCACAGGGCCGCTGGCAGGCAGATTTTTTTGCCATACCCGACCCGGATGATACCTGCCTGCTACTGGACTGCGCCACCGAGCAGGCCGAAGCCCTGCGCACACAGCTCATGCGCTTCCGGCTCCGCTCGGATGTGCAGATGGAACTGACGGCACTCCCCGTTTATGCCGCATGGGGCAACAGGCCCGAGGCCACCTTGCTGGAAAACGCAATAAGCGTTGCAGACCCCAGACTGCCCGCCGCAGGCTGGCGGCTGATAGACCCACCTGCCACTACGGAGCAGACCGCCACCCAGCTGGACTATGACCTGCACCGCCTGGCCCTTGGCCTGCCGGATGGCGTACAGGACTGCGAACAGGGCCGCACACTGGCGGCCGAAGCCAACATGGACCTGCTTGGCGGCATTGCCTGGAAAAAGGGGTGCTACATGGGGCAGGAAGTCACAGCCCGCATGCACTACCGCACGCTGCTCAAACGCCGCCTTGTACCCATTGCCGCCACCGCCCCCCTGCCCGCGCCGGGTACCGCCATCCTGCATAACGGGCAGGAGGTTGGCACCCTGCGCTCCTCGCGCGATCATATCGGGCTAGCACTGCTCAAGGTGGACATGGCCGACAAACCCCTGACCTGCCTTGACCATAACGTGGTTGCCCGCCCCCCTGCGTGGCTGCTACCAGCCCTTGGCACACCACCAGAACCCTCCGCCACCACACCGGACAAACCATGACCTACACCGCACCCGATGCCGCAGTGCTTGATGCCATGCTCAGCACAGTCAAATACGATGCTTCCGGCCTGATTGCCGCCATTGCCCAGCAGCATGACACGGGCGAAGTGCTGATGATTGCATGGATGAATGCCGAAGCCCTGCGTGAAACACTGCTGAGCGGGCGCGTCTGCTACTACTCGCGCAGCCGCAAAAAACTGTGGCGTAAAGGCGAGACATCCGGTCAGGTCCAGCACCTGCACGAAGCACGGCTGGACTGTGATGCAGACGCCGTTCTGCTGCTAGTCAACCAGATTGGCGTTGCCTGCCACACCGGGCGCAGAAGCTGCTTTTACCGCGCGTTCTCCCCCACCGGGCTGCTTGAACTGACCAAGCCTGAAATTGACCCCGCCGAGCTTTATAAAACCCACGGCCACACTCACGCCTGAAGGGTAGCCCCTTACGGCTGCCCCCGTGCGGCCAGCAGGTCCAGCACCGCAGATGCCGCGGCGTCTGCCGGCAGGCTCCCCCCCGGCCCCTCCAGCCCGTGCAGGACCGAGGCAAAGGCCGCCTTCTGGGCCTGAGCCACGGTGGGGTTTTCAAACAGTGTCTGCACCGCGCGCGCCAGCACGTCTGGCGCGCAGTTTTCCTGCAACAGTTCGGGCACAACGGCCCGGCCTGCAAGCAGGTTGACCATAGCCACATAGGGCACCCGGATAAGCCTGCGCGCCATAAACGCCGTAAGGGGGTTAACCCGGTATGTTACCGCCATGGGCACACCAGCCAATGCCAGTTCCAGCGTGGAGGTGCCTGATTTGGTCAAAGCCGCCCCGGCTGCGGCAAATGCGTCATGCTTGTCGTCCACATCTGTCACCACAATCGGGCGAACGGGCCAGTTATGCACGGCCTGCTCAACAGTAGCCGCCACCACGGGGGATACCGGCACAACGGGCACCACATCGGGCATGCTGGTACGGAGCAGGGCCAGCATCTGCCCGAATACGGGCAGCAGCCTTGGCACTTCCGAGCGGCGGCTGCCGGGCATCAGCACCAGCACCCGTGCGTTATCCGCCAGTCCGTGCCGTGCCCTGAACCGGGCGGCATCGCCCTCCTGCGCACCGGATTGCAGGACGGGGTGCCCCACAAAGCGGGTTTTCAGGCCGTGCCTGCCAAAAAATTCTTCCTCAAACGGGAGCAGGCATAGCAGTTCGTCCCAAAGACCGGGGAACTTGCGCACCCTTTTCTGCCGCCATGCCCATACCTGCGGGGCCACGTAATGCACGCGCAACATACCCATACCCGCAATCCGCCGGAGCAGGCGCAGGGCAAAGCCGGGGCTGTCTATGGTAATCACCAGATCGGGTTTTTGGGCCGCAATATCCGCCACAGCCTGATTAAGCCTACGCGAAAGCTGGCGCACGCGGGGCAGGATTTCCACCAGCCCCATAACCGCCAGATCCCGCATTGGAAAAAGGCTGGCAAGCCCTTCCTGCGCCATGCGCGTACCCCCTACCCCGGCAAAACGGATATGCGGGTTGCGCGCGCGGAGTGCGTGCATCAGCCGGGCACCCAGCACATCCCCGCTCGCCTCTCCGGCAAGGATCCATACAAGGGGGGATGGAGGGGGCAGTTCAAGCATCTTCACGCACCAAAAACACAATGCAGGCACACCACCATTCCGGCCAAACAGGGAATGTGCAAGCAATGATCCGCAAAGAAAAACCTTTCCGCACATAAAAAGTCCGGTTTATGGCTGGGAGCACCAAACCATCCACCCTAGTTTACAGGATATTTTCTGCCTCGTGAGTGTTCAGCAGTATGTGCGTGAATGGACGGAACAACCCGTCCGTAACGTTCTGGCCGGCATGGTCGGCACCTTTGCCCTTATCCCCGAAGTTATCGCTTTTTCCTACGTGGCGGGGGTTGCGCCGGAAGTGGGGCTTTTTGCCTCGTTCGTTATCAGCATTGCCATTGCCATAACGGGCGGCAGGCCGGGCATGATCTCGGGGGCCGCTGGATCGGTCGCGCTGGTTGCGGCGGATCTGGTGCACGGGCATGGGTTGCAGTACCTGCTGCTGGCAACCCTGCTGGCCGGGGGTATGCAGGTGCTGTTCGGGCTGTTGCGGCTGCAAAGCATGATGCGCTTTGTCTCGCGCGAGGTGGCGACGGGTTTTGTCAACGCGCTAGCCATTCTTATTTTTTCTGCCCAGATCCCGCAGATGCTGCATGTGACGTGGCACACCTACGCCCTGATCGCCCTTGGGCTGGCCATTGTTTACCTGCTGCCACGGCTGAGCACGGCTGTTCCCTCCCCCCTTATCTGCATTCTGGTGCTGACCGGGATCAGCCTTGCCGTTCCCATGCCCATTCATGTTGTGGCCGACCTTGGGGCGCTACCCACGGGGCTGCCACACCTGACATGGCCGCAGGTACCCCTGACCTGGGGCACATTCCAGATTGTACTGCCCTATGCCTTTGCCATGGCCATGGTCGGGCTTTTGGAATCGCTCATGACCGCAACGGTGGTGGATGAGTTGACCGACACCCATTCCAGCAAGCGCATGGAGTGCACGGGGCTGGGTATTTCCAATATTTTTGTGGGCCTGTTTGGCGGCATGGCCGGTTGCGGCATGATCGGCCAGACCGTGGGCAACCTGCGCTACGGTGGCTGGGGCCGCCTGTCCACCTTTACGGCGGGGGCTTTTCTGCTGCTGTTGCTTGTCGCCATGCACCGCTTTGTTGCTCAGGTGCCGGTGGCAGCCCTTGTGGCTATCATGATCATGGTATCCATCAGCACATTTTCGTGGTCATCCCTGCGCGAGCTAGTGGCCCACCCCAAGCTGTCTTCCACCGTTATGCTGGCAACCGTTGTAGTGGTTGTGCTGACACATGATCTGGCCGCTGGTGTTGGCTGCGGCGTGTTGCTGAATGGTCTGTTCTTCTCGTTTCAGGTCATGAAGCTGGTGCAGGTCAGAGCGGAGGATACGCCCGATGGCACAACCCGCACCTACCATGTACGCGGCCAGCTCTTTTTTGCCTCAACCAGCGTGCTGACCGATGCCGTGGATTTTCAGGGCCCCGCAAAAAACGTGGTGATTGATCTGGCCGACGCCCAGCTATGGGACATCAGCGCGGCAGACACGCTGGAAAAAACCGCCACCCGGCTGGAAGGGCGCGGCAAAACCGTTACCATCCTCCATGCCGATGCACGCGCGGCAAAGCTGCTGGCAACACTGGGGCACCCCAACCTGCTGGCCTGAGCGCACAAAACCCAGCGCCACACAGCCCGGCACGGCCCAAAGCCGCCCCGCCCCTAAACCGGGGTCGGGCGGCTTTTTTGTGCTTTGGGGAGCAGGCGCGTTGCCAGCACGGCCGCTGCTATGGCTGCGTAAATAAATGGCTCAACGTGCCAGACCTTAAAGGCAATGCTGTAGTGCACGCAGGCCAGCACCATAGCCACGTAAACCGTTTTGTGCAGCGGAGCCCACCGCTTGCCCAGCCGCATAATGGACTTGCGCGTGGAGGTAGCCGCCAGCACGCACAGGATAACAAAAGCCAGCAGACCAAAGCTGAGGAACGGACGGGTGGTAAAATCCGTCCAGATCAGGGCCGGGTTCAGCCCGCGCGCCCATGTCAGGTAGAGTGTGACGTGCAGGGCCGCATAGGTAAAGGCCAGCAACCCCAGCGGCCTGCGGTAGAGGATGAGGTTAATTCTGGTAAAGCGCCGCAAGGGTGTCACCATGAGCGAAACCAGCAGGAAGCGGAACGCATAACGCCCAAAGTCATGCAGGCATTCGCGGTAAGGCCTTGGCCCCAGCCAGCCCAGCCACCCTTCCACCAGATCAAACACGGCGGGGAGCAGGAACAGGCCGTAAAGCAGAACCTGCCGTGCCAGTGGCGACAGGTTTTTGCGCCGCGCGCGACCGGCAACAAGTGGAGCCATGATCAGCCTTTATTCTTCCGGGGTGCCTGACAGCGCATTCAGGCCATGCGCCTTAACCTTGAAAGGAGTTTGTGCGTTATGTCCATAATACGCAAGAACATGCAGGAGTCTCTGATACCATGAGCACAGCAAAGACAATCGGTTTTATCGGGTTTGGCGCAATGGCCAGCCGCATGGCCGCAAACCTGAAAAAAGCAGGGTTTGCAGCCGTGGCTTACACGCCCTCCGGCAAGGGGGGGGACGAAAACACCGCCTTTCTGCCCAGCCCGGCAGATGTTGCCAAAACGGCTGATATTGTTCTTGTGTGCGTCCCGGATGATGAGGCCCTGAGTGCCAGCATGTACGGCCCGCAGGGCGCGCTGGCCGGCATGCCAGAGGGCGGGCTGTTACTGAACACAAGCTCCGTCTCCCCCGAAGCCGCACAGGCCTTGCTGGATGCGGGCCAGAAGCTGAAAATCAGCGTTGTGGACTGTCCGGTTTCTGGCAGCACGCCCGAGGCGGACAGCGCAAACCTGGTGGTACTTGCTGGCGGCAGTGAGGATGACATGGCCCGCGCCAAACCGGTGTTTGACGCCATTGGCCGCCTGACCATTCATGCAGGCCCGGCAGGCAGTGGCGCACGGCTCAAGCTGGTTATTAACGGGATTATGGGAGCCGGGCTGGCCGCCGTGGCCGAAGGCATTGCCTATGGTCTGGCCGCAGGGCTTGACCGCACCATGCTGTTTGATGCGCTGGATAACATGGCCGTGATCTCCCCCCACCACAAACGCAAGATCAAAATGGCCAAGGAAGGGGATTTTTCGCCCCAGTTCCCCACCCGGCTCATGCAGAAGGACATGCGCCTGCTGCTTGATGCCTGTGCCCGTCTGGCCGTGCCCGTACCCACCATGGCCGCAGTCACGCAGGAACTCTCCCTGACCCGCCGCGCCGCAGCAGATGCAGACTACTCCGCCCTGATCGGGGTACTGGAAAACATTGTGGCCAACGACCCGTAAGGGTTTTACGGCACTCCAAGCCGTTCAGTCGCGCTCAAACGCACGCAGGGCTTTAATACCCTGCCACATGAGTGCGGCGCGGTCCCCCAGCCCACGGGGCTGCCCGGCCTGCCGGGCGGTCCCGGCAAGGTCCCGCTTGGCCAGTATGGCAGGCAGAGCAGCAAGGCGAAAAGGCGCAGGCAGATGGGGCCAGTCCAGCGCCGCCAGCCATGCCTGCCCCTGTAACCTGAGCGCCTCCTGCTGAGCGGGCCATATAAACCGCCCTGATTGCTGGAGCACGGGCCAGTGCCGCAGCATGGCCCCTGCTCCATAGGCCATGCCACAGGCCTCCAGCCTGAGCAGGATGGCGGGGTCTTCCACCCCCAGCAGTTCGCCTGTTGCGCGCTGCAGTGCTCCGGGGCCATCACGCATCATGCCCTCCCATGCCGGTTGATCACGCGCGCCGGTCAGTTCCATCTCGCAAGAGTGAACAAGGCGGAGCAGTGTGGCCAGCCGGGCCTGCCCGCATGCCATCATCCCCAGCAGAAAAGGGGCTAGAATGTGCTCGGGGGCGCGGGTCTTTTCCAGCACCTCGCGCCACCATTGCAGGCGGATCAGCCCGGCCATGGGCCCGGCCACCGCAGCCGAGCGGGCCGGGGCCAGCACGCGAATCAGCTCGTTATGGAACGCCAGCAGAACAAGCCCGCCCGGCTGTGCAGATGCGGGCAGAAAACGCGCACAGAGCAGCCTGTCCGCATCCCCCGCTGCAAGCCCCGCCAATGCCTGCATATCGGTGTGTGATGGAGGGGTGTTCATGGCTGTATCCTACTTCTCTTACCCGGTGGCATGTTGCAAATTCATGCTGTTTCATGCGTAATGCACATATAGCTTTCCTTACGGACTGCCGCGCCACCCCACCCCCACCAGCAGGGCAAGTTTCCGTGAGCAAGGGAAAAGAGACATCGGGCCACCACCCGCTGGCTCTGTGCCATATGGCACGCCCATAGCTCTGGACAGGCGCGTTTTTGACACGCCCTGCTTGATACGACGGAGTTATGTCATGGCTTTTGAACTGCCAACCCTCCCCTTCGCCCCCAATGCCCTTGCCGCACGCGGCATGTGCCAGGAAACGCTTGAGTTCCACCACGGCAAGCATCATCTGGCTTACGTGAACACCCTGAACACGCTGCTCGAAGGCAAGCCCGACCTTGCTGGCAAGTCTTTGGAAGACATTATTCTGGCCGCACACGGCAAGGCTGACCTGACCGGCCTGTTCAACAATGCTGGCCAGCATTGGAACCACTCGTTCTTCTGGAACAGCCTGTCCACCTCTGGCGGTGCCATGCCCGAAAAGCTTGGGGCCAAAATTACCGCAGACTTTGGCAGCATCGACACCTTCAAGGAAGAATTCCGCAAGGCCGCCATCTCCCAGTTCGGGTCTGGCTGGGCTTGGCTGGTGCTGGGCAAGGACGGCAAGCTGGCCATTACCAAAACCCCCAACGGCACCAACCCGCTGGCCGAAGGTCAGGGCACGGCACTGCTGACGGCCGACGTGTGGGAACACTCCTACTACCTGGACTTCCGCAACCGTCGCCCGGACTACATCACCAACTTCCTGGACAAACTGGCAAACTATGAATTTGCCGAAGCCCAGCTGAACGCGGCCTGAGTGCAAAGCCACCGGCCCCAAGCCGGTCTGGTGTAAAAAAGGCGGGGCTCCCACAGGGCTCCGCCTTTTTTCATATCGGCCATTCCATAGGGTGTGCGACATATGCACACATCCCCCTTGATTGTGCTGTTGGGCCTTCCAATCTTAGAGGTGTCAACACGACAGACCCTGCCTTCCGTTGCCGCAAAGCGGGATGGGGCAAGGCCTTCAGTCGCCTACGATAAAGGGACAAGAGGGATATTATGGATATTGCAAAATTTACCGAACGCTCACGCGGTTTTCTGCAGGCAGCACAGACCATTGCCCTGCGCGATTTTAACCAGCAGCTTACGCCCGAGCACCTGCTCAAAGCCATGCTTGATGATGAGGAAGGCGCTGCGTCGGCCCTGATCCGTGCAGCCGGTGGCAACCCCGATGCGGTCCGTGCTGCCAACGAGCAGGCACTGGCCAAACTGCCCAAGGTACAGGGTGGGGGCGCTGGCCAGCCAGCAGCTACCCCGGACCTGGTGCGCGCACTGGATTCCGCCGAACAGATCGCCCAGAAGGCAGGCGACAGCTTTGTCGCGCAGGACCGCCTGCTGGTAGCCCTTGCCGCAACCAGCGGCGCGGCGGGTGAGGCGCTCAAAACCAACGGCGCCACCCCCGATGCGCTGGAAAAAGCCATAGCCACCATCCGCAAGGGACGCACAGTGACCAGCGAAAACGCTGAAGCCAATTTTGACGCGCTGAAGAAATATGCGCGGGACGTGACCGAAGTTGCCCAGCAGGGCAAACTGGACCCGGTTATTGGCCGGGATGAGGAAATCCGCCGCGCCATTCAGGTTCTGGCCCGCCGCAGCAAGAACAACCCTGTGCTGATTGGCGAACCCGGTGTGGGTAAGACCGCCATTGTGGAAGGTCTGGCCCAACGCATTGTTAATGGCGATGTGCCCGAAGCGCTTAAAAACAAAAAACTCCTCTCGCTCGACATGGGCGCGCTGGTGGCCGGTGCCAAATATCGTGGTGAGTTTGAAGAACGCCTGAAAGCTGTGCTCAAGGAAATTGAGTCCGCTGAAGGGCAGGTCATCCTGTTCATTGATGAAATGCACACGCTGGTCGGCGCAGGCCGGACCGACGGCGCCATGGATGCCTCCAACCTGATCAAGCCTGAACTGGCGCGCGGCACGCTGCACTGCATTGGCGCTACCACGCTGGACGAGTACCGCAAGTATATTGAAAAAGACGCAGCGCTCGCCCGCCGCTTCCAGCCCGTTTATGTGGGCGAGCCTTCCGTGGCTGATACCATTTCCATCCTGCGTGGGATCAAGGAAAAATACGAGCTGCACCATGGTGTGCGCATTACCGACGGGGCACTGGTCGCCGCGGCAACCCTGTCCAACCGCTACATCACGGACCGCTTTCTGCCCGACAAGGCCATCGACCTGATAGACGAAGCCGCAAGCCGGCTGCGTATGCAGATCGACAGCAAACCCGAAGAGCTGGACGAACTGGACCGCCGCATTATCCAGCTCAAGATCGAGCGGGAAGCACTGCGCAAGGAAGACGACACCGCAAGCAAGGACCGGCTGGAATCCGTTGAGGCCGAACTGGCTGATCTGGAAGAAAAATCCAACACGCTCAGCGCCACATGGCATGCGGAAAAAGACCGCGTGCATGCGGTGCAGAAATTGCAGGAACAGCTTGATCAGGCCCGCTCCGATGTGGAAGTGGCTCAGCGCAAGGGCGACCTGCAACGCGCCTCCGAGCTGATGTATGGCGTTATTCCCAACCTGCAAAGCCAGATTGCCAGCGCCCAGCAGACGGAGGAACAGGAAGCAAAAAGCGCGAACCTTGTCTCCGAAGCGGTGACGGATCAGGGCATTGCCTCGGTTGTCTCGCGCTGGACGGGTGTGCCCGTGGACCGGATGCTGGAAGGCGAACGCGCCAAACTGCTGCGGATGGAAGACGAGCTGCGCAAATCCGTTGTGGGGCAGGAACCCGCCCTGCGTGCGGTTGCCAACGCCGTACGCCGTGCCCGCGCCGGTTTGCAGGACCCCAACCGCCCGATCGGGTCGTTCCTGTTCCTCGGTCCGACGGGTGTTGGCAAAACGGAGCTGACCAAAGCACTCGCCCGCTTCCTGTTTGACGATGACAAAGCCCTGCTGCGCATTGACATGAGCGAGTTCATGGAAAAGCACGCCGTGGCCCGTCTGGTCGGCGCACCTCCGGGCTATGTGGGGTATGAAGAAGGTGGCGTGCTGACCGAAGCCGTGCGCCGCCGCCCTTATCAGGTCATCCTGTTTGACGAGGTGGAAAAGGCGCATGAGGATGTATTCAACATTCTGCTGCAAGTGCTTGATGATGGCCGCCTGACCGATGGTCAGGGCCGCACGGTAGACTTCCGCAATACGCTGATCATCCTGACCAGCAACCTCGGCTCCGAATATCTGGCCAACCAGCCGGATGGGGATACCCCAGCCATGGTGCAGGCACAGGTTATGAAGGTGGTGCGTGAGCACTTCCGCCCCGAGTTCCTGAACCGTCTGGATGAGGTTATCCTCTTCTCGCGCCTCCAGAGGGTGGATATGACCAAAATTGTGGATATTCAGATCAGCCGCCTGCAAAAACTGCTCGAAGACCGCAAGATTGGCCTGCATCTGGATAATCTGGCCGAAACCTGGCTGGCGAATGAAGGATACGACCCGGTTTATGGTGCGCGCCCCCTTAAAAGGGTTATCCAGCGCAACCTGCAAAACCCGCTGGCCGGGCAGCTACTTGAAGGCACGATCCATGACGGCGAAACCGTCAATATTTCTGCCAACGGGGATGGCCTGCTGATTAACGGTCAGGCCGCCACAGAGCCTGAACCTGCCTACTAACCCGGATACCCCGGCCTGTTAGCAGCACATAAAAAAACGGGAGGGCGCATGCCTTCCCGTTTTTTGTTGAAGAAGAGAGGAACACAACCATGTCCGAGCCTGAATGGCTTATCTGGGCCAGAGAGGTTCAGGCCATTGCCCAAACCGGACTGACCTTTGCCAAAGACCCGTTTGACCGCGAACGCTATGAAATGCTGCGCACGCTGGCCGCCAAGGTTATGGCCCGTGGCAGTGGTGCCCCCATCCAGCAGATAGAAAACCTGTTTACCCAGCAGACCGGCTACGCCACCCCCAAGCAGGAAGTGCGTACCGGGGTGTTTGACGCCCAGAACCGCCTGCTCATGGTGCGTGAAGTGCTGGACCAGAACCGCTGGACCGTGCCGGGCGGCTGGGCGGATGTAAACCTGAGTGCGTCAGAATCCGCCGCCAAGGAAGTATGGGAAGAAACCGGCTACACGGTGCGCATAACCCGCCTTGCCATGGTGTTGGACCGGGCAAAACAGGGGCATGAACCGCCAGAGGCTTTTTCCATCACCAAACTGTTTTTTCTGGGAGAACTTACCGGCGGAACCCCAACCACCAGTATTGAAACCAGCGAAGTCCGGTTTTTTGCGCGCAACGAAATCCCGCACGACCTCTCAACCGGGCGTATCTCACGCCATCAGATCGACCGGCTGTTTGCGCACCACGCTGATCTGAGCCTGCCAACCGAGTTTGACTGATTAAAAAGCGCATGCCCGGTAGATCAGGCTGACTGATCCGCCGGGCATGGAGCCCCACGTAACGCGTTACGCGATCTGGGGCGTAATGTGCCGGAACTGCCGCTCAAAGCGCGCACGGTCTTCTGCCAGCAGGCGCACGGTAATATCCGCCTCTTCCTCCCGGTCGTTCCGACCTATAACCTCACCATGCTGGTACAGCCATGCCAGCGCGGCACCATCGGCCAGTGGTAGGGCATAACGCACCATTTCCATCCCCGATGTAATGCGCTGGTCAATACGGGCCAGAAGCCGGTCCAGCCCATCCCCCGTAATGGCGGAAATGGCAACGCTTTCATCCCCCTGCAGGGCTGCTGCGTGTTCGCCTAGCAGGTCCACCTTGTTCAGCACTTCAATCACACGGCTTGGCCAGTCCTGCTCAAGCATGTTGTCCTTGGCCATGCTTTGCAAAACACCCAGCACGTCTTTTTTCTGGGTCGCGCTATCGGGGTGCGCAATGTCACGCACATGCAGGATAATGTCGGCTTCCGCCACTTCTTCCAGCGTGGCGCGGAAGGCGGCAATCAGCTCCGTTGGCAGGTCGCTGATAAAACCCACCGTGTCCGATAGAATAACCTGCCGCCCCGATGGCAGTTCTATGGCGCGCATGGTCGGGTCCAGCGTTGCAAACAACTGGTCCTGTGCGTAAACGGTGGCCCCGGTCAGGGCGTTGAACAGGGTAGATTTACCCGCATTGGTGTAACCCACAAGAGCCACAACGGGGAACGGCACACGCTTGCGGGCCTGCCTGTGCAGCCCGCGTGTGCGGCGCACCTGCTCCAGATCCTTTTTAAGGCGCACAATGCGCTCGCCAATCATGCGGCGGTCAGCTTCGATCTGGGTTTCACCCGGACCACCCAAGAAGCCAAAGCCACCGCGCTGGCGCTCAAGGTGGGTCCACAACCGCACAAGGCGCGAACGCTGGTATTCCAGATGCGCCAGTTCGACCTGCAATGTCCCTTCCCGCGTGGCGGCACGGGCACCAAAAATATCCAGAATAAGGCCGGTTCGGTCGATAACCTTACAGCCGAACTCGGTTTCCAGGTTACGCTGCTGGGCGGGGGTCAGTTTGGTATCCACCACCAGCACGTCAATATTGTCGGCCTTGACCGCTATTCTAAGGGAATCGATCTGCCCCTTGCCCAGCAATGTGGCCGAGCGGCGCATACGCAGCAAAAGAACGGCTTTACGGACAATAACCAGACCAATGGAGGCCGTCAGGCCAACGGCTTCTTCCAGCCGGGCCTCTGCGGCCCTTACGTCCTGCCCGTGGGCTGAGCGCTCCCACGGCAGAATAACGGCAGCACGCGTTGCAACCGTTTGTTTTTTCTCAGTAAAACTCGTCGCCAAGAGATGGTTCCTTGTCCGCCTTTGCGCCCGCTCCGGTGGAGTCTGCAATATCTACGGGAATGCTGGGCATAACAGTGCTGATGGCATGTTTGTAAATAAGCTGGGTCTGCTCATCACGCCGGAGAAGCACTACCTGATCATCAAACCACGTAATAAAACCCTGAAGTTTGACACCATTGACCAAAAATACGGTCACGGCCGCCCGGGAACGGCGAATCTGGCCTAAAAATGCGTCCTGCACATTGTGTGCACTCTCTTTTTCCACTGTGTGCGACCCTATTCCATTTTCTTTTTTTCTTGGGAGCCAGATCCAACGCCTGCCCTGACTCGTAACAACTCACTGCTCAGCCAGTGTTCCGTTCGTCCGATGTTACACCAAGCTGCTTGAGTTTACGATGCAAAGCGCTCCGCTCCATGCCCACAAACAGCGCTGTGCGGCTTATGTTCCCTCCAAATCGTAATAATTGTGCCTGAAGGTACTGGGTTTCAAACAGGTCCCGCGCCTCGCGCAGTGGCAGGCTCATGACATCGGTCGAAGCATCAAACTTTAACAGCCCCGGCGCGTTCTCCCCAATTGTGGAAGGCAGCATGTCTGCGCGGATCAGGTCCTGGCTGCTGCCGGGCTGCATGATCAGCACCCGTTCCATCAGGTTCCTCAGCTCACGCACATTGCCCGGCCAGTCATACGCCTGCAGAACAGCCACGGCATCGGGCGACAGATCGCGCGAGGGGAGGCCTGCCATTTCCGCCGCACGGTGCAGGAACAGCGTTGCCAGACCGGGAATATCGTCCCGCCGTTCCTTAAGGGCTGGCATCCGCAGGGGCACAACCGCCAGACGGTAATACAGGTCCTCGCGGAAGCGCCCACCTACAATTTCGGCCTGAAGGTCGCGGTTGGTGGTGGCCAGTACGCGCACATCCACCTTAACACGGGAGCCACCACCCAGCCGTTCAAAGGTCTGGTCCTGCAGGGCACGGACAATCTTGCCCTGCGTTTCCAGCGGCATGTCCGCCACCTCATCCAGCAACAGGGTGCCACCATGAGCGCGTTCGAGCACACCCGTCCGGCGGCCAACACCATCCACCCCGCCTTCCAGCCCGAACAGCTCCTCCTCAAACCGGCCCGGAGCCAGCGTGGCGCAGTTGAGGGCTACAAAAGGCCCATCCGTCCGGCGGGAGCGGGCATGGATCATGCGGGCAGCCACCTCCTTGCCTGAGCCCGGACCGCCGCTTATCAGCACGCGTGAGCCGGTGGGAGCCACCTTTTCTATCTGGTTGCGGATAGCCACAATCTGGGCACTGTTACCGTACAGGTCTGCATCCTGCCCGGCGCGCAGGCGCAGTTCCTCGTTTTCACGCGCAAGGCGCGATGCTTCAAGGGCACGGCGGACAATAACCAGCAGCCGGTCGGCCTGAAACGGTTTTTCAATAAAATCGTAGGCACCGTGCTGCAAAGCCGCCACGGCGGTTTCGATCGTGCCATGGCCTGAAATCATGACCACGGGCACGGAGGCTTCCTCCGCCTTCATGGCCTGCAGAATTTCCAGCCCGTCCATATCCGAGCCCTGCAACCACACGTCCAGAATGACCAGAGACGGCCTGCGTGCCCTAAAAGCCGCCAGAGCTGCCTCGGAACTGGAGGCAACACGGGCCTCGTACCCTTCATCACACAGAATGCCTTCAATCAGCATCCGAATGTCGGGTTCGTCATCAACGATCAGGATTTCATGCGCCATGGTCGTCTTTCACCGGCAAAACCAGAGTAGCCACAGTTCCCTTCTCTCCTGCTCTGTCTTCCAGACGGACCGTTCCACCATGATCTTCCATGATTTTTTTCACAATAGCCAATCCCAGCCCTGTTCCTTTGGCTTTGTGCGTTACGTAAGGCTCGGTCAGGCGGTTCCTGTCATCCTTGGGAAGCCCCACCCCATTGTCGGCCACGACAATAGCAATGTTTTCCCCCTCCTGCGCAATACGCACCCATACCTCCCCCTTGGGAGCCACCTCCTGCCCGGATGCGTCTGCCTGCCGGGGGACCATGGCAATGGCGTCGGCCGCATTTTGCAGCAGATTGATCAAGGCCTGACTGATAAGCCGCCGGTCGCACCGAACCAGTGGTCCGTGCTGTGGCAGATCAAGGTGGTACGAAATCTCATGATGAGCGTTACGTTGCAGGATGAGCACCTCCTGCGCAATACGGGAAAGGTTCTCATCCTTCATAATTGGTTGTGGCATGCGGGCAAAAGCCGAAAATTCGTCCACCATGCGCCCGATGTCCCCCACCTGACGCACAATTGTATCCGCGCATTGGGCAAACGTGTCGGGGTCGGAGGTGATCTCTTTCAAAAAACGGCGTTTGAGCCGCTCGGCCGCAAGCTGGATGGGGGTGAGCGGATTCTTGATCTCATGCGCGATGCGGCGGGCCACATCCGCCCATGCTGCCTTGCGCTGGGCCTGTTGCAGGGCTGTAATGTCATCAAATGTCATGACATACCCTTCGGTTACGGTGCCGCGCAGCTCCGCCCCCACGCGCACCAGCAGGGTGCGCTGGCTGGTGGCATGGCCAATCTGGATTTCACGCGTGAAGACGGTCTCGGGCGAGAGGGTGATCTCTTCAAGCAGCCCGGCAAACTCCGGCACGCGTGTTGCCAGCGGCTCACCCGTGGCATCCGCCAGATTGGTCTGGAGCAGCACACTGGCCGCACGGTTTGGCAGCTCAATCCGCTGTTCCACGTCCAGCCCGATCACCCCTGCGGACACGCCTGACAGAACAGCCTCGGTAAAGCGCCTGCGCTCATTGATCTGCCCATACGCCAGCATCAGCTCCGAACGCTGGCTGTCCAGTTCCTCCGTCATGCGGTTAAAGGCGCGGGACAGGCTTGCCACTTCATCATCCCGGTCGGTTTCAGGCACGTGGACGCGCAGATCGCCCTCACTCACCCTGCGGGCGGCCATGCTCAGCAGGCCCAGCGGGCGGGCAATCTGGTTGGCCAGTGCAAAGCCGATCAGGGCGGCAACAGCCAGCACCAGCAGTGCCACCAACACAAAGATCATGACAAAGGTGAGCTGGATCTTGGCCTTGTTGCTGTTGAGGTGCTTGTAGTCCGCCACCACGTTTTCCGTCCGGTGCATGTGCTCCAGAATGGACGGGTCAACCAGCCGGGTAATCACCAGCATGAGCGTAGGCGTTTGCGACAGTTCCACAACAGCCCGCACCGTGCGCTCGTCCGGGGAGTCCAGAATAGCTACATCATTGGAGCGCGCCATGAGCGTGGCCGCAGGCGGAGGCAGGTCCTGCAGGTAGCCTGTCCGGCTCATCAGCCCGCCAGCCGCCACAACTCGGTTGGTAATGGGGTCGTATACCAAAGCCTCGGTCAGCCCGCGTATGGTCGCCTGACTGTCGAGCATCTGGGACAGGGCATCATGGTCCTGCAGCAGCTCCATGCCGCTGGCGGCCAGTTCGTTCTGCGCGCTCATGATGTAATTGGACATCGAGAACGCATCTGTACGGATATTGGCGTTATGCTCCTGCAAATATCCGCGTGATGCCTGCAAGGCCTCGTTCAGTGCCGTGTTGACCCTATCAGAGAACCATATCTGTATTCCGTAATGGAAAAACAGGGTGGCAAACACACCCACCACCACCGTAGGGGCAACGGCCACAATGCCAAACAGGGTAACAAGGCGCACATGCAGGCGCGTGCCCGCCAGCCCTTTGCGATACTCCACCAGAATAGGCCAGCCACGCACCCCCATGGCAAGCAGCAGCAGCAACAGCACCAGCCCGTTAACAACCAGCACCAGCGGCTCGACCACGGCGTAATGCCCAAAAGACATACCGCCCGAAAGCACCACAAATGTTGCAAACACAAGGCACAGCGCCAGAGCCACAAGCGTTACGGCAACGCTCCTGCGCTCAAGCGCACGCAGCAGCCATTGCAGGCCTGCGCGTGAAAACAGGTGGGAAAAGGAGAACCGTGGCGCGTTTGTCATACCCGTGGCTAGACTACGCCACGCACGACGGGAATCTCAAGGTCGCGTATTTTCTTACGCAAGGTGTTTCTGTTCAACCCCAACATGGCGGCGGCCTTGATCTGGTTGCCCCGTGTTTCCGTCAACGTCATCTGGATCAGAGGACGTTCCACCTCAGCAATAATACGGGCGTGCAGATCATGCAACGGCATACCCTCCCGCCCTGCTTCCAGATAACGGGCAATATGGCGCGAGACTGAATCGACCAGTGGTTCGGCCACCTGCCGGCAATCTGGCACAAAATCATTCTCCAGTGGGTCCGCCAGTTCCGCGTCCACCAACTCGGCCGTAATGGTTTCCTGCGAATACAGGGCCACAATGCGGCGGATCAGGTTTTCCAGCTCCCGCACATTGCCCGGCCAGCGCCATGCCTGCAGGCGGGTCATGGCTTCCTCATCCAGCGTCCGGTAGCCTCCCCCTGCCTCCCGGCACTGGGCCAGAAAGTGGCGGGCAAGGAGGGGAATGTCCTCCCGCCGTTCACGCAGGGGGGGCAGGCGCAGGGGCACCACGTTCAGCCGGTAATACAGGTCCTCACGGAAGGTACCGGCCTGTATGGCCTGCCGTAAGTCCCTGTGGGTTGCGGCCACAATCCGCACATCGGCATGCAGGGGGGTGGAGCCCCCTACGGTTGTAAACTCCCCTTCCTGCAACACGCGCAACAGGCGGGTCTGGGCTTCCTGTGGCATATCCCCGATCTCATCAAGGAACAGCGTGCCACCCGATGCCTGCTCAAACCGGCCGGGCATGCGGCCCAGATTGCCGCCGCGCTCGTAGCCGAACAGTTCACTCTCGATCTGCTCACGCGGGATGGCGGCCATGTTGACGGCAATAAACGGACCACTGCGGCGGCGGCCATATTCGTGCAGGGCACGGGCCACCAGCTCCTTGCCGGTGCCGCTCTCCCCCGTGATCATCACGGTCAGGTCCGAGGTCGTCAGTCTGGCAATACTGCGGTAGATGCCCTGCATAACCACGGATTGCCCGATCAGCGGCAACCGTTCCTCCGGTGTCTGGGGAGATGCGGGTTTTTCCGCCTCCTGTACCGGGGTGGTCAGCGCACGCGCCACCACTGCGAGCAGTTCCTTCAGGTCAAACGGCTTGGCCAGATATTCAAACGCACCGCGCTGCGTGGCCTTTACGGCGGTTGTCAGCGTGGACTGGGCGCTCATAACAATAACCCGCAGGTCCGGCCGGATCTGGCGGATGCGCGTTACCAGTTCCAGCCCGTTGCCATCGGGCATGGCCACATCGGTAATAACCAGATCGCCCTCCCCTTCCTGCACCCACTGCCACAGGGTGGACGCATAGGGCGTGACCTGAACCTGATAACCCGCGCGACCAAGTGCCTGCCCCAGCACGGTACGGATGGACCGGTCATCATCAGCAACTAGAATGGTGGGCAGTGGTGTCATGCGTTTGGAACCAGAGGAATAACAACAGGGAGAGGCTTATCAGGCGCGGGCAACCCCAAGGTCAAGACAGTCCGGCCCTTTCTTCCGCCAGCGGAAGGAAAAGACTGATCTCCGTTCTGCCCGGTCGGCTTTCAACTTCCATCACTCCGCCGTGGTCATCCATCACCTTGCCCACCAGCGCCAGCCCCAGCCCGCTACCGTTGACCTTGGTGGAAACAAAGGGTTCAAACAGATGCGGCCTGACTGTTTCCGAAATACCGGGCCCTGTGTCCCTTATGGTCACCACCAGCGGCAGGTGCCGCCATTGGGTGGTGCCCGGAGCGGTCACGCGAATACCCGGTCGGTAACTGGTCATCAGGGTAATATCCCCCTTTTTGCCGGTCTCATGCAGCGCTTCCGCCGCGTTCTTGACCAGATTGAGCAGCACCTGCACCAGCCTGTCCCGGTCCCCCCATACGTGGGGGAGCGAGGGGTCATACTGCTCTATAATCCGCAGGTCCTTGGCAAAACCGTTGCTGGCCAGCAGCTTTACGTGCTCGAGCAGGCGGTGGATGTTCAGGGCGCGGTAGTCCATCTGCGCCTCGCCAAACATGCCCATGCGCTCGACCAGCGCATCTATGCGGTCCACTTCATCACAGATCAGGGTAGCCAGATCACGGTCTGCATCCCCCACGGCCTGCTCCAGCAATTGGGCCGCCCCCTTGATGCCTGAAAGCGGGTTGCGCACCTCATGCGCCAGCATGGCCGCCATACCCGACACACTCCGCGCCGCCGAGCGATAGACCTGCTGCTGGTCCAGCACCCGTGCAGTCGATGGCTGGTGGAATGTGAGCAATAGGTGCCCCGGATGGTCCAGCACCTCCGCCCCCTGCACGCTCACCCCCTCGTGGTGGAAGCGAGGGGAACTAAACAGGAGGTCATGCTCGGTCACACTCCCCCCGCGCTGGCGCAGATGGGCAAGCAGCAGATAAATCGGGTGATCAGGTGGTGCAATTTCGGCCATGCCGCCAGCCTTGATCTGCTGGCGGGACATACCAAAAAACTCCTCTGCCGCCATATTGAGCGCCAGAACAGCATTCCCTGCCCCGACCTCAAGCAACGGAACAGGCAGGCTGTCCAGTAGAAGCGCCGCGTCAGGCTCTGCCCTGTCTGGCGCTTGTGTGCTCACGCCGCGTGAGCCTGTTCGTGCTGGCGTGCGGCTTCCTGGCGGGAGGCACGCGGCTCCCGCTGTGCACCGGCGGCAATCTGCTGGTCATAAAACTCGGCAATCCGGGCTATGGCCTCATCGGGCGTTTCCACCTTGTTGAAGACAGCGCGGAATGCAGCCGAAGCAGGCAGCCCGGCCGAATACCAGGACACATGCTTGCGGGCCAGCCGCAGGCCGGGGCGTGGGCCAAAATGCTCCAGCATCATGTTATAATGCTCCAGCACAATGGCTTTTTCCTGTTCCAGCGCAGGGTCGGGCATCTCATCCCCCGTACGCAGGGCATGGGCAACCTGCGCCAGAAACCACGGTCGCCCGTAGCAGCCACGCCCGATCATCACCCCATCAGCGCCGGACTGGGCCAGTGCGTTGCGGGCATCGGCCGTGGTCAGGATGTCCCCGTTTACAATAACGGGCAGGTCCACCGCGTTTTTAACATTGCGCACAAACGCCCAGTCCGCCGTGCCGTTATAAAACTGCTGGCGGGTGCGCCCGTGCACCGTAATCATGCGAATACCCGCGTCCTGCGCAATACGGGCCAGCACGGGGGCATTAAGGTGCTCATGGTCCCAGCCCATGCGCATTTTGAGCGTGACAGGCACAGACACGGCCTTGACCACCGTTTGCAGCATCCGCTGTGCTGCGGCTTCATCCCGCATCAGGGCGGAGCCTGCCATCTGCCCCACGGCAACCTTTTTAACCGGGCAGCCAAAATTAATGTCAATCAGGTCCGCCCCACGGTCCACGGCAATACGGGCGGCTTCGGCCATGGCCTGCGGGTCACACCCGGCCAGCTGCACGGCATTGGGGCCACCGGCATCGGCCACTTCGGCCATGCGCAGGGTGGTATCGTTCTCACGCACCATTGCCCATGAGGCAATCATTTCGGAAACAACAAGGCCAGCCCCAAGCCTGCGGACCAACCGCCGGAATGGCAGGTCGGTCACGCCGGACATGGGCGCCAGAATTACTGGCGTATCAAGAACAACACCGCCCAGATCAATCGGACGCAGCAGAGGTTGCGTTTGCACAGTCATTTCCATTTGCCTACGAATTAGGCAGAAATACCGGTCCACGCGCCCCTGTGCAATGTTTTTTCGCCGTCAGCTACGCGGTGCGGTTTTACGGCACCAGAACGCTGACGGTAGCAGCACAGGCAATGCCTTCTTCCCGCCCGGTAAAGCCCAGCCGTTCAGACGTTGTGGCCTTGACCGAAATACGGTCCACATCCACTTCCAGCAGCGCAGCAAGGCGCTCCCGCATGGCCTGCGCATGGGGGCCAATTTTGGGGCGTTCGCAAATCAGGGTCAGGTCGGCATTGACCAGCATACCCCCCCGCTCGCGAATACGCTGCCCAGCATGGATGAGGAAGCGCGCGCTATCCGCATCCTTCCATTCATTCTGGCTGGGGGGGAAATGCCTGCCGATGTCACCTTCGGCCAGTGCGCCATAAATGGCGTCACACAG
The DNA here is from genome assembly GCF_002153575.1 of Acetobacter sp. DsW_54. NCBI lineage: Bacteria > Pseudomonadati > Pseudomonadota > Alphaproteobacteria > Acetobacterales > Acetobacteraceae > Acetobacter > Acetobacter sp. DsW_54. Next base: position 158,929 of record NZ_JOPD01000003.1, read on the forward strand.
CGCGTGGATACCCACATCGGCATCGGAATGACCAGCCAGACCATGCGTGTGGGGAATGGTAATCCCGCACATGATCAGCGGGCGCCCTTCCTCAAAGGCATGCACATCGTACCCAAGGCCCACACGCGGCAGCAATGTGGGGCCAATCAGCCTTTCAAGACGCACCAGATCAGCCTCGTATGTCAGTTTGATATTATCTTCATCGCCCGGCACAAGCGCCACGCTAAAGCCGGACTCCTCAAGCAGTTTGGCGTCATCCGTGGCATTGAGCGAGGCGGCTGCGCGGTGCAGGTCCAAAAACAGGCCAAAACGGAAGCCCTGAGGGGTTTGCGCACGGAACAGATGCTCGCGCGAGACGGTGCCATCAATCACGCCGTCTTTTTCACGCTTGAGGGTATCGGCCACGGGCACGGCGGGAATAGCACCGGGATGTTCCGCCAGAGCCGCCACAACATTGGCCACCAGTTGCCCGGTAACATAAGGGCGGGCACCATCATGCACCAGAACCAGATCGGGCTTTTGCTCCGGTGGCAGGGCGTCCAGCGCCTCCAGCCCGGCGCGCACGCTGGCCTGCCGGGTTTGACCACCCTGCACGGGCGGCAGAACAGCCAGCCCCTGCAATGCATCATTCAGGGAGGAAGGATCCCCCACCGGCTGAATAGAGGAGACATGCGGCAGAAGAGCCTCTGCGGCGTGTCGGATAACGGGCTGGCCAGCAAGCAGCACATACTGCTTGGGCGTGGCACACCCCGTGGTGGCGGCATAGCGGCTGCCTGTACCGGCAGCCAGTAGAATGGCAGCTACTCGCATGTCCGAAGCAATGAGGCCACACCCCTGCCCCGTCAAGCCTGAAAATGGGAAAGAGAGGCATCCCTTTTAACACGGTTCCTACCGTGCAACGGGCAGCACACTGCACACTGGCGCACACCGCCAGCAACCCTGCACAAAATGCAGGTTTACGGCGGCCCCCACACGCGGGGTTGCCGCCCTAATGGCCGCAAGGGCAGGTACCAGACCCGAAGTTGCGCAAACCTACCCCACCGCCAGACCGGCCTACCCCTTAAAGGGCTGCATCCCCGGTCTCACGCGTGCGGATGCGGATGACACGGGTAAGATCGCTGACAAAAATCTTGCCATCCCCGATCTTGCCCGTATGCGCTGCATCCAGAATCGCTTCCAGCACCTGGTCAAGCAGGGCATCGCTTACAGCGACTTCCACCTTGATCTTGGGCAGGAAGCTGATCCGGTATTCAGCTCCACGGTAAATTTCCGTCTGCCCTTTCTGGCGACCAAACCCCTTGACTTCCGAGACAGTAATCCCCTGAACACCCAGCGGCGCAAGCGCTTCGCGGACATCATCGAGTTTAAAGGGCTTTATAATGGCGGTAATCAGCTTCATACTGCCTGCAACTCCCTGCTGCAAAACATTTCCATGACGTTACGATGTTGGCACAGTTAAACACCAATTGCCAAGAGCTTTGATGCACCTCAAGGCAAGACGGCTGGTTTTGTCGCAAAGGAGGGCGCATATAGGGGGCATGCTCCGCAACAGCCTGTGCGGCTTTCCGGGCGTGCCGCCTGCCAGATGTGTGAATGTTAAGGAAAAAACCGCATGAGCCCAATCTCCCCCGATGCCACGGCAGAACACGCCAGCACCCACCACCCGCATGTGGCGGACGTGGATGTGTGCATTATCGGCGCGGGGCCAGTTGGTGCCGCTCTGGCGTGCCGTCTGGCGCGTGGCGGCATGCGGGTGGCCGTAGTGGACAAGGCGGCCCTGCCCCCCATGGAACACCCGGATCTGGACGGGCGCGCCTACGCCATTGCCGCAGGCCCCAAAGAGTTTTTGGAAAGTGCCGGAGTGTGGGACCTGCTCCCTGCCACTTCCTGCCCGATTGAAGAAATTCTGGTCACCGATGGCAGGCCGGGTGAGCCCGCATCCTCCCTTTTTCTCGAGTTCACACGAGACGATGCCTCGCAGCCTTTTGGCTGGATGGTGGAAGCCCGCGCCCTGCGCGTGGCGCTGAACAAATGCCTGAGCACCACACCGGGCGTGACCGTTCTGGCCCCCGCGGAAGCAAAAATTACCCGCACGGCGCAAAATGCGCATGTGCAGCTACAGGATGGCCGCAGCTTTAACGCCCGCCTGATTGTAGCCGCCGATGGCCGCCGCAGCCGCCTGCGCTCCGAAGCCGGTATTCCCCTGACCCGCCTGCCCTACGGGCAGACCGCCATTGTGTGTGCCATTGCCCACGAGTTCCCGCATGACAACAGCGCGCTGGAGCACTTCCTGCCCGCAGGCCCGTTTGCGCAGCTCCCCATGACAGGCACGGACGAACACCCCTACATGTCCGCCATTGTGTGGAGCGACAAGGACGGCATAGCCGAACGCTTTGCCGCCCTGCCCGATGATGCTTTTGCCAAGCAGGTGGAACGCCGCATGGGCAATACCCGCCTTGGCCGCGTAACACCCGTGGGCCGCCGCTGGACTTACCCGCTCTCCGCCCAGTATGCCGCACGCTATACAGATACACGGCTCCTGCTGGTAGGGGATGCCGCACACGGGATTCACCCCATTGCAGGCCAGGGGCTTAACCTTGGCTACCGGGATGTCATTCACCTGAGCCCATTGCTGCTGGACATCCATGCACAGGGCAAGGACCCTGGTGCTCCTGCTGTGCTTGCGCGTTATCAGGCCTTGTGCCGCCCGGCCAATATGCTCATGCTGGCAGCAACAGATGCGCTGGACAGGCTGTTCAGTAACAACAACCCGGTCCTCCGTCTGGCGCGTGATCTGGGTATTGCGGGCGTGCATCGCTTTCCCGCCCTGCGGAAAGCTTTTGTAAAGCACGCCATGGGTTTGTAGTTGCGGAGTAGCCGGGATGCAGGACGGTAACGTTGCCTCAGTCAGTTCCAGTCATTTTGAAGAAAGCAGCATGCTGTGCGCACCACAGCTGACCGTGCTGTGGCGGCAGATGACGCAGGAAGCATGCAGCTGCCATGACCCACTGGTGCGCGGCCTGCTGGCAACCGGCGTACGGAGCCATTCCAGCTTTGCATCTGCTCTGGCTGCCCTGATTGGCCGCAAACTGGGGGACCGTTCCGTTGCCGCCGATGCACTTTCCGAACTGGTGAAGGAAAGTTTTGACGCGGAGCCTGATCTGGTATGCGCAGCAGCAGCCGACCTGCTGGCCATCCGGGAGCGGGACCCGGCCTGCCCGGATTTTGTAACTCCGTTCCTGTTCTTCAAAGGTTATCATGCAGTGCAGACCTACCGGGTGGCGCGCTGGCTCTGGCTGTCTGAACGACGGCATCTGGCCCTGCATCTGCAAAGCCGTGCATCAGAACTGTTCGGGGTGGACATTCACCCTGCCGCACAGCTTGGCCGCCGCATTCTGTTTGACCACGGCACCGGCATTGTGGTGGGGGAGACGTCCATTATTGAAGACGATGTCTCCATTCTGCAAAATGTGACCCTTGGTGGCACGGGTAAACATTGCGGGGACCGCCACCCCAAGGTGCGCCGGGGCGTGCTGATTGGCGCTGGCGCCAAAGTCCTTGGTAATATTGAAATTGGTGAAGGTGCCAAAATTGGCGCTGGCTCCATTGTACTTGAGCCCGTACCCCCCTTTACCACCGTGGTCGGCAACCCTGCCCGCAAGGTCGGTGTGCGCCACAAGGGTATGCCCGCCCTGAACATGGACCAGACACTCCCCCCTATTGATTACATTATCTGACACCCAGAGCATGGGGGCACGCGCAACGCACCCTGCCCCCATATACCTTCCCCAAATCACGGCTGGCCCAACGCTTTACCCAGTCCCGTGACACAGTGCGGCACCAGACAACCCGGCGCAGAGCGGACACAAAAAAGGGCGGAGCCTGATCCTCCACCCTGACAGGATTTTACAGATAAAAAACTGGCGCGCCCTATTGGATTCGAACCAATGACCCACAGCTTAGAAGGCTGTTGCTCTATCCAACTGAGCTAAGGGCGCGAAAAGCCTCCCATCCCGCACAGGGGGGGAGGCTAAAATTCAGTGCGTCCAGTTCTGGATCCGGTTGTAGCCGAAGTTATCGGCATAAACCTTGGGACGACGGTGCCGCTGGGCTGGCTGTTCAACCTCATAAGCAATCTGCTCATGCTGGGCGTAAGCCTCGGCGGCCTCGCGGCTGTCAAACAGAAGGCGGAGCTGTGAACGGGTATCCGCGCTACCGGTCCACCCCATAAGGGCATCCTGCTTGCGTGGAGCGCCCTGACCGTATTCAAACACCCATTTGCGGGTGCCTGCCAGACCGGACTGACCTGCTGGCTTGGACTGCTGATAAATACGCGCTGGCATTATGTGCCTCCCGCTTTATTTATGGTCGGGGCGCCCGGACTCGAACCGGGGGCCTCGTGTACCCAAAACACGCGCGCTACCAGGCTGCGCCACGCCCCGAACAAGCGGGAAACTAGGCGTCTAATTATAAACTGGCAACCCTGTTGCGCTAAAAAAATTACTCCGCACACTCTTTTTTGTTGCTGACCAGTGGCGGCACGAACAGCGGAGCTGTATCCCACGGAAAAAGAACCCACGTATCCTGCGGAACTTCCGTAATAAACAGATCGGTCAAGGGTTTACCGGCAGGTTTGGCATACAGGCAGGCAAAATAGGCTTTGGGCAGACATTCACGCACAAAGCGCGCGGTCACGCCGGAATCGACCAGATCATCAATAATCAGGAACCCTTCGCCATCCCCTGCCGCTTCTGGTGCTTTGATAATCTGAGGCTGGCCCATTTCTTCTTCGTCATAGGTTACGACGGAAATGGTCTCGATCAACCGGCACCCCAGTTCCCGGGCGGCAATGGCTGCGGGAATTAACCCGCCACGGGTAACCGCCACGATACCTTTAAAGGGCATTCTGGGCATAAGGGCCGCCGCCAGCGCCCGTGCATCCCTATGCAGTTGCTCCCATGTTACCGTGGCATAATGCACAGCCATAAACACCATCCTTTAACAATCACGCCGCAGGCCGGGTTGCCCCCTGCCTTTATGCGCCCTCTTTAGCAGGAAGATGCGCCAGTTCCTACAGAGTGTTGCGCACCCGCAATCACCCCTTTGTCATGCCCGGCAAAAACCGGAGCGGCATAGCAACTGGCTGTGACTATTGTTGTAGGCGGATTAGTCCTCGTCTTCCCCACCGGGGGTATCACCAATCCGTTCCAGGTATTCGGGCTCCCCGTAATCGCCTATGTCTTCATCCACATCCATGCGCACCACCACGGCCCCGGCAACATGCAGGATACCGGCCCGGATTTTGTCCACGCGCCTGCGTGCATCTTCCACGTTCGGGCACACAATGGGTGCTCCCGCCCGCAATACCGCTCCCTGCCACACAAATGGCTGAAACACGATCCGCTCTGCTACCGCCATGTTAGCTTTCCATCTGCAATATGTTCTTTGTTTGTTCTATCATATATGCAGCCGCTGGCAAAGACGATAATGCACGCAACCAATACGCATGTCGTTACCGCTGTACGGTGCATCCTGCCGCCATATGGGGGAGCGGCATGCCATATTGCTCCCCATACCGCGTGGCAAACACATCGCGCTCCAACCGCTCACAATAATCCAGGTAGCGGATCAGTGCTTTTTCGGCCCGTGCCGTGCGGCCATAACTCCGTTTGTAATGCCGCCAGAGCATAAGCACATTCACGGACCATGCATCGTAACTATGCTGGGTTACGCGCTGGCGTATGCTAGGGGGCAAGGCATCAAACGCCTGCCAGTCGTTGCCGTCATACCTGCGCCAGACCTCGTGGCGCAGGGTGCGTTCGTTACTGGGGGCTGGCGCGCGGGTCATGGCTCCACAGGCTCCGTCTGCCACGCGGGGAACGGGTCTGGCAGGTTTGCAAACATGCTTTCGTCAAAAAGAGTTTGCCCGGTATCTGGCACAAGGCAGGCGTTCAATGCGGCGCGAATAGCGGCTTCGTCCATATCGGCCGTGCCGATAAACACCAGTTCCTGCCTGCGGTCGCCATAAACCCGGTCCCATCTGGAAACCAGCATATCCTGCCATTCCGTATCTTCCGGCCAATGTTCGGGAGGAATGGCAACCCACCAGTGCCCGGCGGCCTGCGTTTGCACCAGTGCTCCAGCCTGCCCCAGCTCCCCCACCCACATGGGTCTGGTCGCCAGCCAGAAATACCCCTTGCCACGCACAACACCCGGCCAGGCATGATCTATAAAAGCCTTGAATTTTTCGGGAATAAATGGGCGACGCGCCCTAAAAACAAAACTGCGGATACCGTATTCATCCGTTTCGGGCACATGGTCTGCAAACCCATAAAGCTCTTTGTACCATAATGGATTTTTGTGAGCCTTTTCGTAATCAAAGCGGTGCGTATTCAAAACCCTGTCCAACGGCACCACGGAATTGTCTGTTTCCACAATATCGGCGTCTGGGTTCAGGCTCATAATAATCTGGCGGGCCGCTACGCGCTGTTCGGGCGTGGCGCTGGAAACCTTGTTGAGCACAACAACATCTGCAAATTCAATCTGCTCCACCAGCAGGGAAACCAGAGCGCGTTCATCATCCTCCCCCGCGATTTCCCCCCGATCCTTGAGAAAATCGGTTGAGCCGTAATCGTTGAGAAGATTAACCGCGTCCACAACGGTTACCATGGTATCCAGCCGGGCTATGTCCGCCAGACTGGCACCGGCTTCATCACGGAACTCAAACGTGGCGGCAATGGGCAGGGGTTCTGCAATACCGGTTGATTCCACCAAAAGGTAATCAAACCGACCATCTTCAGCCAGCCTGCGTACCTCCTGCAACAGGTCATCACGCAAGGTGCAGCAGATGCAGCCGTTGCTCATTTCCACCAGTTTTTCATCCGTGCGGGAGAGGTTGCTCCCATCGCGCACCAGATCGGCATCTATGTTCACATCGCTCATGTCATTCACAATGACCGCGACCTTGCGGCCTGTGCGGTTATTCAGAATGTAATTGAGCAAGGTTGTTTTTCCGGCACCAAGAAAACCGGACAAAACGGTAACGGGCAGCCTGTCGGGCATGGGAGAACCTTATTGTTGCGGCATACTCCCTCCGGTATATACGTTATAGTATAACATAACAATTATGACTTGAAATTAAAGCGCCAACCTGCAGGCAACGCAGCCCCGGGGCAGGCAGGCACCCCTGCCCCGCCCATACCCACCTTATGGCGCGCTGAGATGCGTATAAAGAATGGAACAGCCTATGCCGATCAGCGCACACCCGCCCAGAATTTCTGCGTAACGGCCAATCCACACGCTGGCATGCCGGCCAATGATGACCCCCATTGTGGCCACAACGGTTGTAATGCCGCCTATAATCAGGCAGGCGGACAGAATATTCACCTGCATGACACCAAGGCTAACCCCCACAGCCGTTGCATCTATGCTGGTAGCCAGTGCGGTTGTGACCAGACCAAGCACCCCACGCCGCGGCGATGCCTGATCCACAACCTGATCTGGCTGGGTCTGCTCTTGTCCCCGCACGGCAAGGCGGATCATGTTGCCCCCGATGGCCAGCAGCAGGCCAAAGGCAATCCAGTGGTCAACTGCTGCAATCCATGTGCTGAGTGCCAACCCCAGAACCCAGCCGATGACTGGTGTTATGGCTTCAAAAAAACCAAAGACCGCGCCTATGCGCACGGCATCGTTCAAACGGGCAGTCTGCTCGCTTGCCCCTTTGCCAACAGCCGCAGCAAAAGCATCCACCGACAGGCTGAGCCCCAGAACACCCAGCGTGAAAAAACCGGTCATGAAGATTCCACGGGCCGCAAGAAACACAAACAGCAGACAGAAATCCCCCGGCCACAACTGGGGCTTCCTCTGCCGTTGGTCTTGCCTGGCGTTTTTTGCAAAACGCTGCCTCCACCATGGCCAGAAGGCCAAGTGTGTTGATGAAGGCCCCTCAAAACTGAGGGTAACTACTCCCCAAGGACTGCGCGATGCCTACCAAGTGCCGGGCAAGATTGCAACCCTGTGTTTATCCGCTTTTCATCCACAGGCTTACCCACGCAAGCATCCTCAGAATCTGTGGATAACGTAGAGCCTACAGGCCGGTTGGGGGCCGGGCAGCCCCCACCCCGTTCGGGTTTTACCAGGTGTAGCCTACGCTGGCCTGCGCATTGCGCTGCTCTCCATACCAACACCATTCAGAATACGGTGCCCCGGCATAGCAGCTGGAGACAAAGCGCTTGTTAAAGAGGTTGTGCACGCTGGCCTGCAACGTCCAGCCCTTAAATGACGACCCAAGGTTAGACATATCGTAACTGATCGACCCATCAAACAGCGTATAGGACGGCACCGTAACCGCACCATAGGACGCCGTACCACCGTAGGAGGAGGCCACATGGCGCACCCCGCCCCCAAAGCCAAACCCCTTAAGGCGGCCGGACTGCATGGTGTAAAATGCAAACAGCGATGCATTACCCCGGTTCGCGCCAATAAGTGGCCGCCCTGTTGAATCGTCTTTGACGCGCTGCGTGCTTACGGCGGCTGTCACGTCCAGCCCCTTATAGGCCTCCACATGCGCTTCAAATTCAAAGCCATCCGAATGCACTTTGCCGCTCTGGGTGGAATAGTCACTGCTGGGGACAGAGACCAGAACACCTGTCTGCTCAATATGGAATGCCGCAGCAGAGAGCAGAACCGGCAGGCCGGGGATCTGGTATTTTAACCCGCCTTCAAGCTGTTTACCCATGCTGGGGTCAGCCTGATGCTTGTGAATCCCTCCATCATTGGAGACCAGACCGGCCTGTGGTTCAAAAGACGTGGCGTATGAAATGTAAGGCGAAAGCCCGAAGTCAAAATGATACAGGCCAGATGCGCGGAAGGTGATCTGCCCCGGGCTTTCTGTTGTGCGCTGGTTGCTGACCCGCTCATTCTGCTCGCTATGGTACCAGTCATTACGCAGGCTGCCGGTCAGATACAGGTTTTCAATCCGGATCTGGTCCTGTGCATATAGCCCGATCTGGTGCTGGTTGGTGACGTAATTACTGGCAACCGGCGGGTTTGTAAGCGGCTGCCCGTAAAGCGGGTGCAGCACGTTAATGCCCGGTGCATCGCCCCAGCCATCCACCTCGGTTGCGTGGCTTTGCTGGTAATCAAACCCGACCATGAGCTGATGATGCAGAATGGACGTGTTGAACCGCCCCTTGACCTGGCTATCGAATGCAAGATTTTGCATGCGCTCGTTGGCAAAGATCATCCCGCGGGAGAAGTCACCCAACTGTTCAAGGTCCATATGCCGGGTGTAGCCACTGTCCATATAAACGCCCTTGTTATAGACGCTTTTGTATTTTGTCTGGATGTCATCATACCGCCCGCGCGATGCAACACTCCAGTTTTTGTTGAACTCGTGGTTGAAGATATAGGTAATGGCCCCGTGGTTACGGTCGAACTCCTCGTAAGAGCGTTCCCCATCATAAAAATTGCGGGGAATGTAGCCAAAAGCAGCTTTTTTCAAAGACCCCTGCAGCGGCACTGACCCATAAGCCCCACTTTTGGGGTCGTACTGGTAATTGCCCAGCAGCGTAAAGGTTGTTGGGCCATCCCCCCCAAATGTTACCGTCGGGCTTATGCTGTAGCGCCGGTTAACGGTCTGGCTGAGCTGGCTGTCCGAACCGTTAACCGTGCCATACAGGCGGTAGCGCACAAAACCGTCTTTTGTGGCCCACCCGCCTATGTCTCCATCCACACGGTACAGGTCAAAACTGCCGCCGGTTGCTGTCAGGCTGCCATAAAACTTGTCTGCCGTGGCCAGTTTGCTGGACAGGGCAACCAGCCCGCCGGGGCTGGACTGCCCATAAAGAGCGGAAGACGGACCTTTGAGCACCTCTATGCGGTCCAGCCGCGAGGTATCGGTCTGGGCCGTTGCATAGCCGGTGGGGCTGGCCTGCTCCTTAAGCCCGTCCAGAAAGGTGGGAACCGTAAAGCCACGCAGGGTAAACTGGTCATAGCGCGATGCGGTTGCGCCACGCTGGTCGGGCAGCACACCGGCAATGTAGCGTATGGCCTGGTTAAGGCTTAACACGCCACGGTTATCCATTTCGCGCCGGCTGATCACCGTTATGGACTGCGCCGTATTAACCAGCGGCGTATTTGTTTTGGTGCCGGAGCACGCCATGGTGCTGGCTGTGCGCGCACGGCCGACAACATCCACGCTCTCGCTCTTTGCCCGGCCTACTGGAGCCGCCACGGTGCCCCCCTGCACAAGTGCTACAGAGGTTGGAGCCGTGCTTTTGAAGCTTAGCCCCGTGCCTGCCAGCATTTTGCCCAGCGCATCAGGCGCGCTCAATGTGCCGGATACCTCCCCCGAGACCAGATTGCGCACAAGGGATGTGGGCACAGAAACCTGCACACCCGACTGGCGTGAAAACTGGCGGATGGCCGCAGCCAGAGGCTGGGATGCAATATGGAACGTATGCACCCCCACTCCGGGGAGGGGCGCTGTCTGCGCCATTGCGGGCAGACCTGCCGTAGCGCTGCACAGCAACCCACCCAGAGCGTACCAGCCAACAGACACGTTTTTTAAGCGGCGACCAAACAAAATGTGATGCATCTTTCACCTGACAAACAACCATCGGGCTATGGCAGGAACAGCCAGAACCGACAGTGAGATGCATTCGCAACTCCCTGCATACAGAGGTAAGACTCACGTCGGGCGTATTTACCCACCCCCTGAACGCAAAAAAAATCAGCGAGAGCCAGATGTAATAAGCAACCCGTTGCCCGGCAGGTGGGTCAGCTTTAACCCCCGCCCGTTAATAAGGGATAAAATGGCATCATCCGAGTGGTCATTCCGTAGCACGGCATCCACCCGGTCCATTCCGGCGGTATTGGCCCAGACCCATGTTGGCCCGCGGCGGTAACGCGCAATAAGTCGCAAGGCATCGGCCACGCTCTGGTTCCGTATAACCAGTTCACCATACCGCCAAGCGGCTATATCTTCAGGGTCCACGGCGGGGTCACGCATGACGGCGCCACCACGCAGGTAATGCGCCGCCTGCCCTACCTGTAGGTCCGTTTGCATGGCTGCATCCTGCTTGCCCACCAGCACGCGGCCCTGAGTAACCGCAATATCCACCCGGTTTTTATCCTGCCCGACAAAAAAAGCCGTGCCCACATCCTGCGTAACCCCATCGGCCGCCACAACCCGGAAGGGCCTTGTATCCTGATGTTGCACATCCACCCACAACCGGCCTGCCAGCAGCTCCACCCTGCGTTCCGTGGGGGAAAAATGCAGGGCAACGGCAGATTGCGCATCCAGCGCCAGACTGGTGCCATCGGGCAGGGTATAGGTTGCTACCTCCCCCGCATGGGTCAGGTAATCCGCGCGCAGATGCAGCATAATATCGGGGGCAAAAAACAGTGCCACTCCCAATGCGGCCATGACAGGCACCGCAAACGCCCAGCGTTTTGCGGGCTTCCATGCCCTTCGGGGTTGAACGGGCCTGCACTGGGGCTGGGGTTCCGCCTGAGCCAGAACCTGTTCAAACAGATGCAGTTCCTGCCAGAGCTGCCGCTCTGCATCAAACGCCTGCCTGTGCTCCTCCGCTTCGGCCAGCCATGCCTTTACGGCAGCAACGCTCTGGGGAGACGTATGGCCAGACGCCAGCACAATCACCCATTCGCGAGCCTTGATTCGTGCTGGAGACTGAGAACTTTGAGCGGACACGCAACAGACCTATTTCTTAATACCAATATATATATTGACAGCATGGTTTTATAAAAATGCTGCATTTTCCTGAACAATAGCTCTCAGGAAGGTCCGGCGTCCCGGCTCAGGGCAATAATATCCAGCGCACGGCGCATATGCCGCTCTACCGATGTGGTGGAAATACCCAGCTCCACCGCAATGCGCTGCTGGGGCACGCCCTGAATTCTGTTCAAGTAAAGAATATAGCGTGTGCGTTCGGGCAAGGCCCTTATCACGTTATCCATATGCTCAATATCTTCGCGCCCCATTGTTACCCGTTCGGGGGAAAAACTCTCCCGGCTGCCATGCAGCAGGTCCTGCGCGTCCTGCTTGGCCTGATCATGGCGTTTCAGCCGCATCTTGTGCGTTTTGGCAGAATTAAGCGCAAGCCGAACAAGGTAGGGTTGCGGGTTTTCTATGGAACGATCGTCCTCCACGCCCTGCAGCTTGATCCACAACCCCTGCACCACATCCTCGGCCTCCGGGCGGCTTCCCACGATCTGTTTGACCATGCGGACAAACACGGAACGCTGGGAAATCAGGAGTTGAGACAGGGTAAACGCGTTGGACCGCATAAGCCTAGGAACTCTGGGAGACTGACGATGCAGCCCCAATACCGCATATGCAACTCAATATCAATTAGCCCTCTTTTACCCCCTCTCCTTCGCACATATGCGGCGGTGTGGCAGGCATCTATACGCATCTGCTTTATCTGATCTGCAATAATGAATGAAATCATGACGTATAACTGCATGACATTCTTGCAAAATTGCCAAAACGTAATTGAAAAACCAAAATATCTTCTATATTTTGCGCAAAATCTTAGAATTAAAAGAGATTATTTTGCTCCATTCCCTTACATCCCGGATCGTCTTTGTCGGCTCCATCGTCAGTGTTAATCTGGTCTGTCTTTCCGGGTTGCTGCTTTCCGCTTCCAACAGCATGATCTCCAGCTTTGAATGGAACGCCCACAGGCAGAAAATTACCGAAATTGTCTCTGAAACCCTGTCCGACCTGCGCGAGGCCCAGGCCGAAGAACGCGGCTACCTGCTGACCACGGACCCCTCCTTTGCCAAGGATTTTGACGACCGCGTTGCGTCTGCCCTCGCCAAGGTCAACATGCTTGAACAACTGGTGCAGGATAACCCCATCCAGCACGAACGGGCACAAAGCCTGCAAATTGCTACCAACGAACGGCTGGACACCCTGACCAAGCAGATCGCACTGGCCCGTCAGGGCCGGTTTGATGAGGCCCGCTCGCGGGTTATTATTGGTCAGGGCCGGGTGAACATGGCCATTATTGCCCAAAAAGCTGATGAAATCCGCCAGACAGAGCAGGAACTGCTCATTGCGCGGGAAGCCACGGCAAGGGCGCATGTCACATGGAACAGAAATCTGGTTATCGGCGGGTGCCTGATTATTGTTCTGCTGGTCAATGGGCTTCTGTATTTTGTGCTCAATGGCATGCGCCGTTCCGTCAGCCAGATTGTGCGGGCCATGTCCGACTTCGGGAACGGCAACCGCACCGTGCGTGTGGATGACCAGATGGGCTGCACCGAATTTGATATGCTGGCCCAGGGCTACAACACCATGGCCGAACGCCTAAACGCCGCCATGCAGGCGCAGGAAGCCAGCGACTATAAACTGCTCAAGGCCAACACCGAACTCAAACGCAACAACGAGGCCATGGAACTGCTGGGGGAAATGGCACACCGCCTGCAAGCGGCCCGCACCAGCGATGAACTTTCGGCCATTATCTGCGCTTTTGTGCCCCGCGTGCTGCCCGGCATACCCGGCGCGCTATACACACATAACCACACCACAAACCAGCTTGAGCGTATTGCACACTGGGGCAGCAGCACACCCGTTGGCTGCGAGGGGTTACATCCTTCCTCCTGCTGGGCGCTACGGCTGGGGCAGAGCCACTCCGTCAACACCCCCGGCGGGGATGTAAGCTGCCAGCATGTGGATAGCAATGTCAGCATTTATCATTGCGAACCCCTGTTTGCGAGTGGCGAGGTTGTGGGGCTTTTGTACCTGCAAAGCCATGTCGCGGAGGAAAACCGCTTCCGCCTTGTTGCACTGGTGGAAAACATTGCCTCTGCTCTGGTCAACCAGAACCTGCAGAAAGACCTGCTGGAACAAACAATCCATGACCCGCTGACCGGCCTGTACAACCGCCGTTACATGGAAGAAACCCTGAACGCCGAAATTGCCACTGCCAGCCGGAACAACACCGCACTGGGCCTGATTATGGCCGATATTGACCATTTCAAACACATTAACGATGAATTCGGGCATGATGCGGGGGACATGGTCCTGCGCACCATTGCCAATGAAATCCAGAACTCCTTCAGAAGTAATGACATTGTTTGCCGCTTTGGTGGGGAGGAGTTCCTGATCATCACAACCTCTCACCCCCTGAACACGCTTATCCAGCGGGTGGAAAACCTGCGGGCGAGCCTGTCCCGGCTGGAATTGCATTACAATGGCCGCGTTCTGGGCAAAACCACCATGTCGTTCGGTGTGGCCATGTGGGACAAATCCTTACCGACGGAAACAACCGCCATTATCCGCAAGGCGGATGCCGCGCTGTATCAGGCCAAAAAGGACGGGCGGGACCGTATTGTTGTCGGCTGAAAGCTGGCACAAACCTAGCAACGCCAGAACGCACCTCCGCCTCCCTCTTGATCTCCCGCGCGATCCGACCCACTCTAGGTGGGAGCAACATACCGCCTGACGCGCCAGAGCGCCCTGCGCAGGGCAGCACCCGTTGCCACGCTGCGGGCCATGCATGCGCAGGATAATACCGGGGAACGTAGGACAGAATCATGGACCTTCTGCACACTCTCAAACACCGCCATACAACCAAGGCATATGACAGCGAGCGCAAGATACCGGCCCCAGTCGTCGCGCAACTGCTGGAAGCCCTGCGTTACAGCCCCTCCTCCGTTAACTCCCAGCCATGGCACTTTTTTGTGGCCGATACGGCCGAGGGCAAAGCCCGTATTGCCAAATCCACCAGCGGCACCTTTGCCTTTAATGCCCCCCGGGTTCTGAATGCCTCGCACGTTATTGTGCTGAGTGCGCGCAACACGCTGCCACCAGAATACCTGCAAACCCTTGCAGACCAGGAACAGGCCGATGGCCGCTACGCCGATGCAGATGCCCGCGCGCTGGCGCACAAAGGGCGCTCCGGGTTTGTAGGGTTGCATGAACAGGCCGGGGATGTTGCCACATGGACACAAAAACAGACCTATATTGCTCAGGGTTTTCTGCTTTTGTCTGCTGCACTCCTTGGCGTGGACGCCACCCCGATGGAAGGCTTTGATGCCGCTATTCTGAGCAAAGAACTGGAACTGGCGGAAAAAGGCCTGTCACCAGCCGTTATTGTGGCCCTTGGCTACCATTCGGATGCTGACTTCAATGCCAAGCTCCCCAAATCCCGCCTGCCCGAGAAAGCCATCTTCTCGCACATCTGACGGCCCCTCCCCTCCTGCGCCATTCTGGTCAGGGGGGGGTATTCCCCCACAAATGGGGGGAGTTATGACCCGCCATTGGTGTTAATCGGGTCATCATTGATTTTCATTTTTTTAATAATTTGCGCAAGTTCGTGCGCATAAGCTGTTTTAACATTGGTAACGGCCTTGCCCACCCGCTCCTTGGGGTGTTTCTGGCATTCGTCCCTTATGGCTTTGGACAGGCCTTTTGTAACCTCATCCGGCGGGCGGGACTCACTCATTTTATCGCCTGAATAATCCTCATGCTCGGAGTTGAGGTAATCTATACAGATCCCGTTGGCGTTATTGGTCGTCTTCTGCATCAACGCCTTATAGTCCCCGTCCTCCTCATTATCCTGCGCCATGGCAGGAACCGAGCACACGGCAAGCACACCGCCCAGAACAAGACTTATAAGCTGTTTACGCATGGTCCGTGCCTTCCATATTCCTGCCCCATGGGCACATGGCTGCTGATACTACCATACCCGGCCATGACCTACCTAACCGCAGGGGCTCACTGGCGCACAAAGCATGTATGCACCCCGCAAAACCGGCACAGACCCGCATAACGCATACCATAAGGGGCTTCCCGCTCAGCCGGGCATGAGCGTGCCCGTTTGCGGCAGCGCATCAAACATGCGTGCAAGGGTTGCCATGACAGGCATAACCTCCCCCGCCACATGCCGCGTGCACAGGCACAATGTTTCGTTCAACCGCAGGTTATCCAGAGCATGGAACGATAAATCCCCCGATGACACATCCTGCACAACATCCAGCCATGTCAGAAAACCCATGCACTCACCTTGCTTTATGTAATCACGGATAAGCCGGACCGAATTTGTATCCATCATTACTCTGGGTTGCACACGCATGCGCGTAAACGCGCCCTCCAGCCTTGGCCAGATGGAAAGCGAGCCATCTGGCAGGCACAAAGGCAAATCTGCACAGGCGGATAACAGGTCGGCCTCCGTGCCCCCAGCAGGAGCAAACCCCGGGGCCGTGATCAAACCAATGTCATATTCACGCTTTTTATGAATATGGATGTCCGGATCATCCATTACGTTAAAGGCAATAACCACATCCAGCTCCCCCGAGCGGAGCTGTTGCAAAAGGGTGCTTGTATCCGACACAATAATTTTCAGGATCAGTGTGCCGGTACGCAGTTCCGGTTGGGCCATAACAAATGGCAGCAGGCATTCCATAATACCCACGCGCATGCCTGTGGCATTGGGACGCGAGATAACGGCACGCAGTTCACGCTCCGCATCAATCCAGCGTGTTGCCTGTTCGAGCAGTTTTTTACCGGCATCGGTCAAGCTGGAGCCTTGGGGCGTGCGGGCCATTAACGGGGCCCCAAAGGCGCGTTCGAGCATTTGCATCTGCCGGATGAGTGCGGAGGGCGCAACATTCAGCACTTCTGCGGCCCGACGGACCGAGTTGTGGCGGCTGATTTCCACAAAAGAGAGCAACTCGCGCGAGAAGGCGGACATTCTTCCTGTTTCCCCCTTGTGTATAAAAAATCAGAACACCGTTAACAACTCATTGCGCTACAATAACAAAAAGACAATGTCTAATGTTCAGGCTTCCTTGCCACGTTTTTAAGGGAGCGCGCTCTTGCCAAAAAATACCTTACTGCCACCCAACCTGACCGCCACAGACCGGGCATTGCTTGAAAGAACCATACAGATTTCAGAAGAAAGCCGTAAAACCGGCAACCATCCGTTTGGTGCTCTGCTGGCCACGGCTGATGGAAAAATCCTTCTGGAATCAGGGAACACTGCCGCCACGGACCGTGGCACCGGCCATGCGGAACTGAACGTGGCCCGCAAGGCAGCAAGCCTGTTTACGGCAGAGGCCCTGTCCACCTGCACGCTGGTCACATCCGTGGAGCCATGCTGCATGTGCGCAGGCGGCCTGTACTGGGCCGGGATCGGGCGGCTTGTTTACGGCATGACCGAAAAACGCCTGGCCAGCCTGACAGGGAACAACCCCGAAAACCTGACCATGAACATGCCCTGCACACAGGTATTGGACGCAGGACAACGCAAGGTTGTTGTTGTTGGCCCGGTGCAGGACATGGAAGCCAGAATTGCCCATGTGCATGAAGGGTTCTGGTAAAAACATGCCCTACGCCACCACGCCCCAGAAGCCCCAACACCCTGCCCCAACCGGCGTGGATGAGGTTCTGCCCATCACACGTATGCTGCCTTTGGCCGTGCAGCACGTTATGGTCATGTATATGGGGGCTATTACGGTCCCCCTTGTTATCGGGCGTGTGCTGGCATTACCTGCGGCACAAACGGCAATTCTGATTCAGGCGGACCTGCTCACCAGCGGCATTGCAACTCTGCTGCAAACAATTGGCACACGCTGGCTGGGCGCACGCCTCCCCCTTATGCAGGGCGTCTCGTTTGCAACGGTGTCCTGCGTGGTGGGCATTGCCTCCTCCCCCGCTTTTGCTCACAGCCAGCAGAACGAAGGCCTGCGCACGGTTTATGGCGCGGTAATTATTGCAGGTTTGACCGCTATCCTCGCAGCCCCTCTGGGGCGGTATGTCATGCGCCTTTTCCCTCCCCTTGTGGTTGGCACCGCCCTGACCATTATGGGGCTTAGCCTCCTGCCTGTGGCGGTGAACGAAATAGCCGCGGGCACAGGCTTACAGGCGGGAAAAAACATGCTTGTCGCCATGAGCGTCTTTGCCTGCGCTATTGGTTTATCCATTGCCGGGCATGGTGTATTTAAAAACCTTGCGGTTATTATTGGCGTGGGTGTGGGGCTGGCTGTGGCCTTTGCCATGGGACAGATAACACCGCATATGAGCAACATGCCCCCTCTGCTGGCACCTGTGCCGCCCTTCCCGCTAGGGTGGCCGATTTTTCATATCATGCCCTCACTGAGCATGATCGTGATTGTTGCCATTACATGGGTTGAATCCATTGGCGATGCAGTTGTTGTCGGCACCATGACCGGACGCCCTGCTACGCCGGGCTTGGTCAGCAGGCTGTTGCGGGCCGATGGGGTGGCAACGCTTCTGGGCGGGATTATGGGGTCTTTCCCCTATACCGCTTTTTCCGAAAACATAGCCCTGCTGGGCATTACAGGGGTGCGTAGCCGTTGGATTGTGGCCCTGGCCGGAGCTTTGCTGTTTGCTCTGGGGCTTTCCCCCTTTCTGGCAACAGCAGTTGCGGCCATTCCCCCTGCCGTTGCAGGAGGTGCGGGGCTGATGATTTTTGGCACGTTGATGATGGTTGGCATACAGATACTGGGCACGCAAAAACTACAGCCAGGGAACAGACCTTTTATTGTTGCTTTGGTCAGTATTGTTCTGGCCATGACTATTGTGCTCAAGCCGGATTTTTTTAGTTTCATGCCCCAGTGGGCTCAGCCCATCCTGCAATCTCCCGTTGTTACGGGCTGCCTGAGCGCCATAGCGCTCAACATTATCCTGTCCCTCAACAGGAAAAACCCGTGAATATGCTGGCCAGAAAAACCAGTGCGATAGCCAACACCATATTCCTGCAATCACGCCCCCAGCCAGAACAACGTGACCGTTGCCCGAACTCCCCTGCCAACTTCACCCAACGCTTTTAACTTTTTAATAATCCCTTCTGCCCATGCTGTACGACATTGACGTATGGCAGGACCTTTCCATGACAACTCTCAACACAGCCCAGACTGCTCATATGGGCTTCTCCTACACGGCTGGGTCCTACAATGCGGCACTTAACACGAGCAGTGCAGCCTCCACCACCGCCGCAGACGGCACCCCTTCCAGCACGGCAGGGCAGTCGGGCGCAGAAGACCCTGTGCAAATAACATTATCTCAGGCTGGCATTGATTTTTTAGCAAACTCATCCTCTGCCACCAGCGCGTATCTCGCCTCCGCACAGGAGGCACTGAGCAGACTGGATCAGCTTGCCAAATCAAGCCACACTTCCGCCAAAAAACAGGCAGAAGATCAGGTTAATATTCTCAAGGCGCAGATACGCCTGCTGATGCAGTTTAAAGCATTCATGTCGCCCAAAGCACTGGCGCAGGCTCTGGCACAGCTTGCACGGCAACTGGCTGCTGCCGTTGCCCAATATACGCAAAGTGGTGGCAGCGATGCAGCCATGGGCAATGCCTTGCTGGCAACTCCACAGGGCACAGCGCAAGAACCGTCCAACACACAGAATGCCCCTGAGCAAAACAACGCGACCACGCAAACACAACAGACCAATGCCGCTACGGACCAAAGCAGCACCACGCCGAATAGCGTACCGACCGAGACCTCACCCACCAACGCGACAAACACAAAAAACAGCGAAGATCAGGATTTTGCACAATCGGTACGGGGGTTAGCCGCACAGATTAAAGCACTGCTACCCGCAAACCGGCACCACCAGAAGAAAACAGACGCCCAAGCCGATACCGACCTCCAGAGCATACGGAATGCTCTTGAAGCCGTGGATCAGATGAGCCCGTCCCTGAGCGGACAATAACCACAGCGCAAACTGCGCACGCAAACAGGCGGAGAATGGAAAAGCTGACTCTCTGGACTTTTTACGAAAAAAGCGGTTAAGAAAAACCCATGAGATGGTTTGCAACAAGCATGATCTGCCGCATCCTCGGGCATAAATGGGGACCATGGCAGCGCCAGCGGTCATGGGATGGTAGCGGAGAGTTCCAGCACCGCAAATGCATGCGGCGTGGCTGCCTTGCTACAGAGCAACGGCGAACAGACTAAGCGCCCTTTGGGGCGGTTAGTAACCTGCTCGTCCAAAAGATATTTGGTTTGGGGTCACTACGGGTATTGCACATACATCGCATAACCCGCCGCCTTATCAATACAGATGCTTCAGAGACGGCATGACAGAAAAACCGGCAGATCACCTGTTTTTTGTTGCGCAAGATGCGGCATAAAAATAAGGACAATACTGAAAAGTATAGTTACGTCTTTTAATTTTTGAGAAAATATATTCTTATGAATCTGACACAGGATTTATCCGTCATTACCGCAATCTCCGCCTTCTGGTTAATCGCCATGATGGTACCGGGGCTGGACTTTATGCTCGTCACACGTCTGGCGGTCATGAAGGGGCGAGCCGTTGCCCTACAGGCAACCCTTGGGATTGCAACAGGTGTCGCCGCTTGGGGCATTGCGGGTTTTTTTGGTATTCGCACACTCTTTATTGCCGCCCCATGGCTGTATCTCACACTTAAAATCGGTGGCGGACTTTACCTGATAACTATTGGTGCAAAGCTGTTGATCAACAGCTGGAAAAAGGAAGCAACTGCAGACGCAACCACACCGCATGCGGAACAACGCTCCAACAGCTTTTTTGCTGGCCTGCTCACCAATCTGGCTAACCCAAAGGCACCCATTTTTACGTCCAGCCTGTTTGCCGCCTCAATGCCACAACATGCCCCCATCTATCTGGGGTTAGCCTGTGTTGCCTCCATGTTCATGATCGCGATTGCCTGGTTCGCATGCGTTGCAATGCTTTTGAGCCTTGATCGCGTTTCAGCAATTTTTCTGAAGAATCGGCGCTGGATTGACCGCTGTGCCGGAATAACCTTCATGGGGCTTGGCGTGCGGTTTGTAACAGAACGCACTCCAGCCTGAAGTGGCCGTTTTTTATAAAATACCACTTCATGTAATTGGATAATTAAAAATGAAACAAGAATTACTTAATGAAATTGCAGAAACATTACACGAAAATTCTCTCAATTACTCTGTATCTCTCGGAGTTTTTACGTCACAGCATAAAAAATCACTCACTAATGAAGATATTATATGTAAGGCTCTAAACAGCAATGTCTCTTTTTATGAAATGCATTCCGTAGAAAAACAGGAAATTTTACATACGGTCATGTCATCTTTAATGTACGCTGGAGACGAAGGGTCAGGCCCTTCAAAAGAGAATATAAACTCACATAAATTCAAATCATTGCTTAGGGATCTAACAATCTCACTAACCAAAATAATTTCTTCATCTACAGAAAATTACTCTTTTTGCATCAAGGATGGCCATCCATACTATCCTGTTTTTTGGGATTTTTCTTTTTTATTTGTAAGAAATAATTTTTCTTTGGTTTTTATAGGAACCAGCTCGGACTGAATTGGTATATGTTGAATTTTCAATAGGTTTAACCGCATAAATTACAGAACTCTAAACCTCATTTTTCCGTTTAGAGAAATTCATCTAACTCATTGAAAAACAAAAATAATCAAGGATTGTTTGATTTTCATCGCGCTTTACCACTCCCATAAAAAACGCCCCCCCCGGGAGCCATCTTTGGAAGTAATTTTAGCATTCGCCACAAGAAAAAAAGAACCACTGATAGAGCAAAACAGCTACCGGGTATTTGCTGTCATGGCGGAAGGGGTGGGATTCGAACCCACGGTACGCTCTCACGCACGCCGGTTTTCAAGACCGGTGCCTTAAACCGCTCGGCCACCCTTCCTTAACCTGTTCAGGTGCAGCCTTATAAACAGGATGCAACGGTTCTGTCCAGCGGGACAAAGCGGGGGAGTTCACCGCGTAGCGCTTGCCCTTCCTGCCTTGGAACTGTACAAGCCCCAAACAGAATAGCCATTCCTCTCAGGAACCAAGTATGAAACAGCAGGCAAACCTGATCCGCGCCGGTCAGGTGATTGAGCATGATGGCCGTCGCTGGACGGTCTTAAAACAGCAGATTATTACCCCGGGTAAGGGTGGTGCGTTCATTCAGGTTGAAATGCGCGACCTCAAGACCGGCAACAAAACCAACGAACGCTGGCGCACGGCTGATACGGTCGAACGGCTGATGACCGAAGACCGCGAATATCTGTATTCCTATACAGATGGCGAACTGCTGGTTCTGATGGACCCCGAAACCTTTGAACAGCTTTCTGTCCCCACCGATCTGCTGGGTGATCAGGCTCCCTTCATTCAGGACAACATGACCATCAACCTGCATCTGGTTGAAGGGGACCCGGTTGGCATTGACCTGCCCCCGCATGTTACGCTGGAAGTGGTTGAAGCTGATCCGGTTGTCAAAGGCCAGACTGCCAGCTCCTCCTACAAGCCCGCCATGCTGTCCAATGGTGTCAAAACCATGGTCCCGCCGTTTATCGAAGCGGGTGAACGCATTGTGGTCCGCACGGAAGACGGGTCTTACGTCGAACGCGCCAAGGACTGATTTTTTCAGTTTTTTTCTCTCCAGAGCAGGACTTAATTACAGTGGCCATGCGTCTCTCCCCCGTCATGATGGTGATGCAAACCGCAGCCCAGAAGGCGGCCAAGCGTCTCCTGCGCGATTTTAACGAAGTCGAGCAGCTTCAGGTAAGCATCAAGGGGCCGGGTGACTTTGTTTCCCAGGCGGACCTCCGTGCAGAACAGACCCTGCGCGAAGAACTGGAACGGGCCCGTCCGGGCTATGCCTTCCTTATGGAAGAATCCGGGGAATCGGGTAGCGATAACTGGACATGGCGCTGGATTGTTGACCCGCTCGACGGCACCTCCAACTTCCTGCACGGCATTCCGCACTGGGCCATTTCCATTGGTCTCCAGCGCCGCCTGCCCGATGGCAAGGTGGAGCTGGCCGCTGCCCTGATCTACAACCCCGCAGCGGGTGAAATGTTCTGGGCCGAAAAGGGGAGTGGCGCATTCCTGAACGAGCGGCGCATTCGTGTGTCCGCCCGGCGGGAAATGCCCGAATCCCTGTTTGCCACAGGCATTCCCTTTGCCAAGGTGCCTGCCCGCCAGCGCCTGCCTTTTGCACGCGTGCTGGGCAACCTTATGCCCCGCGTGGCTGGCGTGCGCCGCTTTGGCGCGGCTTCGCTGGACCTCGCATGGGTCGCGGCAGGCCGTTACGAAGGGTATTGGGAATTCGGCATCAAGCCGTGGGATTGTGCCGCAGGTATTCTGATCGTGCGTGAAGCGGGCGGTCAGGTTACAGCCCCCGACGGCACGGAACTGGATGACCTGCCCGACGATGTGATGATTGTTGCTGGCAATGGCAACATGCACGGCAAGCTGCTCGACATTGTTGCCGACAGCCTGAAAAACCCGGAATAACACCCCGCCGACCAGCCTCCGGACTACGCCTGAGCTGGGGAGAGTAACACTGCATGACTACGCATTTACCTCCCCACACAATCTCGGCGGGTCCAGAGGCCGGTTTGGCATCCCCCCATACCCCAACAGAATGCCCACTCTGCCGCGCACAGGGGGCCGCTTTTGCATTCAGCAAAAATGGCTACGACCTGTTCCGCTGCCCCGACTGTGATTTTCTGTTCGTGCATCCCTACCCGAATGCCGCCACACTCCGTGCGTTTTACGAAACGACGTATCGCGGTGCATCGGCCAACTTTTATCCCAAGGCTTCCAGCCGCCGCTGGCGTGCGTTGTGGCGGAGCCTCCAGTTCCTGCCTTATGTCTGGCGCAAGGATGTTCTGGATTTTGGGTGTGGCGGCGGCTTTATGGCCGAGGCATTCAGCAGGCTGGGTGCGCGCGCTGCGGGGCTGGACATCAGCCAGAACAGCATTGCCTACGCCAAGCGCCACTTCCCACAAGCCACATTCTACTGCGAAGATTCAACCACCTTCCGCCAGCGTGGCCTGACGTTTGACTTTGTATTCAGCTCCGAGGTGCTGGAGCATGTGGCCGGGCCAAACGAGTTTATGCGGACACTGGCCGCAATTACCCGCCCCAATGGCTTTGTCTATATTTCGGCCCCAGATATAGGGCACCCTGCCGTGCCACAGGACCTTCTTTCCTGGACGGATATTTGCCCGCCCGAACATTTGCAGTTTTTCAACCACCGCAATCTCTGCCTGATTTTTGAACGCTACGGCTTTACCCTGCACAAAACCATGAAAAGCCGTACGCCAGCCCACTCGGTCATTTTCCGGCGCAAGAGTTCCTGACCCACACCATTACGGCTCGGCTCTGGCATTTGCCGCAAGAATAGCTCATGTAAAGTAAACCATGCAGCCATCCTTCCCCTCTGCCCACGAAGCCCCAGCCCTTGTTCCCCATCAGGGGCGGTTTTCGCTCCTGACAGAAGATGGCGAACTGCTCAGCCTGAGTGCCGCCGAGGTACGCGAGCGACTGCACGCCATGCCGTGCCCACTGGTGGTGCATGCCCCGGCACTGGCCCGTAAGCTGGACCTCCCCCCCACAGGCCAGCCCTCCCCCTGGCTGGACCTGCTGGAACTTTTTACATTCGTGTATCCCGCCCGCCCTGTGGCCCCCACTCCCCGCGGCCTTGCTCTGGCCCTTGGGCTGGACGAGCAGAATATTGACCGGGCAGAGGCAGACCTGCTGCCCAACCTTTTGTCCATCCTGCTGGGTGAACTGGCACGGCAGGCCAGAAGCGGGCAGATTGAACTTCTGGCGGCCTTTACGGTCCGGCTGGGGCAGGCTGGCTGGATATGGACCGGCACTGTGGCGGAAACCATAGACCTGCACAGCCGGCTCACCAACAATGGCAGGCTGGCGGAAGAAGCCACCCAGCCCGCAGATGCCCTGCGTGTATGGCGGCACCTGCCCAAATGGGAGGAAAACGCGCAACGCCCTCCCCCTGCCTCCCACCCCATCAGCCCGGCGGAAGCACGGGAGCGGCTGGTCAACATTCTAGGGAGCGATGCTGAGGTCCGGTCCGGGCAGGCAGATTTTGCCAGTGTCTCAACCGAGGCATTTGCCCCCCGCACCATGCGCGGCGACCCCGCCATTGTGCTGGCCGAAGCCGGAACAGGCACCGGCAAAACACTGGGCTACATAGCCCCGGCCAGCCTGTGGGCAGAGCGGAACGACGGTGCGGTGTGGCTCAGCACCTATACGCGCCACCTGCAACGCCAGATCGAGCAGGAAACAAAACGCCTCTACCCCGACCCCACAACACACCGCCAGAAGGTAGTGCTACGCAAAGGGCGTGAAAACTACCTGTGCCTGCTGAACATGGAGGAAGCCGTCAACTCCGCTGCCTCCCGCCCCGCTGGCATTACCATTGCCCTGTGCATGCTCGCACGCTGGGCCCTGGCCACGGCAGACGGAGACCTGTTTGGCGGGGACCTACCCGGCTGGTTTGGGGACCTGTTCGGCCACGGCAACCTTGCCGGTGTCGCTGACCGCAGGGGGGAATGCATCCACGGAGCCTGCGCGCATTATCAACGCTGCTTTGTTGAACACTCCATACGCCGTGCACACGATGCCGCACTGGTCATTGCCAACCACGCTCTGGTCATGACACAGGCCGCCTACGCTCAGGCAGGCATGAGTGATGATGACGAGGCAGGCGAACAGGGTAACATTCCCACACGCTATGTGTTTGATGAAGGCCACCATCTGGCCGATGCGGCAGACAGTGCTTTTTCCGCCGAGCTTTCGGGGCTGGAAACGGCCGAACTGCGGCGCTGGCTGCTGGGGGCGGAAGGCCGACGCTCACGCGCAAGGGGGCTCAAGCGCAGGCTGGATGATCTGGTTGTCGGCCACCCCAAGCTTGAAAACCCGCTGGATGCCGCCTTGCTGGCGGCCACGGCCCTGCCGGCACCGGGCTGGTCCACACGTCTGGCGCCAGAGGCGGCAAACACACCCCCGCCCCCGGAGCCCATGGAACTGAATACCCTGTTCCCGCCCGAACCTCCGGCAGACCAGCCGATTATGGAAAACCCGACAGAAGCCTTTTTGCGCCTGTTGCGCCAGCAGGCCATGGCCCGTGCGGCCGAGGGGGGCAAACAGTCCATCCACACGGCCATGGAATGCGACCTGCACCCGCTTGTGCCCGACATGGCCGAGGCAGGCCAGCAACTGGCCCGCGCGCTCAGCCGGATTGTAGAGCCCCTGCGCACACTGAGCAAACGCCTGCAAGCCCGGCTGGAAGAAGATGCAGACACGCTGGACACCACAACCCGTGGCCGCATAGAGGCCATGACCCGCGCCCTGCGCCGCCGCGCCATATCCCGGCTGGATGCATGGATTACCATGCTGACCGCACTGGACCAGCCACCAGAGCCGGGCAGCACACCTGCGCATATCCACTTCATTCGCCTTGAACGGCGCGACAAGCAGCGCATGAACGAACAGGACGTGGGGCTTTACCGCCACTGGCTGGACCCGACCATTCCCTTTGCGGGCATTATGGCCATGCCCGCGCAAGGCATGCTCATGACCTCCGCCACCCTGCGTGACCAGCAAGGCGGTGGAACAGAGAGTGACGAGGCCGAAACCGCGTGGGAGGCAGCAGAAGCCCGCACCGGGGCCAATCATTTCCCCTCCCCTGCCCTGCGGGCCAGTCTGGCCAGTCCGTTTGATTATGCCCGCCAGACCCGCGCCTTTATTGTAACGGACGTGGACAATAACAGCCTTGTGGACCTGTCTGCAGCGTTTCGTACCCTTTTCCAGTCCTCTGGCGGCGGCGGGCTTGGGCTGTTTACCGCCATCTCCCGCCTGCGCGGTGTGTATGACCGCATAGCCCCCACGCTGGAGGAAGAAGGCCTGCCCATTTACGCCCAGCATGTGGATGCCATGGACAACAACACGCTGGTTGATATTTTCCGAACCGAGGAACATGCCTGCCTGCTCGGCACGGATGCCATGCGGGATGGGGTGGACGTTCCGGGCAATGCCCTGCGTCTGGTTGTGTTTGAGCGCGTGCCTTGGCCCCGGCCAGATATTCTGCACCGTGAGCGGCGGATTCATTTGTCTGGTGGAGACCCAAAAGGGTTTGATGACCGCATAGCCCGGCTTAGGCTACGGCAGGCCTTTGGGCGGCTGATTCGCCGGCAGTCAGACCGTGGGGTGTTTGTCCTGCTGGACCGGCGCACACCCACAAGACTTTTAAGCGCCTTCCCCAACGGGGTTGCCGTCGAGCGGTGTGGCCTTGCACAAACGGCACGCCAGATCACCGCTTTTCTGGCGGAGCAGGCCGGACAAAACTGACCAGCCCGCCCCAGACCGCCTGATTAGAGCGGCTTAAGGTTGGTGGCCGCCTGCTTGCCGCGTTCCTCCACCATGTCGTAGGACAGTTTCTGTCCATCATTCAACGCGCGCAGACCGGCTGCCTGTACAGCGGTAATATGCACAAACACGTCTTTCCCTCCATCATCGGGGGCAATAAAACCAAACCCTTTGGTGGCGTTGAACCATTTAACGGTACCTGTCGACATGAGCGAAGTCATCCTTATTTCGGCCAGTTACTCCTCCTGCACACGACGTGCCGCGAGGAGAGATGACATTCTCCCCCACGACCGGGGGCGCTTGTCAATCACAATTCAACCCGCGCCCCAATTCCTTTTGCCCGGACACCTTACGGATTGAGCGTACTTTTGAGGAAGGCAAGGCTGCGTTCCTGTGCCTGTACAAAGGCCTGCGCATTGTAAGATGCGCGCTCCTCACAGCCAAAACCGTGTTCTGCATCGTCATAAACATAAAGTTCAACGTTGGGCTGAGCAGCCCGGATGGCGGCTATGTCGGCATGGGGAATACTCGTATCCCGCTCACCAAAATGTAATTGCACGGGGCAGCGTGGAGTCTCCGCCCTATGGGCGGCTATGCCCCCGCCGTACCAGCTTACGGCCGCGGCAAAATCATCCGTGCCCGTTGCCGCATCCCACGCCAGAGTGCCACCCCAGCAATACCCGATCACCCCGACCTTGCGGGCCTTCAGCGCACGGGCTGCGGCCTGTACGTCCAGCAGGGTTTTGGCGGTGGGTATCTGCGCACGCAGAGCAAGGCCCTTCTGCACGCCATCTGTTGTGTATTCCAGTTCCACGCCACGTTCTGCCCGGTCAAACAACGCGGGGGCAATAACGTGAAAACCCGCCTGGGCAAACCGCTCGCATACCGTGCGGATGTGGTGGTTTACGCCAAAAATTTCCTGCAACACCACCAGAGCGTAGGGGTGTGTGCCGCGCTCGGTCTCCCACGCGCTAAACTGGTGGCCATCGGCGGCTTCCAATGTGCGTATCTGTCCCATGTTCAATCTCCTTGTCTGGAATGACGTTAAAACAAAAAGAAACTTTACCCCATTCCTTGACTCCCCTCTGGGGCGTACCTACTTTCTGCCTTGGCACTCCTGATGGTGGAGTGCTAACGCGACGCGGCGTTATGTTACGCGCGGTTCAAACGGGTGGCGCTGCTTTCTGACAAAGGGCGCCATCACAGCAAATGAATGTGGAGTGATCCATAATGACGAAGTTTCGTCCCTTACACGACCGGGTAGTTGTACGGCGCCTTGAAGGCGAACAGAAGACCGCCGGTGGCATCATCATCCCCGACACGGCCAAAGAAAAGCCTATGGAAGGCGAAGTGGTTGCTGTTGGCGCGGGTGCGCGCAACGAGCAGGGGCAGATTGTGGCGCTTGATGTCAAGGCCGGTGACCGCGTTCTGTTCGGCAAGTGGTCCGGCACGGAAGTGAAGATCGACGGCGAAGAGCTGCTGATCATGAAGGAAAGCGACATTCTGGGCATTGTTGCAGCCTGATCCGCACTGATCCGACCGTAAACTTACAAAAGATCTTCACAGGAGAAATTCAATGGCTGCCAAAGACGTAAAGTTTGGTGCAGACGCACGCCAGCGTATGCTGCGCGGCGTGGACATTCTGGCTGACGCCGTAAAGGTAACACTCGGCCCCAAAGGCCGTAACGTTGTTCTGGACAAGAGCTTCGGCGCACCCCGCATCACCAAGGACGGCGTTTCCGTCGCCAAGGAAATCGAACTGGCTGACAAGTTCGAAAACATGGGTGCACAGATGCTGCGTGAAGTAGCATCCAAGACCAATGACGTTGCTGGTGACGGCACGACCACTGCAACCGTTCTGGCTCAGGCCATTGTGCGCGAAGGCCTGAAGGCCGTTGCCGCTGGCATGAACCCGATGGACCTCAAGCGCGGTGTGGACAAAGCCGTTGCCGTGGTTGTTGAAGAGCTGAAGAAGAACGCCAAAAAAGTTACCACCCCGGCGGAAACCGCTCAGGTCGGCACCATCTCTGCCAACGGTGAATCCGAAATCGGCAAGATGATCTCCGAAGCCATGCAGAAAGTTGGCTCCGAAGGCGTTATCACCGTTGAAGAAGCCAAGCACTTCCAGACCGAACTGGACGTGGTTGAAGGCATGCAGTTCGACCGTGGCTACATCTCTCCGTACTTCGTGACGAACCCGGAAAAGATGACGGCCGATCTGGAAAACCCCTACATCCTGATCCACGAAAAGAAGCTCTCTTCTCTTCAGCCGATCCTGCCGCTGCTGGAATCTGTTGTTCAGTCCGGCCGTCCGCTGCTGATCATTGCGGAAGATGTTGATGGCGAAGCGCTGGCAACCCTGGTTGTCAACAAGCTGCGCGGTGGCCTCAAGATTGCTGCTGTCAAGGCTCCTGGCTTCGGTGACCGCCGCAAGGCCATGCTGGAAGACATCGCGATCCTGACCGGTGGTCAGGTTATCAGCGAAGACCTCGGCATCAAGCTCGAAACGGTTACGCTGAACATGCTTGGCACCGCCAAGAAGGTTCACATCGACAAAGAAAACACGACCATTGTTGACGGTGCTGGCAACGGCGACGACATCAAGGGCCGCGTCAAGCAGATCCGTGCGCAGATCGAGGAAACCTCCTCTGACTACGACCGTGAAAAGCTGCAGGAACGTCTGGCCAAACTGGCTGGCGGTGTTGCCGTGATCCGCGTTGGCGGCTCCACGGAAATCGAAGTGAAGGAACGCAAGGACCGCGTGGACGACGCCCTGCACGCAACCCGCGCAGCAGTTGAAGAAGGCATTGTTCCCGGTGGTGGTACGGCTCTGGCCCGCGCAACCAAGGCTCTTGCCAACCTGCACTACCACAACGACGACCAGCGCGTTGGTGGCAACATCATCCTCAGCGCCCTGCAGGCTCCCCTGCGCCAGATCGCCCTCAACGCGGGTGAAGATGGTGCGGTTGTCGCCAACAAGGTGCTCGAAAACGCTGACTACAACTTCGGGTTCGACGCACAGGCTGGCGAATACAAGAACCTGGTTGAAGCCGGTATCATTGACCCGGCCAAGGTTGTCCGTACCGCTCTGCAGGATGCAGCCTCTGTTGCTGGCCTGCTGATCACCACGGAAGCCATGGTTGCTGAACGCCCCGAAAAGAAGGCAGCCCCTGCTGGCGGTCCTGACATGGGCGGCATGGGTGGCATGGACTTCTAAGTTACCCAAACCGGTTTTTAAGGGTTTTGGAGGTACTGGTCCGTCCAGTGCCTCCATTATCCCCCAGAACAGGTATAAGGGCGTGCAGACCATTATGGTTTGCACGCCTTTTTTTATTTGAGCTGGCCGCAGCAGCGACCTCTTTTTTTGTGGCTTTTTTCAGCCACAAATCAGATTGTGAAACAATTCGGTATCAAACTGGATTGCCACCCCGGTCATTCCGGAATAGATACAATAAGATTAGGCCCATCGCTCCTTACACGAATCTGGCGAGCGTCAATGGCTGCGTATTTTAAGGAGAACGCATCATCATGTCAGCGCGACCCTTCCAAGCTGTCAATCCGGCGAGAGGTCCAGTTATTCGCAAGACCACGGCTGTTCTGTCGGCCTGTCTTGTAGCAGCCCTTGGCTGCTCCCAGGCTTATGCCGCAGACGCCCCCCCACCCATAGACACGGGGGATACGGCATGGATGCTCACCAGCACCGCACTGGTGCTTATGATGACCATCCCCGGTCTTGCCCTGTTCTATGCCGGCATGGTGCGTAAGAAAAACGTGCTGGCAACGCTCATGCAGTCCTTTGCCCTGTGTTGCATCATGTCCATCGTATGGATGGTCGCGGGGTATTCCCTCGCCTTTACAACCGGGTCTCCGTGGATTGGTGGCTTCTCCCGCGTGCTGCTCAACGGTATTGGCGCGCATATCCATAATGGTGCGGATGTTGGCTTTACACTGGGTGCGGATAGCCCCAACGCCACCACCATGACCATTCCTGAGAGCATCTTCATGATGTTCCAGATGACCTTTGCCATTATCACCCCCGCGCTGATCTCCGGCGCTTACGCAGAACGCATGAAGTTCAGCGCCATGTGCGTGTTCTCCATCCTGTGGTCTCTGGTGGTGTATGCCCCCATTGCGCACTGGGTCTGGAGCCCGATCGGCTGGCTGGCTGGCCTTGGTACGGCTGACTTTGCAGGTGGCACGGTTGTCCATATCAACGCCGGTGTTGCCGGTCTGGTCTGCGCTCTGGTGCTTGGTCGCCGCAAGGGTTACGGGCAGGACGATCTTTCCCCCTTCAACCTGACCTACGCTGTCATTGGTGCTGCCCTGCTGTGGGTTGGCTGGTTTGGCTTTAACGCAGGTTCCGCTGTTGGTGCCAACGGCCGTGCAGGCATGGCCATGGCTGCAACCCAGATTGCCGCCGCTGGTGCTGGCGTATCGTGGATGCTGGCGGAGTGGCTGCGTTCGGGCAAACCGACTGTTCTGGGCGTAATCTCCGGTGCTGTTGGCGGTCTGGTTGCCATTACCCCCGCAGCTGGCTTTGTGCTGCCGGGCAGCGCACTGGTTATCGGCCTGATCACGGGTGTTGTCTGCTACTGGGGTGCAACCTCCCTCAAGCACATGATGGGGTATGACGACAGCCTGGATGCCTTTGGCGTGCATGGTGTGGGCGGCATTGTTGGTGCGCTGCTGACCGGCGTGCTGGCCTATGGCCCGCTTTCCGCAACCGATGCCAACCCCTCGGGTATTGTTGGCTCGCTGCACCAGCTTGTTGTCCAGAGCGAAGCGGTGCTGGTGACCATTGTCTGGTGTGCTTTTGCCTCCTTCATCATCCTCAAGGCCATTGATCTGGTCATGGGTCTGCGCGTCACCGCGGATCAGGAACTGGAAGGGCTGGATATGTCCCTGCATGGTGAGCGGATTAACAACTGATCCGTTAACCTCTCCGCCTTTTGGGCAAAAAGCCTCCATGCTCTGGCATGGGGGCTTTTTTTATGGGTGCAGGGCACACACCGGCAGGCAAACCATGCTATGCCCCGCTTATGGCCATTCCGATCCTTCCCGCACTTTCCCTGCCTGAATCCGAACTGGAGGTCAGTTATATTCTGGCATCCGGCCCCGGTGGGCAGAACGTGAACAAGGTCGCAACGGCTGCGCAATTACGTTTTGATGCCGCACGCTCCCCTTCTCTCCCCGAGCGGATCCGTGTGCGGCTGCTGGAACTGGCTGGGACCCGCGCGACACGGGAGGGCGTTATTGTCATAACCGCCCGGCGCTTCAGAACACAGATACGCAACCGTGAGGATGCCATAGAACGGCTGGTAGCCCTGATCCGCGAGGCCGCCCACCGCCCTGCCTTCAGGGTAGCCACGCGCCCGGGTCGGGCCGCACGCCAGCGCAGGCTGGACGGCAAAGCCCACCGCGCCAGCATAAAGCGCACCCGCTCTGCCCGGTTTGAGGACTAAACACGCACTCTGGTCGGGCAAGTACGCCAAACACGGGCTACCCAGCACCAGCACCAGCACCAGCACCAGCACCAGCACCAGCACCAGCACATTTTGATATTAATTTTCTGCTACGCACAAAAAGCCTTAAGGCTTGCATTTCTTGCGCATGATTTTTCATGATACTGATGGAACGCTGGCAGCATGGGGCTGCCGCGCTATTATCCTCCTTGCATGAGGTCTATTCATGACTGTTGTAGCCCGCACCGGACTGGCCGCTTTGCTGCTTGGCTGTGCCACAGCCCTTTCCCTCCCCAGCGCCCACGCCATGACGGTGAAGGAGTGCCACGAGAAGTTCAAGGAGGCCAAAACCGCCAACACGCTCAAGGGTCAGTCCTTCAAGGAATTCAAGGCCAGTTCGTGCGATGTTGCCACCACTCCGGCAAGCGCCGCCCCCAAAGCCGCCACACCGGCAACACCTGCCAGTGCTGAAGCGCCCAAACCTGCCAAAAGCGTAGCCGCCACGGAAGTCGCCCCTTCCAACGCAACCCTGCCTAGCGCAGTTGCGCCGCAATACGCCAAGCTCAGCGCTGGCAAGGCCCGTATGCAGACCTGCCTTGACCAGTACA
Organism: Acetobacter sp. DsW_54; assembly: GCF_002153575.1. NCBI lineage: Bacteria > Pseudomonadati > Pseudomonadota > Alphaproteobacteria > Acetobacterales > Acetobacteraceae > Acetobacter > Acetobacter sp. DsW_54. The sequence goes on from NZ_JOPD01000003.1 coordinate 192,157, forward strand.
ACGCCAATAAGGCCAGCAACGCCAATGGCGGGCTGAAGTGGATTGAAAAAGGCGGCGGTTATTACAGCGTCTGCAACAAGCGTCTCAAGGGCGAATAACGCCCCCAAACCCCGTTCAGTGTTGGGGAAGAAATCCCCCCAACACTGACGGCGGCCTATAACAGCCTGCCCGCCCAAAGCCCCTGATGATCAACGCGCCAGACCGGCGCTCTAGCGGGTACGCCCTGTTACGGGCATGACGTAGAGCATATGCGTGCGGTATGAAATCCATACCTTATGGGCGGCAAACCAGTCCGCACCCAGCAGCATATCTACCGTGTCCTGCACCGGAGCAACTGTGAGCACGGGAGATTTTTCCTGCTCCTGTCCAATCTGCATCATGCCAAATTTATGCCAGTGGTAGGTTTGCTGGTGGCCATCCACGCCGGTTGTCAGCCCGCCGGGGTCGGTAGCCAGCGTGTGCTGGCTTACGCCCATACGCTCCGCCGCCTGGGTTGAGACAATGCACGAGCGCGCCCCACTATCCACCAGCGCCTGCAGGGCATGGCCATCCAGTTCCACGCGGGCAATAACCCGCTCCCCCGCATTCTGCAACGGAACCGCACGGTAGATGTAGCGCCACCCCTCCGGCCCGGAACAGCCGGGCGTGCTTGCGGACCAGAAAGAGAGCGTGCCCTGTGCTACATCAAACTCCACATCATAGCGTGAGAGCAGGTCCCCCCCCACCAGCCCTTCCACCGCGGGTTCCGTGCGCGGCACAGCAGGCAGTGCATCCACGGGGATGGAGACCGGGCCAAACTCCAGCCCGCCCATTTTAAAGGACCGCACCACCGCATTGGGCACAATACGCCCAGCCCCACCCGTGCCATGCACCATGGTATGCATGGAGCGGTCCAGTTGCGTATCAAACAAAGCTGCGGCCTCGGGCGAGAGCAGGCTCCCTTCCGAGCCTGTATCCACAATCATGCGTGCGGCGTGGCCGTTCAGGCTGACCGGACTATTCAAAAAACCCAGATCATTGCGCAAGGCCACACGCGCCATCAGCTTATGGCAGGACTGGGCACTGGCGGCATGAGCCCCTGCTCCCATACCCACAACAACAGCCGCAGCGGTGGCACAGTACCGCCACCCCCGCGGGGTCTTCTGCCTGCCGTGCCGATGTGTCATGCCAGTTCCTGTGCAAAACGGTCCGTGGCGTTGAGCAGGGCGGTAAGAATACCGGGTTCAAACAGGGCGTGGCCTGCGGCATCGACCAGCTGAAAATCCGCCTCGGGCCATGCCCTATGCAGGTCCCATGCCGTGCGCACCGGGGTTGCCATATCGTACCGCCCCTGCACGATCACGGTGGGAATATGGCGGATACGCGCCACATTGGCGATAAGCTGACCTTCCTCAAGCCAGCCACCGTGAACAAAGTAATGGTTTTCTATGCGTGAGAAAGCCAGTGCATAATCGGCCTCATCATGCTGGTGTTCCATTTCCGGGCAGGGGAGCAGGGTCAGGGTTCGCCCTTCCCACAGGCTCCACGCCCGCGCGGCGGCCAGCCGTTCCTCAACATTGTCCGAAATCAGGCGTTTGCGGTAAGCGCCCATCATGTCTCCCCGCTCTTCGGGGGGGATTGGGGCCACAAAATCCTCCCACTTATCGGGGAACAGCCAGGATGCTCCTTCCTGATAATACCAGAGCAGTTCGGCCTTACGCAGGGTAAAAATGCCGCGCAGCATAAGAGCACTCACGCGTTCAGGGTGGGTCTGGGCGTAGGCCAGAGCCAGCGTGGACCCCCATGATCCGCCAAAAACAGCCCATTTTTCCAGCCCGAACAGGGTCCGCAGGCGTTCAATATCGGCCACCAGATGCCATGTTGTATTGGCCTCAAGCGAGGCATGCGGGCGCGAGCGCCCACACCCGCGCTGGTCAAACAGCACAATGCGGTAGCGGGCCGGGTCAAACATCTGGCGTTGCGCTGCCGAACACCCACCACCGGGCCCACCATGCAGGAACACAACCGGAATACCATCGGGGTTACCACACTGCTCCCAGTAAACCTGATGCCCCTCCCCGGTATCCAGATACCCCTGCGCGTAGGGTTCTATTTCCGGCCACGGGGTGCGGTGTGCTGTGGTGATCATAACCCTCAACCTTCTTTTTTATGGGCGTTATGCTCCATTTGCGCACGTGGATGCGCACGCGTCCAGACATCCAGCAACCGTGCCTCATCCGCCAGTGTGTAACGTTGTGTTGTGGACAGGCTGGCATGGCCCAGCAGTTCCTGAATAACGCGCAGGTCTGCCCCCCCTTCCATTAAATGGGTGGCAAAGGAATGGCGCAGGGCATGGGGGGTTACGTGCTCGGGCAGCCCGTTGCTGACCCGCCATTCCCGCATGGCCTTCTGGGCAATAGCAGGTTGCAGGCGCCCCCCACGAACCCCGACAAATAACGGGCTGTCCGGCGCGGGGGCGGGGTGGCGTTTACGCCATGCTTCCAGCGCCTTGCACACGGCAGGGAGCACGGGCACCAGTCGCTCCTTGCCCCCTTTGCCGTGAATACGCAGGACGCCACTGCCTTCCATGGTGTGCAGGTCAGCAATATTCAGGTTCAGCGCTTCAGAAATCCGTAGTCCACAGCCATATAGCAGCAGGAACAGGGTGGCGTTCCGCTGCTCCTCCATGGGGGTGTGAGCCATACTGGCAATATCATCCGGGGCGGCCAGTGCATCTTCGCGCGCCAGAGGGCGGGGCAGTGTTTTTTTGGTACGGGGCAGGCGTAACAGCGAGACCGCCGGATTCTCCACCCCTTCCCTGCGTGCCAGATATTTAAAAAATGACCGCAGAGCAGAAACCCGGCGTGCTCGGGTGCGGGCAGCCTGGTCTGGCGTACTCCGGCGCGCATGGGGGCGGCTGGCCTGCTCCTGCGCCTGTGCCACCTCATGCGCAAGCCATGCCCGGAGGTCGCGCAGGGTTATGCTGGCAAGCCCGCTCATGGCCGGTGGGCCACCCAGATGTGTGGTCATAAAAGCCAGAAAACGGGCCAGATCCCCCCGATAGGCATCTATGGTCAAAAGGGAGGCCCGTTTTTCCACCGCCATCCATGCCAGAAATTTTTGCACTGCGTCTTCGGCCGTCATGCCTATGTGCCTCCTGCCTTCTGCTTCCTTCTATCCTACGTTCGGGCAAAAAGCCCAACAGACAACCCCTGTTCTTTGCGCTGCTGCGCGCTTAAACATAAGGGCATGGCAGTGGCTCCTCCCCCTTCTTCTACGCATGCCTCCGGCGCGGACCAGCCCAGAACGGGAGGGCTGCGCGTGCCTGTCCTGCTGCCCATGCCGTTTACTGGCCCCTTTGACTACAAAGCCCCTGCCAGCATGGCGCTCAAGCCGGGCGATATTGTGAGCGTACCCTTGGGCAACCGCCGCCAGACCGGCGTGGTCTGGGACACACACACCACCCTGCCACCAGACCTTGCCCACCCTACGCCCGCCAAAACAGTGGCTGATAACCGCCTGCGTGCCGTAGCCGAACGGCTGGAGCTGCCTCCGCTTAATGCCGAACTCCGCCGGTTTGTGGACTGGGTGGCCGCCTATACGCTCTCCCCCCCCGGCATGGTACTGGCCATGACCCTGCGCCTGCACATGAAAGGGGCCACGCCTGCCCCCGCCATGGGCTGGATCGCTCCCCCCACCCCACCGGAAGAACTGCGCCTAACCCCAGCGCGGCAGAAGGTGCTGGCCCTTATGGCGGATGGCCGCCCCCGCACCACAACCGATATTGCCAGTGCGGCAGAGGTCAGTGCCGGTGTGGTTAAAGGGCTGGCAGATGCAGGAGCACTCCGCCCGGTCCTGCTTGAACCTGCCAGTCCCTTTGCCCAGCCCGACCCGCTGCACCACCCGCCTGTGCTGGAAGGAGCGCAAAAAGAAGCCGCTACAGCCCTGCGCCACAGCGTGCAGGACAAAAAATTTTCCGTAACCCTGCTTGAAGGGGTAACAGGCTCGGGCAAGACCGAAATCTACCTAGAAGCCATAGCCGCCTGTCTGGAACAGGGGCAACAGGCCCTTGTGCTCCTGCCCGAAATTGCCTTGTCCGCCCAGTGGATGGACCGGTTTACCCGCCGCTTTGGCGTGCGCCCCGCTGTCTGGCACTCCGAAATCGGGCAGAAGGCCCGCCGCCAGACCTGGCTGGGAGCGGCCGATGGGTCCGCCACGGTGGTTGTGGGCGCACGCTCAGCGCTGTTCCTGCCTTTTTGCAACCTCGGCCTGATTATTGTGGATGAGGAGCACGAATCCCTGTTCAAGCAGGAAGAAGGCGTAATCTACAACGCGCGGGACATGGCCGTGGTGCGTGCAAGGCTGGCGGGGTTTGCCGCTGTGGTGGTATCCGCCACCCCCAGCCTGGAAACTCTGGCCAATGCACAGGCCGGGCGCTACCAGCGCCTTGTGCTGCCCACCCGCCACGGCGGCGCATCCCTGCCGCAAACCCACCTGCTGGACATGCGGGAGGCCCCGCCTGAACGCGGGCTGTTCCTCTCCCCCAGACTGGTGGAAGACATCGCCGCCACATTAGGGCGGGAGGAGCAGGCCATGCTGTTCCTTAACCGCCGGGGGTACGCACCCCTTACGCTGTGCCGCACCTGTGGCCACCGCATGGAATGCCCGCACTGCACCGCATGGCTGGTGGAACACCGCAACCGGCAGGTGCTGAGCTGCCACTACTGCGACCATACGGAGCCCATGCCCCCCGTATGCCCGAACTGCAAAACCGAACACAGCCTGACCGCCATTGGCCCGGGGATTGAGCGCATAACCGAGGAGGCCCGCCAGAGCTTCCCCGATGCGCGTATTCTTGTCATGTCGAGCGATACGCTTGGGGGGCCTGCCGCCACCGCAGAAGCAGTTGCCAAAATTGCCCGCCGTGAAGTGGACCTGATTATTGGCACCCAGATTGTAGCCAAGGGCTGGCACTTCCCCCATCTGACACTGGTTGGCATTGTGGATGCCGATCTGGGGCTTGGGGGGGCGGACCTGCGGGCCGGGGAACGCACGATCCAGCTTTTGCATCAGGTTGCAGGCCGCGCGGGCCGCGCCAGCGCACCGGGGCGCGTGGTGCTGCAAAGCTACACGCCCGAACACCCGGTTATGCAGGCCCTGCTTTCGGGCGATTTTGACCAGTTCATGGAGCAGGAGGCCGAACAGCGCCGCCCCGGCTTCTGGCCGCCTTATGGGCGGCTGGCGGCGTTGATCATCAGCGCGGACACACCTCAGGCGGCGGATGATGCCGCTGCCCGCTTTGGCCGCACCGCCCCGTATGGGGAGGGTATTCAGGTACTGGGGCCAGCTCCGGCCCCGCTTGCCATCCTGCGCGGGCGGCACCGCCGCCGGTTGCTGCTCCGCACATGGCGCAGCATTGCGGTGCAACCTATTCTGCACCGCTGGCTGGGGCTGGTTCCACTGGACAGGCACGTGCGCGTTGAGGTGGATATAGACCCCGTCTCGTTCCTGTAACGCTAACCAGCCCCGGCTGGGGCTTAGTCGTTGGCGGGTTTGGCTGTGCTGGTCAGCACGGTGGAAATGGTTTCGCGCATGACCATAACGCGCACGTTGGGTGCGATTTCCACTTCCACTTCGTTCGACTCTTCCTTGGTGCGCTGCACAACACCGATCACACCACCGGCTGTTACAATCCGGTCGCCACGGCGCAGGGCCTTAAGCTCGGATTTAAGCTGCTTCTGGCGCTGCTGCTGGGGGCGGATGAGCAGAAAGTACATGATGGCAAAAACAGCCACGAACGGCAAAAAGGACATAATGCCCGAAGCACCGCCAGAGCCTCCGGCTGTCTGGGCGTAAGCAGCGGGGATAAGAAAATTGGACATAAGGGTACAGACCTTCAACAATGGCTGGTTGCGAAAACAGAAGAAGTGACCATAATTTTCAATCCTCCCGCGTCAAGCTCCCATGCTGACGAAAGACCGCCAGAAAGACCTTTAATAAGGAATAAAAGCCGATGGACCAGACCCTGCTGCCAGCATTGGACCGTATTGCCGCGGCTCTGGAGCGCCTTTCCCCTCCCCCCGCAACGCTGGAAGGGGTGGATACGGCGGATGCTTTTGTCTGGCTGCCAGAACGCGGGCGGCTGCTGCCCATCCCCCATGTAGCCCATGTTCGCGTGGACCTGTTGCAGGGCATAGACCTGCAACGGCGCATTCTGCTGGAAAACACGCGCCATTTTGCCCACGGCCTGCCCGCCAACAACGCCATGCTGTGGGGGGCGCGCGGTATGGGCAAGTCCTCGCTGGTCAAGGGGGCGCATGCGCTGGTCAACCAGGTGGACGGCAAACCCTGCACGCCGGGCAAGGGGCTGGTAGCACTCATAGAAATCCAGCGTGAGGACCTGACAAGCCTGCCCCTGCTGCTCAGCCTGCTGCGTGAGAACCACCGCCGCTTCATTCTGTTCTGTGATGACCTGTCGTTTGAAAAAGAAGACCGGGATTACAAAGCCCTCAAATCCGTGCTGGATGGCGGCATTGCCGGGCGGCCGGAGAATGTTCTGTTCTATGCCACATCCAACCGCCGCCACCTGATGCCGCGCGACATGATAGAAAACGAGCGCTCAACCGCCATCAATCCCTCCGAAGCCACGGAAGAAAAAGTCTCCCTCTCCGACCGGTTTGGCCTGTGGCTTGGCTTCCATGCCTGCGAGCAGGATACCTATACCGATATGGTCCAGACCTATGCTCAGGCGCGCAACCTGCCCATTTCCGCCGATGTGCTGCTGGCCCGCGCCAATGAATGGGCCATTACCCGTGGCAGCCGCTCGGGCCGTGTGGCATACCAGTTCATAGAGGCCCTGACAGCCGAACTGGCGGCGCATTAATTTGCGCAACCGGCCCCAATGGTCTTGCATCCCACATGGGTATGAGTTGAGATAGCGTTCGCAAATGGCGGCATCGGCCCGATGCCGTGGGGGTTCCCCTGATTCGAGGCGACATGAACCAGACAGTACCGCCCAATTCTGATGATACGTCCTTTGGGGCCGAAACACGCCCGAACACAACGGACATACGCAGGGTACGCTCCAACCCGGACTACTGGTACCCGGTTGCATGGTCGCGCGAACTCAAACCCGGAAAAACCATAGGCACGCGTTACGCTGGCCAGCCCATAGCTCTGGTGCGCCCGGTGGACGGCCCCATTTTTGCGCTGGAAGACCGCTGCGCCCACCGGCAGGTGCCGCTCAGCAAAGGGGTTGTTGCGGGCAGTTCGGTCAAATGCTGCTACCACGGCTGGGCCTATGGCCGCTCCGGCCGGTGCATTGACGTACCTTATCTGGGCAAGGGCAAGCTGCCCAACGGGGTACGTACCTACCCCTGCCGCGAACAGAACGGCATGATCTTTGTTTTTCCCGGCGACCCGGAAAAAGCCGATAGCGTGCCCTTGGCCCCGCAGTTGGCAAGGGCGGATAGCCCCGCCTACAAAACCCGCTATTTTGGCCGCACCGTTGGCTGCCACTACAGCTTCATGCATGAAAACCTGATGGATATGAACCACCAGTTCATGCACTCCAAACAGATGGGCCAGATGAAGCCCCGCTTTTTGGGCCAGAAGCGCGAGCCCGGTCTGGTGGAAGCCCGCTACAGCTTTGCGCGCACAGGGGGCAAACAGCCCTTTGGCGAAGCCCTGATTTTTGGCGAGCGGCGTGACGTGTCGGAAAAATTCCAGCACCGCGATGTCATGACCATCCGCACGGAATACCCCTACCAGACCCTGCGCATCCAGACCGGGGATGAAGACCCGGTAATGGACCTGTGGATTGTGTACACCCCCCAGAGTGCTGATGAACTGACCAACCGGACCTTTGGCCTGCTCTCGGTCAAACGCCCCAAAATCCCCGGTATTCTGGATATGGCATGGCCGTTGCTTGTTGCGTTTACCGAGCGGATTTTTGCCGAAGACCGCGAGATTGTTGAACTAGAGCAGAACGCATGGCGCGAACTGGGCGGGGACCACAATGTGGAGGTCTTCCCCGTAATTAACGCGCTCCGGGCTTTGCTGGTTGAATGTGGCATTCCCCCTGCCAGCGAGTCTCATGCCTGATACCGGACCACTGTTACTGGATGCGGGTCCATGCCGCCTGCGCCCGCTCCACCCTGATGATGCAACAACCCTGCACCACCTGGTCAATGACTGGGAGGTGGTGCGCATGCTCAGCCGCCTGCCCTTCCCCTACCCCCGGGATCTGGCGGATAGCTGGATCGCCTCCACCTGCCAGATGCAGGCCAGTGGCGAAGGCTATCATTTTGCCATAACCGCACCCGACGGGGCTTTTATGGGCTGCATTGGGGTGCGCATTCACACCATGCCGCAGGTAGGGCGTGTGGGTATTCTGGGCTACTGGGTTGGCCGCCCCTACTGGGGGCAGGGCATTGCCACCCATGCCGCCACCCGCATGACGCGTTGGGCACTGGCGCATCTGGATATTACCGCCCTGCGCGCAACGGCAGCACAGGATAACCCTGCCTCCATCCGCGTTCTTGAACACGCAGGCTTCCGCCATTGTGGCACTGACCGGCAGATGTTTACCGCCCGTGGCACGGAACTGCCTGTTGCCATGATGGAAGCCAACCGGACTGATCTGGACATGAGCACAGCCCCCACCACCACACAGCGCAAGCTGGTGCTGGTTTCCGCCGCCGCGTTAATAGATGCACAGGGCCGTATTCTGCTCGCCCGCAGGCCGGAGGGCAAAAGCATGGCCGGTCTATGGGAGTTCCCCGGCGGCAAGGTGGAAGCGGGAGAAACACCAGAGGCCGCTCTTGTGCGCGAACTGCATGAGGAACTGGGGCTGGATATGTCGCGCGCATGCCTGGCACCCTTTACATTTGCCTCGCACGCCTACCCCGGCTTTGACCTGCTGATGCCGCTATATATCTGCCGCCGCTGGCATGGCACCCCCACCGCGCGTGAGGGGCAGAAACTGGCGTGGGTAGCCCCGGCTGATCTGCGCAGCTACGCCATGCCTGAGGCCGATCTGCCGTTTATTCCCCTGCTGCAAGCCCTGCTCTAGCCAAAACCACAGCTCTGATTTGTGGAATATGACGGAAAAACGCTAAAATACATTCTTGACGAATGATAAGGAGCGGGACTAACCAGAAGGCAGAATGTTTCTGCACGAAACCTTCCCTCGTGATTTGTTAGGCCGGCTTGCGGCGAGGTAAAAGAAACGCGCTAAAGAGGCTTTGACGGCGCGCATAACCCGACGTCATGGTTTCCACGGTCAATTTGAGAGATGCACCCCCACGGATGGACGCATGCCCTGCGCCTGCCCCAAGGTGTGGATCAGACACGAAAGAACCGGATACAAGTCCCATGAGTGATAACCAGACATCCCCTTCCAAGGCGTGGCGCCCTGCCACACGCCAGCTCCATGCCGGTCTGGAGCGCACCGAATATGGTGAAACCAGCGAAGCCCTCTTCCTGACTTCCGGCTTTGTGTATGACAACGCCGAACAGGCTGCCAAAACCTTTACGGGTGAGGTTACGCACTACCAGTACAGCCGTTTTGGCAACCCCACCACCGCTGCACTAGAAGCCCGTCTGGCGGATCTGGAAGGGGCAGAAGCCTGCGTAACCACGGCAACGGGCATGGGGGCTGTTTCCTCCGCCCTGCTCTCCCACGTTACGGCGGGCGGGCGTGTTGTGGCCTCCCGCGCGCTGTTTGGCTCCTGCCACTGGATTGTAAACCACCTGCTGCCCCGCTACGGCGTGGAAACCGTGTTTGTGGATGGCGGCAATCTGGCGGAATGGGATGAGGCCCTGTCTGTCCCCACGGATGCGGTGCTGCTGGAAAGCCCCTCCAACCCCATGCTCGATATTCTCGACATTGCAGCCATTTCCGAGCGTGCCCACAAAGCGGGTGCAATTGTGGTTGTGGACAATGTGTTTGCCTCCCCCATCTTCCAGAAACCGCTCGAACTGGGCGCGGATGTGGTGGTTTATTCCTGTACCAAGCACATTGATGGTCAGGGCCGTGTGCTGGGTGGTGCCGTGCTGGGCCGCAAGGACTGGATAACCGAAACCCTCCAGCCCTTTACGCGCAACACCGGCAATGCACTTTCCCCCTTTAACGCATGGGTCATGCTCAAGGGGCTGGAAACCCTGTCCCTGCGTGTGGAAGCCATGGCCCGCAATGCCGCCGCAGTGGCGGATTATCTGGCATCGGCTCCGGGGATCAAGATGGTGCGCTACCCCGGCCGCAAGGACCACCCGCAATACGAACTGGCCCAGCGCCAGATGAGCGGCAACGGCACACTTGTCGCCTTTGCAGTGGAAGGCGGGCAAAAAGAAGCCTTTGCGTTCATGAACGCTCTGCAACTGATCGCCATTTCCAACAATCTGGGGGATTCCCGCTCGCTGGTGACCCACCCGGCCACCACCACGCACTCCAAGATCAGCCCCGAAGAACGCGCAGCCCTTGGCATTACGGATGGCGCCATCCGCTTTTCCGTCGGCCTTGAAGACAGCGCGGACCTGATAGACGATCTGGCGCGCGGCGTTGCCGCACTCAAGGCGCTGTAAGCACGACACACGCCTGCCCGGCCATGGCCTGCCCCCATCCACCTAGGGGCAAGGGCCATGGCCAAAGGGGCACCAGAGGGGCATGGCCTGCATCCCCCTTACTGGATGCAGCTTTGCACAACCCCCATGTTCATGATACTGGCACGCTCTCGCACCCAATGCGGACCTAGCACACGGAACGGCTGATCAGGGCCGAACCTCTTTCCATTTTGCAGGAGCATGGAGACCCATGGCCGACTGGGCCGTTGCCCCCCTTCCACAATCCCCGGAAGAAGCTCTGAACGAACTGTTCTCCCCCCTCCCTGTGTACGAAGCCGTGACCGATGGCATTCGTGTGCTGGTGCAGGTCTTCTGGCTGTCTGACCAGTCCGAGCCGGATGAGCACAGTTACTGCTGGGTGTACCGTATCCGCATTGGCAACGACAGCAACAGACCGGTGCAACTGCTTGAGCGGACATGGCATATTACCGACACATCCGGCCGCACGGAGCATGTGCATGGGCAGGGTGTTGTAGGGGAGCAGCCCATTATCCAGCCCGGTACGCTTTACGAATATACATCTGGCGCGTCCCTTTCCACGCCCGGGGGGTTCATGCGCGGGTCCTACCTGTTGCAAGCCACCACGGACCGCACCCGGTTTGACGTGACCATTCCCGCCTTCAGCCTGGATAGCCCTTTCCAGAACCACCAGCTCCAATAACCAAAGCAGGAGACCGGCATGAGCGTGCCTGAGCACAACACAGACCGCCCCACCCAACAGGAAGCCGAACAGGCAGTACGCACCCTGCTGCGCTGGGCTGGCGATGACCCAACGCGTGAGGGTCTGCTGGACACACCCGCCCGTGTTGCCCGTGCCTATACCGACTTTTTTTCAGGCTATGCCATTGACCCGGCCAACCTGCTCCGCCGGACTTTTTCCGAAGTCGATGGGTATGACGAGATTGTTCTGCTCCGTGACATTCGCTTTGAAAGCCACTGCGAGCACCATCTGGCCCCTATTGTTGGCCGGGCCCATGTTGCCTACCTGCCGCGCCAGCGGGTTGTCGGTATTTCCAAACTGGCCCGCGTGGTGGACGCCTATGCCCGCCGCCTCCAGATTCAGGAGCGCATGACCGCCCAGATCGCCAACACCATTAATGACGTGCTTGAGCCTCAAGGCGTGGCCGTGATTATTGAATCCGCACATGAGTGCATGACAACACGCGGCGTGCACAAGCCCGGCGTGTCCATGGTCACCAGCACCATGCTGGGCGTGTTCCGTGACAATTCCGATACCCGGCGTGAGCTGATGGCAATCCTCAACCGCCCCGCCGTCAACGGCTACTAAACTGCCAGCACCCCCGGCACCCCATACGGGGCCGGGGGCCTGCGCAGGCCAGACCAGCGCACTCCCATAACTCAGGTCAGGTCATGCGCGGCATGGCTTAAATGCTGATATTTGCGCCTAGCACCTTCAGGAACTGCGCAAGCCATGCCGGGTGGGCAGGCCATGCGGGAGCACTGACCAGCTCACCATCCGTTACGGCATCTGTTACGGCAATATCGGCATAAATGCCGCCAGCCAGTTCCACTTCCGGCTTGCATGCCGGGTAGGCCGAAACCTTGCGCCCCTTGATAACCCCAGCCGCTGCCAGCAACTGTGCACCGTGGCAGATAGCCGCCAGAGGCCGGTCCGCAAAAGCGCGCACAATCTCAAGCACCCTTGGGTTAAGCCGCAGATACTCAGGCGCTCTGCCACCGGGAACGATAAGACCCAGATAATCATCCGTGTCGATCGCAGCAAAATCCGCGGTCAGCGTAAAGGCATGGCCGGGTTTTTCGCTGTAGGTCTGCGCCCCTTCAAAATCATGGATGGCGGTCAGAACCTTGTCTCCCGCTTTTTTGTCCGGGCAGACCACATCCACTGTATATCCCAGCATGGAGAGGGCCTGATACGGGACCATAATCTCATAGTCCTCTACGTAGTCCCCTGCCAGCATCAGCAGTTTTACATCATCAGTCATGGTGAGAGGTCTCCTTCAGCCCTTCGCGCAGGCGGGGCATCAGTTCCACAAAATTACACGGACGGTGGCGGCTATCGAGCTGGAACACCAGAATATCGTCCCATCCATCCTTGACCGCACCCGTGGAGCCGGGGAGCGCAAACAGGTAGGTCCCGCCTGCAACACCTGCCACAGCGCGTGACTGAATGGTGGATGTGCCGATTTTCTGGTAAGACAGCATACGGAACAGCTCGCCAAAGCCTTCTATGCGCTTTTCCATAACGCGCTCGAACGCTTCTGGTGTCACATCCCGGCCGGTTACACCGGTGCCACCATTGGTGATGACCACATCCACCAGCGGGTCTGCAATCCAGGCGCTCAGCTGCGCTGCGATCAGGTCCGCATCATCGGAAACAATGGTGCGTGCTGCTACGGTGTGCCCTGCGGCCTCAACCCGCGCCACAAGGGCTGCGCCGGAGGTGTCCGTCTCCAGTGTGCGCGAATCCGAAACAGTCATAACAGCAATACGCACAGGCAAAAACGGTCGGTTCGTATCTATCTTGGACATGGCTGACTGTTATATCTCCGCAAGTATGATGCAAAAACGCATCAGGGGAATGAATAATAGCTGTCTGGGGCAGAAAATAAGCCCTCAAAGGCAACCTTTTGCCTGCATCGGCCCTAAAAAACATTTAGGGATTGGGGTTGTTACACCCCGATAAACCATGATTGATCTTTTCGCTCACGCGCAAGACCAATCCAAAGACAACAAAATTGGGATCATGACCAAACGTATTTTTTTTCCTTTTCGCACGTTCTGGCTTTTTGCCTTCCTTTTCCCCCTTCTGGCCACGGCCCTTCCCGCGCGGGCGCAACTCCTGCCCGGTGGCAACAGTTCTATTGGTCTTTTACCCAGTCTGGAAGTTGATAACGAGGCCAATCTGGTCGAAGACCCCGGCCCCCTGTTTTCTGCCCCCTATGGCAAGGACCATTTTTTTGGTGACTGGGGCGGTGCGCAGCCATGGCTGCTCAACCACGGTATCCACATTCTGGCCGATGTGCATGAGGAACTGGCAGGCAACTTCCGTGGGGGTCGCAAGCAGGGCGTGACCAATGCGGGGCAGGTTGGTGTTGAACTGGACGTGGACTGGGGCAAGCTGACCAATACGGACCTGTTCAAGAACCTCTGGACCCACATGATGGTTGTGAACGGCCATGGGCGGAACCTGAGCACGGATTACATCGGTGACTCCATTGGCGGCGTGCAGCAGATTTATGGCGCGCGTGGTAACGTGGTGGCCCACCTTGTTTACCTGTATGCCGAGCATTCGTTTTTCCATAACCATGTGGACATCAGTGCTGGCTGGATCCCGCCGGGCAGCTTTTTTGCCGCCTCCCCCCTGTTCTGTATGTACATGAACGTGGCCATGTGCGGTAACCCCGCTCCCACCAAATACACCGAAGGCGCGCGTGACTGGCCATCGGGTAACCTTGGGTTTGTGGCACGCGTGATGCCCACAAGCGATACCTATATTATGGGTGGGCTGTTTGCTGTTTCCCCCCATGCGTTTAACGGCGGTATTTCCGGCTGGGCATGGGCGCAGGACGGTCTGGGCAAGTTCTCCTCCCCCGTGGAAGTGGGCTGGCTGCCCAAATTTGGCAAAGACCACCTGAACGGGCACTACAAGGCCGGTTTTGGCTATGACAATTCCAGCTACCCCGACCTGCGCGATGACATACACGGCAATGCCTGGATTGAAACCGGCATGCCCAAACGCTACCGCGCAGGCCGTGCCAGCGCATGGGTCATGGCCGACCAGATGCTGGTCCGCAATGGGGATGGCCCAACCAACGGCCTGATCGCTCTGGCTGGCTGGATGTGGGCCGATGGGCACACAACCGCCATGTCCCACCATATCTGGGCTGGTATGGTGGAAACCGGGGCCAAATGGGGCCGCCCGATGGATAGTGTGGGGGCCATGTACCAGTGGGAGCTGATGAGCCGCGCCTCTACCTTGCAGCAGGAAGCCGCAAGCATGGCCGGTGTGCCCTTCCCCTCCAACCAGTGGGGTACCGTATGGGGCATTCAGTCGCACGAGAACATTTATGAAGTGTTCTATAACGCGCACGTAGCGCCCGGTATTTCACTGCAGCCGGACTTCCAGTACATCAACCGCCCCGGTGGCAGCACCGTATTCCACGATGCGGCCGTTATGGGGCTTCAGTTCAACGCGGTTCTGTAATCAGTTCGGAACCACAAACCGCTCCATCGGGCGCAGGCTGAGCATCCTGCCCTGCAGGGGGGTAAACTGCTCCGCGTGGCAGGTCAGTAGTATGACCTGCAAACGCGTTGCGGCATCGGACAACACATCAAACAGGGTTTCCAGCCGCTGGGAGTCTGAAAAACTCAGCGCGTCATCCAGCACCAGAATGGCTGGGGCCCCGCGTTTGTGCAGCAATTCTGCAAACCCGAGCCTGACCAGCACGGCTATCTGTTCCCTTGTGCCATCCGACAGGTCCTTTACCTCCTCCGCGCGCTGGCGCGTCAGGCCGGTCAGGGCGAACTGCGTATCCACCTCCAGTGTTGCCCCACGGAACAGGGCAGAAAAAGCGGGCTGCATGGCCTGCACCAGCGGGGCCAGATACCGCTCGGTCTGTGTGGTTTCGGCCTGAAGCAGCGTAGCCTCCAGCAACGCAAGGGCTGCGCGCTCGCGCTCCCATGCCTCCAGCTCCCCCTGCGCCTGTGCTGCGTGGCGTTCCGCACTGGCAAGCTGTTCATCCAGCCCATCCCCTTCTGCCTGACGGATCCGTGTTTCACGCTCCGTCTGGTCCACGGACAGGCGCGTAATCTGCTCGCGCAGGTGTTCCATAGCCTGTTCGCGGCGGAGAATACCCTGCTCCACCACGCTCAGCGGTTCCTCCTGCTGGCGTATATGGGCAATCCGGGCCAGTTCGGCCTGTGCGCGCTGCCTGTCCTGCTCACTGCTTGTGGCGCGGGTCTGCAAAGCCGGGTCGGGTTCGCGCTCAACCCATACGTCCAGTTCACGCCGGTCGCGCTGGAGCGCCAGCTGCTGCTGTGCAAACTGGGCAAGAGCCTGCTCCAGCCGGGTATGGGCCATGCGGTGCAGGGTAAGCACCTCCTGCTCCTGCGCGCGGGCGGCTTCCACCGCCATAAGTGCATCCTGCTCCTGCGCACGGGCCTGCTCTACATCCGGCGGAGTGCCTTCATCTTCGGGGCAATCCGCCTGAGCGGCCTGCTCCTTGGCAAAAAGGGCTTCCCGTTCGTTCAGCTTCTGCCGCAGGGCGCCCAGAGCTGCGGTAATATCGTTGGGCTTGAGCACACATAAAAGCGCCATACATTCGGCACTGGCCTGCTCCACTTCCCGCTCGGCCTGCCTGCGGGCCTCGTGCTGGCTTTCAGCCTGCTCCACACTGTGGCAACCGACCTCTTGCAACAGACTGTCCAGCGCGCTTTGGGCTGTAGCAAGGGCTGCATGCAGCGCGTCACTCTGCTGGGTTGAGGGGGTTATGGTAAAGCGACCCACACCGTCCACCACCAGTTCACTCACATCGGTCAGGGACAGGGGGCCAACTGGGCAGGGGTTGCCATTCAGCCATACCGTGCCTGCTGCATCCGGGAGCAGGGTTGCCTCAAACCGTGTGGCCTGCGCCTGCATGCTGGCCTGTGCCTGATGCACCGCCTGCATGGCCTTGGCCAGACGGCGCATAAAGGCCGCATCCACAGGCATGATGCGCAAGGCCGCCTGTGCTTTTTCCAACCTTGCACAGGCGGCGTTCGCCCGCTCGAACGCGGCACGCTCCTGCGCTATGGCCTGCTGGTTATGCGCCAGAGCAGCCTTGTGCATAACGCGCGACACCATGGTACGGGCCTGCTGGTGCCGACTTAAAGCGGCTTTATGGCTGGCCTGTGCATGAGCCAGTTTCTGGTCCGCCTCCCCCGCAGCAAGGCTGAGCTGGGTATGCCCGCTTTGGGCATCGGCCAGAACCTGCTCCAGCCGGGCAATATCTGCCCGGCGGGTCTGGCGGCGGTCCTGCTCGGCCTGAATATACTGCACACTCTGCTCGGCCGCACTGAGTTGCGCCTGCGCTGCCTGCTCCTGCGCCACAAGCCCGCGCAACTGGTCGCGCGTCTGCCGCAAAGCCACGAGTTTTGCCTCGTCCTGCCTGCGCCGTTCAGGGTTGTTGTACTGGGCCAGCGTGCGCCGGGTCTGCTCCAGCCCGCTTATATCCTCCTGCAAAGCTTCCTTGCGGGCCAGAAGGGTGGCCACCAGAGCACGGGCCTGCTCGCCCTCCTCCTGTATCTGGCGCATGCGCTGGCTGGTTTTGCCCGTTGCGGTCTGGTACTGGGCCAGCCGTTTGCTGACCAGAGCCAGCATGGCGCTGGCCTCGGCCGTGCCGGTTACGCCCTGAATGTTCTGTTGCAGACAGGCCTGAAGGCTGGCACGCCCGGCCCCTTGCAGCGCAGGCTGGGCAAAGCTTTCACCCTGCTCCACCAGTAGGGCGTTCCACAGCCCTGCCGCTTCGGACTTACTGACCTTTTCCAGTTCGAACAGGGCTTGCAGGCGTTCCTCCGCCTCCTCCCCATCAAACCGTTCAGCGCCCAGATCCAGCCGGGCGAGGCTGCTGCTGCCAAACTTTTTTTCCAGCCAGCAGGACTGACCTTTCCATGTAAAGGCCACGCCAATATGGGGTGAACCTCCACCATAAGGCAGCAGGTCCTTGAACGGCTGGGCTTTGGAGGTGTGCCGCAGGGTTAGCGCGGTACGCAGCGCCTTGAGCACGGTGGATTTACCAGCCTCATTAGGGGCTGCCAGAATATTCAGCCCAGCGCCCAGCCCTTCGACCCGTACGGGGGAGGCAAAACGGCGCACGGCCTCGATCTGGATGTCTGTCAGGATCATGGCGTGGCCCTCCGCACTTCACCCCAGAGCAGGAAGAGCCTTTGCAGCGCCTCCTGTGCAACACTGGCCTCGGCCCCACCGGCATTCACCTGTTCCAGCAGGGCGGCGGCCGCCGCACGCACTGGCCCGGATGTGCCAAGCATATCCAGATCATCCGCCCCGGCGGCAAGGCTGGGGGCACCACTCAGCCGCAGGCAGGCCAGTGCACTCCGCAGGCGGTGGTCGATCAGACTTTCATAAAGTGCCAGATCGTCCACCCCCAGCATACCGCCAACCTCCAGCCATGCCAGAATGGTATGGGGCTGCTCGGGGGCTATGGCGCGCACGCGGCTTTCCAACGCGTGGATGTCCGCACTGCTGGTCAGCACCACGTTTTCAAACTTGCACCACGTAAAGCGGCCTGTTCTGTGCGTGCTCAGCCGTGGTGGAGCTGTGGGGCCATCAAACGCCACCACAACGCATTCCCCCCCGCCATTACCCCCGGTGCCAAACCGGTCCACCTCCGGCGTGCCAGCGTACACCGTGCGGTCATTGATCCTGTTAAAACCGTGCCAGTCCCCCAACGCCAGATAGGTGAGCCCCGCCCGGGCGGCCCGGTCAATGGCTATGGGGTTGTTCTGGGCTTCTCCCTCATTCCCGAACCCCACGACCGAGCCGTGCGCAACCCCTATGCGCAAAGCCCCTTCGGGGGTGGGGGCATCATCCATGTAAGCCGTCAGATCCGACAGGGTGTGCCGCCGCTGCAAAACGGCAGGCAGCAGCCAGGCATTATGCGCGCCATCCAGCTCAACCGGTGCGGAGGCAAGGTGGAGCTTAACATTGGCAGGCACTGCGTTATCACGTTGCAGACGGGTCCATACGCCCTGAGGGGTATGGGCATCGTGGTTACCGGGAATAAGGTGCCAGCTTATATCCGCAAACTGGCGCATGCGCTCCATAGGCTGGCGCAAAGTATGCCCCGAGGGGGTTTCGTGTTCATACACATCGCCTGCGACCAGCACATGGGCGGCCCCTTGCGCCCGAGCAAGCATGCCTATGCGCTCGATCACATTCAGCCGCTCGGCCTGAAGCGTACCCAGTGCATCATCATCCACAAAGCTGAAGGTCCGGCCTATCTGCCAGTCGGAGGTATGAACAATTTTCATACACACAGTTGTGCCTGCACCACCAATAGCTCGACAAGACAGAATATGGCATGACGGCCAGCATAGTCCTGCGGTCGGAAACAGCCCTGTACGCACCTGACCCAGAGTTGATTAGCCCCATTATAGTTTGCAGGCTTATGCTTCAGGTCTGCTGCGCGTTGAACGCAATGCCAGACTATGGGCAGAACTTCCCTCAAACATTATATTTTATTTTAATATGCGCCTGACAATACGGATTCGGGTGCAATCCTTCCTCAGTGGCCACAACAAAAGCAGACCCAAATGACCGCTGAGAAAACAGCTTTCATGCACAGACCTGGGTGGAAGGGCTGGTTCCTCCAGCTCCCGCCCTCCGTGTTTTCTCCCGGCTGGTTCCTGTTCTGCCTGCGTACGTGGCTGTCTGCCGTGCTGGCATTGAGCACGGCATTCTGGCTCCAGCTTTCCTCCCCCGGTACGGCGGCGGTTACGGTCATGATTCTGGCCCAGCCGTTGCGTGGGCAGGTTCTTTCCAAGGCACTTTACCGTCTGGCGGGCACCATTATCGGTGCGTTTGTCGCCCTTTTCCTGACCGCCTGCTTTAATCAGGAACGCGGGGTTTTTCTGGGTGGTGTGGCGTTGTGGCTAACCCTCTGCACCATTGTGGGCACACTGGAGCGCGACTTCCGGGCTTATGCGGCCATGCTCTCGGGCTATACGGTTGCCATTGTGGGGATCAGCTGCATTGATAACCCGGCAGGCATTTTTGACGTTACGGTTAACCGCGTGTCCTGCATTGTGGTGGGCATTGCCTCCACCGCCGCGATCAATGACATTTTTGGCTCCCCCACCGCATTTGAAAAACTGACCGCCAACCTGCGCCGCACATCGGACATGGTGCGCCGCATTGCCAAGGATGCACTGGCAGGCCACAGCATTCCCGACAGCATGGCCTGCGCAGGCCTTGCGGGGGAAATTATTGCCCTGACATCGCAGATCTCCTTCGCCAAGACCGAACTGCCCGATGCACGGCTGCGGCTTGCAGGCGCACATTCGGCCATGGTGGCGCTGCTGGAAATGCTCTCGTGCAGCCAGGCCATTGCCCTTGTGCTGCGCAAGGGCGAGGTTTCGGCCACGGTGCTCAAGCACATCCGTGATTCCTTTGGTGATGGTACGCCAGTCGATTCCCCCGCACAGGCAGTGCATGATCTGGAAGACCTTGCGCGCGAGGCGCATAAAAACGAACTCAGCCTCGGCCCAACGCTGGATGAGGCCTGGCTGATTGAACGCTCCATGGCTCTGCTGTCCGATGCACGCTGGGCGGTGGATGGTATAGATGCGTTTGAGCACGGCCAGCGCGCACGCACACAGGCCCCAGAGCTCAAAATTGAACAGCATGATGACGTAATTGCCGCACTGCTCAACGGCCTGCGCACGCTTATCGGATTTTCCGTCGCTGCCGGGCTGTGCATTATTTCCGATATTCCGGCAACGTATTCAGCACTGTCGCAGGTGGCCATTATCCTGACCCTTGCCGCCACAACCTACAATGTGCGCGGCTTTGGCATGGGTGCACTGCTGGGCACGCCACTGGCCATTATTGTGGCCGCGGTGCTGAACTTTGGCATACTCCCCCACGGAGCGGACATGCCTTTTCTGGCCATGGCCATCATTCCCGTTATTTTTGGCGGCTGCCTGCTGCTCATGCATCCCAGAACAGCCACGGTCGGGTTTAACGCCGGGGTGTTCTTTTTTGTTATTCTTGGGGTCGCTGACCAGCAGAATTACGAGCCATCCGCCTTTATTGACCGCAATGTGCTGTACCTGTTTGCCGCGATCATGATCTTTATCTCGCTCGTGCTGCTGCTACCGCCCTCCGCCTCCCGCAGGCGGTTCAGGGTGGGCATTACCATCGGGCATGATCTGCTGCTCCAGTTTGAAGGGCATGGTGAACAGGCCGGCTCCGCCCTGATCAGCCGCCACTACGACCGGCTGTGCCGTATTCTGGAATGGAACCGTTACCTGCCCGCCAACAAAGCACGCCAACGTGTTTTTGCCCGCCTTGCCAGCCTGGATACCCTCAACCTTGAGCTGGCCCGCGCACGCCGCCACCTGCAACGCGCCGCCACCATTCCCGCTATCCGGCTGGATGCGGAATCCGCCTACCGCGCCACCATTATCTACAACGTGGATGCTGCTCTGGTGCGTATGCGGCACAAAGCCCGCATTCTGCTCGACCATGCCATTGGCCTGCCCCATGGGCAGATGGCCACAGCCCTTGCTGCAGTTTCTGCCATGGTGGGTGCAATCCGCCTGCTTGAACACAACCGCTCCGCCCTGCACCTGTATGACCTGCTGCCCGTGCCGGACCAGCAGTGGAAGGCCCGCTAACATGCAGCTCCAACCTGTTCTGGATATTGGCGGCCTGCTGGTGTCCTCCTTTGTGGTGCATGCGGGGCTGGCCATTGCCACCCTGCTGGCGCTTAACCCGCTTTTGGCCAAGGTGCGCGCCCGCCGCGTGGTGTGGAACCTACCCTTGGCCGAATTTGGTATTCTGATCGGCCTTATCGGCCTTTACACCATCCTTTTGTGAAAGGGCTTTTCCGCCGTGTTTGAACGTGCGCGCCGCCTTCTGCAATTTGTTACGACCGGCATTATTCTGGCTATTGCAGCCGTGGTCTGCTTTGTCCTGTGGGATTACTACACCGCAGCGCCCTGGACCCGTAACGGGCAGGTGCGCGTGCAGGTGGCCGACATTGCGCCGCGTGTTTCGGGGCAGATCATAGACATAAAGGTGCGCGACAACCAGTTTGTCCATGCGGGCGATGTTCTGTACGACATTGATCCCTTTGACTTTAAGGTGGATGTGGCCTCCGCTACCGCTCTGGTGAATGAGCGGCAGGCGGATATGGTGCTCAAAAACGCGCAGGAATACAGGCGCAACAACCTGACCGACGCCGCAGCCTCCCGCGAGGAAAAACAGGTGTTCCAGGCCACGGCGGAAGTTGCCAAGGCACAGTATGCCTCGGCCATGGCGTCTCTTTCGCAGGCCAATATCAACCTTGACCGAACCCATGTGCGCAGCACCGTAACCGGCTACGTCAACAACCTGATC
Source organism: Acetobacter sp. DsW_54 (assembly GCF_002153575.1). Taxonomy (NCBI): domain Bacteria; kingdom Pseudomonadati; phylum Pseudomonadota; class Alphaproteobacteria; order Acetobacterales; family Acetobacteraceae; genus Acetobacter; species Acetobacter sp. DsW_54. Next base: position 213,860 of record NZ_JOPD01000003.1, read on the forward strand.
ATGCGTGTGGGGGACTATGCCACCGCAGGCAAGGCGAACATTCAGGTCATTGATGCTTCCTCCTACTGGGTGGACGGATATTTTGAGGAAACCAAAATCCGCTCCATCCATATTGGTGACCGCGCCCGGCTGGACCTTATGGGCTACCGCCAGCCCATGTGGGGGCATATCACCAGCATTACCCGCGGGATTGCTACCCCCAATGCAACACCTTCCACACAGGGCCTGCCATCGGTGGACCCGGTCTATACCTGGGTGCGGCTGGCACAGCGTATTCCCGTCCGTGTGCAGATCGACAGCATCCCCCCCGGCACCCAGCTTGCCGCAGGCATGACCACCACAGTCACCATTGTTGGCAGCAAGGGCAAACGTGCCCATGATTCCCTGACCGAAGCACTGGACAGGCTGCATGATGCCCTTATGGGCGGCACAGGCGGGAACGGCGCACGGCATTAGGATAGAGTATGGACGCCCGCCCCCCATGCTGGCACAAACGCAGGCATGTACCATTCCTTTGCCCTGCCCTGCCGTACTGCCATGTTCTGCGCCCTTGCCCTGTGCCTGAGCGCGGGCGCACAGGCGCGGACCATACCCGGCCAGCGCGTACAGGTCAGTGCTCCCTGCCTGAGCACCCTGCATGTTGTAACCGACAACACCCTGTCTGACGGAGTGGACATTCCGGGGGCATGGCCCGCAGGCCTGCAAAGCTCCACCGCGGCAGATGGTACCATCACCCTGACACAGACGGACTGCGCCAGCGGGCAGAGCCTTGAACTGCACACACCATCGGCCATGCCGCTGGCCATAGACAGCCCGCAGGCAACCCGCATTGTTATTGACGGTCGTAAAGGCTCCATGTCCATCCAGTCCGGCTCGGGGGGGATTGAGCTGGGCCGGACCGGACCGATTGATCTGGCATCGGACTCCTCAGGGCCTATCCGCATTGACACACTGGCAGGCTCGGCGCGCCTGCGCTCCACCACCTCCGCCCCCATTACCATCCGCCAGGTCAAGGCTCCGGCTCTGGCCGTCTATCTGGCCGGCACAGCCAGCCTGAGCGCACCTGCGGGAACACTCAAAGCGCTGGACATCAACAACGCTGGCAAGGGCAATGCCAGTTTTGGCGGCACCACGGGTGTTGCCGCCCTGCATGTGCAGGGGAGTGGCAACATCAGTGTCCACAAAGCCACCGGCACCGTGGCAACGGAGCGTGATGGCAAGGGGCGGATTGATGTCAACTTACCCGATGCCTCCCCCACGCAGCAGAACTAGCACGACCGGGTCAACACACACCTTAACTACCCCGCAAAGCCAGAGGAGCCCTGCCGGTGTCTTTTAGTCGGCTGTTCATCATGCGCCCCGTTGGCACAACCCTTATGGCGGTTGCGTTTATGGTGGCGGGTCTTTTTGCCTACCGCGCCATGCCGGTAGCGGACCTGCCCAATATTTCCGTTCCGGTCATATACGTTATTGCCTCCCAGCCCGGCAGTTCTCCCCAGCAGTTGGCCAGTGCGGTAACCACCCCGCTGGAGCGCAGGCTTGGCCAGATTGCGGGCGTAAGCAGCATGCGCTCGGACACAACGGATTCCAGCGCATTTATCCTGCTGTTCTTTGACAATAACCGTGACATCAATGGTGCCGCGCGGGACGTGGAGGCCGCCCTGCGCGCGGCAAGGGCGGACATGCCCCACACGCTGCTCGACCAGCCCCAGTATTACAAAGCCAATCCATCGGATAGCCCGATCATGGTTGCGGCCCTTACATCGGCCACACGCAACGCCACGGCCCTGCGGGATCTGGGGGAGACACACCTCAAGCCCATGCTGGCCGGGGTTAAGGGGGTTGGCTGGGTCGATGTTGTGGGCTCGGACAAGCCCGCCATCCGTGTGGAAGTGAACCCCCAGCTCCTCTACCAGTACGGGATCGGGTTTGAGGATGTCCGCTCGGCCCTTGCATCAGCCAACGCCAATACGCCCAAAGGGTTCATAGAAACCGGGGGCCAGCGGCTAACACTCCAGACCAATGATCAGGCCCACAGCCCCGAACAGTACCGTGATCTGGTAATTGGCTACCGCAATAACCGACCCGTGCGGCTGAGCAGCGTGGCAACAGTGCGCTCCGGCCCGCAGAATGAACGCACAGCAGGCTGGTACAACAAGCAGCCTGCCGTGCTGGCCATTATCCGCGCACAGCCGGGCACAAATGTTATTGAAGTCACCGACGCCATTCGCGCGCGCGCTGTCCTCCTGCGCAATGCCCTGCCTGCGGATGTTGCGTTTACACTGGTCTCGGACCGCTCCGTATCCATCCGTGGCGCTCTGGAGGACACGCAGGAAACCCTGCTTGGTTCCGTCCTGCTGGTAGTTCTGGTTGTGCTGGCATTTTTGCGGAGCTGGCGCTCCACCTTTATTCCCGCCGTTACGGTGCCGGTCTCGCTCGCGGGGTCTCTGGCCTTCATGCACCTGCTGGGCTTCTCACTCGATACGCTCTCACTCATGGCGCTGACCATTGCCACCGGCTTTGTGGTGGATGATGCCATTGTGGTGGTGGAAAACATTGCCCGCCACATGGAAGAGGGCATGGACCGCATGCAGGCCACCTTACAAGGTGCGCAGGAAATCGGTTTTACCATTCTGTCCATCACCATTTCCCTTATCGCGGTGTTTCTGCCCCTGCTGCTGATGGGAGGCATTGCCGGCAAGATATTTTTTGAATTCGCCATGACCCTGACCATTGCTGTCTCGGTCTCGTTTTTTCTGGCGGTCTCGCTCACCCCCATGATGTGCGCGCGGTTTCTGGACGTGGCCCCCGGCCCAGAGGCTCCAGCACAGCGTTCTTCCAACCCGTTTGTGTGGGCCGCCCATCTGCTGGCCGACGCCACGGACCACGCCATGGCATGGATGATGCGGCTCTACCGCTCCACGCTGGACGTTGCCCTGCGCCACCCGTGGCTGACGCTGCTCTCGCTCCCGCTCAGCTTTGTGGCAACCATCGGGTTGATCTTCATTATCCCCAAAACCGTTCTGCCTGCGGAGGATATTGCTCTTTTGCAGGGGTATCTGAGCGTGGACCAGACCTCCTCCTTTTCCGCCATGTCGGCCAAAACCCGCACGGTGCTTGATGCCATGCAGGCTGCTCCGGGCGTGGAGGGCGTCATTGGCTTTACGGGCGAAGATGCCGCGAACGAAGCAGAGGTCTATGCCCAGCTCAAACCCAAAAACCAGCGGACGCAAACGCCAGAAGCCATTGCCGATGCCATACAGCAGGCTGTGCGCACCATACCGGGGCTTACGGCCAGCATTTCCAATGCGGGTGATATTAACGGCGGCGGCCAGCGCGTGCATGAAGGCGCATACAGCTTTGTCTTCCGCAGCGAAAACGAGGCCGATATTGACCAGTGGGTGCCCCGTGTAACCGAAGCCCTGCGCAACAGTGCGGTTTTAAGCGGGGTTAGCAGCCATACGGTGGGGCATGGCATGGCACTGCATGTGCTGATCAACCGCGACAATGCCGCCCGCTACCAGATTACTCCCCAGCTTATTGGCAATGCCCTGTACGATGCGTATGGCCAGCGTACGGCATCCAGCATTTCCACCCCGCTCACCACTTATTACGTGATCATGGAGGTGCAGAAGCAGTTCCGTGATAACCCGGAAATGCTGAAAACCCTGTGGGTATCCACCGCTGGTGGCACGGCATCGGGCGCTGTGGCCTCCAACACCATTCGGGTACGCAAACCTGCCGATGCCCCTGCCGCCCGCAGCGACAGCCTTTCCGAACAGTCCTTCCGCAACGCCATTGCCAACAGGCTTGCAGGGGGCGGGGCCGGGGCTTCCAACGGTTCGGCCGTTTCCGCAACATCCGAAACCATGGTGCCCCTGCCCACGGTTGCACGCATAGCCAGCGCCCCCACACCGCTACAGGTCAGCCACGAAAACGGTTTTGTCTCTGGTGCGCTCTCCTTCGACCTTGCTGCCGGCCACTCGCTGAGCGAGGCAGAGGCCGAAATCCGCCAGACCATGCGCAACCTGCATGCCCCCGAAAGCCTGAAAGGTGATTTTTCAGGCGAAGCGGGCGATCTGCACAAGGACCTGGTCAACGAAGCTCTGGTGTTTGTTGCCGCCATTGCCACCATGTACATCACACTGGGTATTCTGTACGAAAGCTACATTCAGCCCCTGACCATTCTTTCCACCCTGCCTTCGGCCGCCTTTGGGGCTGTGCTTACGCTCTGGCTGTGCGGGCAACCGTTCTCGCTCATCAGCATGATTGCGGTGATCATGCTCGTAGGCATTGTTAAAAAAAATGCCATCTTAATGATCGACTTTGCCCTGCATGCCGAGCGGACCCAGAACCTGCCCCCGCATGAGGCCATAAAAACAGCCTGCCTGACCCGCTTCCGCCCCATTCTCATGACCACCATGGCCGCAGCCTTTGCCGCCATACCCATGATTATAGGGCGCGGCTATGGGGCGGAACTGCGCCTGCCCCTTGGCGTTGCCATTCTGGGCGGGCTGGCAACCAGCCAGTTGCTTACCCTGTATTCCACCCCTGTTGTGTATCTGCTCATGCACCGGCTGGCAGCTTTTGCCCGCAGAGCCGCAACATGGCTCCAGCGCAAACTGGCTGGCTGGGCAGGCACCCGCCCCAATACTGCGCCATAACACGGCGGGCATTGCATGGCCTTTCTGCTCAAAAGCTTTTAAAACACCGTTTGAACAACCGTTTTACCAAGGAAGTGTCCATTATGTCCGATGCAATGCCTGACCGTCTTTCCGTCAACCCCAACAGCGAGTTCTATAACGAAGCCCTGCTTGAGCGCGGCGTTGGCGTGCGGTTCAAAGGCGTGGAAAAAACCAATGTTGAAGAATACTGCGTGAGCGAAGGCTGGGTACGCGTTGCCGTTGGCAAAACCGTGGACCGCCGTGGCAACGCCCTGACCATGAAGCTGAATGGCCCGGTTGAGGTCTGGCTTAAGGACTGACCTTCCGCCAGCACATGGCACACTGACAATTAAATACTTTATTTAATTGTCAGTGTTTGGAATAGTGTCACGCATAGTTCAAGGCAGACCAGAAGGAACACCATGCCATGACCCAGACAGCACCCAGCACGGAAGCCGATCTCCGGCACACCATTGTTATTGTTGGCGGCGGGTCCGCTGGCATTGCCGTTGCAGCCAAGCTGCTGCGTGAGCGCCCCACACTGGACGTGGCCATTATTGACCCAGCGACAACCCACGCCTACCAGCCCGGCTGGACACTGGTTGGTGCCGGGGTCATGAAGCTGCGCGACACGCTGGAGCAGGAAGGCGGGCTTATTCCCAAAGGCTGCACATGGCTGCGTGCTGCCGTAAGCACCTTTGAGCCCGAGAGCAACACCCTGACCCTGGCCGATGGCCGCACCGTTGCCTATGGCCGTCTGGTTGTCTGCCCCGGCCTGCAGCTTGACTGGGACAAGATTGAAGGCCTGAGCGAAACACTGGGCCGCAATGGCGTATGCTCCAACTATTCCAAAGACACGGTGGAATATACTTGGACCTGCATCCAGTCCCTTGCCGGGGGCACCGCCCTGTTCACCCAGCCCCCCATGCCGATCAAATGCGCTGGCGCTCCGCAGAAAATTGCCTATCTGGCCGCAGATCACTGGCGCAAGCAGGGCACACTGAACCGCACCAACGTGGACTTCTGCCTTGCGGGCGATGCGCTGTTTGGCGTGGCCTATTTCCGCCCCGCGCTGCAGCAGGCGGTGGATTATTACGGCATTAACCTGCAATACAAACATAATCTGATTGCCGTGAACGGCCCCGAGCGCAAGGCAACCTTTGCGGTTACCGGCCCCGATGGCAAGGTGACAAAAGTGGTGCGGGAGTTTGACATGCTCCACGTCACCCCGCCCCAGAGCGCGCCTGACTTCGTTAAAAAAAGCCCGCTGGCCGATGCTGCCGGCTGGCTGGATGTGAACGCCACAACACTCCAGCACGCCAAATACCCCACCATCTTTGGTATTGGGGATGTCATGAACACCTCCAACGCCAAAACCATGGCAGCCGCACGTGCACAGACCCCTGTGGTCGTCCGCAACGTTCTGGCTTCTCTGGATGGTCGCCCACTGAGCGGGCAATATGACGGGTACGGCGCATGCCCGCTGACCGTGGCTTACGGCAAGATCGTGCTGGCCGAGTTCCTGTACGGTGGCAAACCTGCTCCGAGCTTCCCCTACGACCAGCGCAAGCCCAGCCGGTTTGCATGGTTCCTCAAAACCACCGTGTTCCCCCATGTTTACTGGGACATGATGCTCAAGGGCCGCGACATTGAAATGCCGCACCACCCGGAATGGTCCAAGGACTGAATACTTATCTCCCCCTGCCCCACCGGGTTCCAACCCGTGGGGCAGAGAGTGTGAATAAGCCCATAAAAAACCTCCCCAGTTACGGGGAGGTTTTTTTATGCCCTAGGGGCAACTGCCATATGTGGCCGAAATGCCTCCGGCTCACTCCTTATCAATAGCGCGTTTGGGGAGCAGAGCTGGCACAAACACCAAAGTCCCCAGAAGCGTGCAGGCCAGAGAGAGCAGCAGCAAGCGCCCCATGCTGGCCGTGCCCGGGTGGTGCGAGAGGGCAAGCGAGCCAAAGGCCGTGCCCGTGGTCAGGGCAGAAAACAGCACGGCTCGTGCGGTGGGGGATGCCAGCGGGAATTTAACCCCATCGCGCCAGTTCATGACAAAATAGATGTTGAAGGATACACCCACACCAAGCAGCAACGGCAATGCAATAATGTTGGCGAAGTTAAGCGTTTCTGGAAGCAACACGACCAGAATAACCGTCATCAGCGCAGACAGCAGCAGCGGGGCCAGCACAAGCGCCATATCCTTGATCCGGCGCAGAGCGATCATGAGGATAATGGCGATCATGACCACGGCGGCCCCGGCGGCCTGTTCGAACGCACGCACAATGGAGCGCGCGCTTTCCACAATATCCACCGCCGTACCGGCCATATCGGGCTCAACCTTCTGCAAGGACCCGACAAACTTGCGCAATGCGCCTGAGCTGCTCATCACCCCTTTGGGGTGTACTTCCACAAGAGCGCGACCATCGGGGAGCAGATAGTCGTTCGCAATGCTTGGGGGCACATCATGCATGGTAACAGGCCCAGCCTGCAGCATGGTCCGCAACTGATCCAGCTCCGGTGGCAAAAACCGTACCAGAGCAGTATTGGCGGCCTCCACCGTGGCATCGGGGGCTGTCGCCAGACGGGCCAGAGCTGCCTGAATCCTGCGCAGCGGGTCGTTGGCAGGCAGCTTGTCCTGCACTTCGGCCAGAGCTTTGGCAGTACTGGCCGCTGCTGCACGCAGGGCGGCGGCATCTGGCGCAGGTTTGGGGTTTGGCACAATCAGCGTTGGCAGCAGCAGGGACGCGGCATCCTGAATAAGGGCCAGTTTTTCAGGCTGCTGCGTAGGCACATATGAGCCGAGCCACATGACATCATGCACATCAGGCAGTTCATCCAGACGATCAGCCTGTTTTGCGGCGTCATCCAGAGACTTCACCAGCAGTTCCGCGCTGTAGGGGGATGTCTGCGGGTTATCAATCAGCAGGCTGAGGGCGCGCATCCCTTCGGAATTGGGGTTTTTGGTGTGCAGCGGGTCGCCATCAAACTGCAGGGCCGGCACCAGCGCCAACCCGATAACGGCCACCACACCAAAAAAGGCCAGCAGCCATTTGCGATGCTGGCGGATTTTGGTGTCCACCGGCTTCATCCACACATACCCCATGCTGGGGCAGTTAAGCGGAGGGTGGCAGATGCAAAGCAGCGCAGGCAGCAAGGTGGTGGTGCAGACAAAAGCCACCAGCATGCCAATACCCGCAATAAGCCCCAACTGGGCCACACCCAGAAAAGCGGTGGGCGTAAACGCCAGAAAGCCTGCGGAGGTCGCAAGAGAGGCAACCAGAATCTGATGCCCCGTTTCCTCCCCTGTCATGCGCAGGGCTTCGTACATGCCTTCCTTGCCGGTAGCGGTGGGGATCTGTGCACGGAAACGGACAGAAAACTGGATAGCAAAATCCACCGCAATCCCCACAAACAGAATGGCGAATGCGACCGAGATCAGGTTAAGCGTGCCAACCGCCACGGCGGCAAAGCCCGTGGTCAGCAGCAGCCCCACAACCAGCGTAACCACAATAGGCAGCACCACACGCCAGGAGCGCACGGCAAGCGTAAGCCACAGCGTTACCAGCAGCAAAGAGCCCACAAGCCCGGCCACCATGCCCTCGGCCACGGTTGCGAACTCTTCATCATCCAGCTGGACCTGCCCGGTCAGGTGGACCTTGGCGTGGCCGCTGCGCACGAACTCTAGGTCCTTGATTACGGCACGCATGGCGTCCGTGGCCTCGCCCCCGGGCTGGAAGGAGCCATAGTCCAGAATGGGCTGGGTCATGACAAACTGGTAGCGCCCGGCGAGGTCAGACAACTGCCCCCCGAGCAGACGCTGCCACGAGAGAGGAGATGCCTGACCATCCACCGCTTTTTCCAGCGTATTGGCAAAGCCGGTCAACGGTGTCTGAAAACCGGCCAGATTGGCCTGTCCGGTCTTGACCCCTTCTGCAATCAGGGAGAGCGCACCAAAAAGCCCACGGGCGGAAGGGTCCTGCGCAAGGGCGGACAGGAAAGGCTGCGCGGCAATCGTGTCGTTCAGGATGCCCGCAAGCGGTTTGGGCTCCAGAAACATAAGCCCGTTGCGCTCAAGGTACGGGTTGGCATCCGGCCGGTTGGCAAAGGCAAAGTGTTTGTGATCCGCTGCCAGCGCTTCGGCCAGTTTGCGTGCGGTTTCCTGCCCTTCTTCTGGCAGGTCGGCTTCCACCACCGCGACCAGAAGATTCTCTTTTTGCGGGAACAGGCGGGCCATTTCATCCGAGCGCTGCTTCCACTGCAAACGGGGGGAGAGCATTTTGCTCGTATCCGTGGTCACGCCAAGCTGGGTCATGCCCGCATAAACGCCAGCGCCTGACAGCACGCAAAAGAGTGCCACGACCAGCCACGCATGGCGCGCACAAAGGGTGATAAAACGACCTATGGGTGCAAAGAGCATGATAAACGACAGGATCCTAGAAAAGTCATGGCGTCAGGCACAAAACCGCCTTGGTTTGCCTAACCGCTTCGCACGATGCAAGTGACTATCTACGCAAGCCACTCTTCTTTTACCGCCCGGAATGCGGAAAATGGGATTTTTCCGGGCCATTCCGGTGGTCCGACCATGTGTGCTCCAGCCATTGCCACAGCACCAGTGCAGGCACGCCCCAGGCAATTTCACGCAGGCGCTTGATCAGCGAGAGCGCAATGGCAACGGGGGGGGCAATACCAAACAGCCCGCCGACCACCATATAGCCCCCTTCCGACACACCCAGTGCTCCGGGCACGGCAAACCCTGCGGATTTAGCGGCTTCCCCCACACCTTCAATAACAAAGCCGGTCGCCAAAGAGCAGTCATGGCCCATAAAATGCAGGATCAGGCAGACCTCCACCGCCCCCAGCGCCCATGCAGCAAACTGGAGGATCAGGCTGCTCACGGCATTGTTGCGGGTCTTGTACAGGCCCAGCACTTCCTGATGAATCCCGCGAATACCCTCAACCCCGCCCCAACCCAGATGGGCGGCAATCCGCTCTAGCAGTTTTTCCACCAGAGCAACGGCACCAAGCCACTGGCTGGCAAATACGGCTATGCCAATAACGGCAAGAACAAGGGCACTTTCAAGCAGCCTGTCGGTCACAGCCGAGCGCTGGACCAGAACAAGCAGCAAAAGCAGCCCCGCTACCGTAAACAGAACCTGACTGAGCAGTTCAATCGTAAGGTCACAGATTGTCGCCGCTGCCGCGCGGCGCAAACCCAGCCCCCGCCGGGATAACAGGCGGCTGGCCACCACCTCCCCACCAACCTGCGCCACGGGAAGCAGGTTGTTTACCCCCTCACGCACACAGCGGAGCATGAAAAAATCACGCAGGGGCAGATGGGGCGGCAGGTCACGGCGCGCAATAATGCGCCATGCCTGAGCGGAGAGAGACACCTGAACGGCATGAAAGACAATGGCGGCAAGGATTCCCCAGCCGCCAGTCATGACAAGCGCAAAAATGGCCTGCGCGCCAAAGCGCGAGAGCATCCATAATGTCAGGCCAAGCCCCAGAATGCCGGCCACAAGAGTGATGCGCTTCATGCAGTCTCCCCATTTCATGCCAGAGCTGGCGCTTACTCCGGCATGCCGCTCCTTTTATCCCTCCCTGATCTGACGCAGGAGGGCAAGAGATTCCACACAGGCGGCGGCGGCTTCACGCCCTTTATTATGCACATCATCCGCAGAACGCACAGTTGCCTGTTCTTCAGTGTAGGTTGTGAGAATACCAAATGCCACCGGCACCTCGGTTGCAAGGCTGGCCTGCACAATGCCCAGAGTGGCCCCAAGGCTGATAAATTCAAAATGCGCGGTATCGCCCTTGACCACACAGCCAAGGCAGATCACCCCTTCATACCGCCCGGTCTTGGCCAGTGCCTGTGCCAGCAGCGGCATTTCAAACGCGCCGGGGGCTGCAAACACATCGCCTTCAGCCACGGCAATGCCGTGTTCGCCCAGCCATGCAATGGCGCCATCCCGCAGGCCACCTGTCACCGTCTCATTAAACCGGCTGACAACCAGTGCCAGACGGGGTGCGGGGGAAAGGGCCTTGAGGTCAGGCAGAGTAACGGGGGAACGTGTACCCATAAGTCGTATTATCCTTTTGAATCACTGCGTCTTGAATACAGACAGCTCAGGCAGGAACCTTGTGCACAACGGGGGACGGTGCATCGCAGTTCAGGTGGTGGCCCATGCGTTTGCGTTTCGCATGCAGGTAGGCACGGTTGAACATGTTGGCCGGAATTTCCAGCCCCAGTCTTTTACGCACCACAAAGCCCCGGCTTTCCAGTGCCCGGACCTTCTCGGGGTTGTTGGTCAGCAGGTCGAGCTGGCCCACACCAAGGCTGCGCAGTATGCCTGCCGCTGCACGCCAGTCGCGCGCATCGGTTGCAAAGCCGAGCCTGTGGTTGGCTTCAACCGTATCCAGCCCGGCATCTTGCAATTCGTAGGCGCGTATCTTGTTTACAAGGCCAATGCCGCGCCCTTCATGCCCACGCACGTAAACCAGCACCCCGCACTCGGCCTGCCCGATGGCCTGCAACGCTGCCTGAAGCTGGGACCCGCAATCGCACCGCAGGGAGCCGAGCGCATCGCCGGTCACACATTCGGAATGCAGGCGCACCAGCGGCACCGGGCCGTTGGGGCGGACATCCCCCTTGACCAGCGCGACATGCTCCACACCTTTTTCGTCCCGGAAGGCGTGGATAACCAGCTCATTCCCACCATACACGCTAGGCAGGGCGGCCTTGGCCAGATCGGGCACAACGTCTTCCGCCGCAGGGGCTGCGGCCTGTGCGGGCTGTGGCTCCAGCGGTGCCAGACCATGCGCGCCAATCCATGCCACCAGTTCGGCAATGGAAATAATGGGCATGTCATGCTGCCGGGCAAACACATCCAGCTGAGGGCGGCGGGCCATTGTGCCGTCCTCGTTCAGAATTTCGCAGATCACGGCAGCGGGCTTGAGCCCGGCAAGGCGCAGCAGGTCAATCGAGCCTTCGGTATGGCCAATACGCGCCAGCACGCCACCGGGTTCGGCCCGCAGGGGGAAGATATGCCCCGGAGAGGCAATATCTGCCGGCGTAGCCTCATCTGCCGTGGCAACCAGCACGGTCTGGGCACGATCGGCGGCGGAAATACCGGTACTGACCCCCTCACGCGCCTCGATCGACACGGTAAACGCCGTGCCATACTGCGCGGTGTTGTCGCTCTGCCGCACCATCATGGGCAGTTCAAGCTGCTCTACGCGCTCGGCGGTCAGGGGCAGGCAGACCAGCCCACGGGCATGGGTGATCATGAAGTTCATGGCCTGCGGGGTCATGAATTGTGCCGCCATAACAAGGTCGCCCTCGTTTTCGCGGTCCTCATCATCCACCATCACAACCATGCGGCCCGCCCGCACGGCATCCAGCGCACGCAGCAGACGCTCGGAAGGCTGGAGCGGTGCGGTCTGCCCCTGTGTCATTTTGCCTGACATTGTGCCTCCACATATTTTGCAATGATATCCACTTCCACATTCACGGCATCCCCCACCCTGAGCGTACCCAGTGTGGTGTGGTCCCATGTGTGCGGAATGATCATGAGGGCGATGCGGAACTTACCGTCCTGCACCGGCCCCACTTCGTTCAGAGTCAGGCTGATCCCGTCCAGCGCGACCGAGCCTTTTTCCACCATGTAGCGGCGCAGCTCGGCGGGAATATCAAACTCCACGCGCCGGGCATCGCCCGACGGTGTAGCCCCGACAAAACTGCCCAGCCCATCCACATGCCCCTGCACAATATGGCCGGATAGGCGGGTGGACGGCGTTACCGCACGCTCCAGATTAACCCGGGACCCGGCCGCAAGGGAGCCCAGCATGGTGCGGTCCAGTGTTTCACTGCTGACAAAAAAGCGTACGGGCATATTCTGCGCCGGGGCCACGGCTGTCAGGCAGACACCGTTGACGGCAATGCTCTCGCCCTCGGCCACGTCGGTCAGGCCGGTCTGCACTTCCAGCATAAGGGAGCGCGCACCCTGCTCGACTGCAAGGACCTGACCGAGAGATTCTATAATACCGGAAAACATGCCTGCTCCTGCGTGCATCGCGCCCATTGCGGAAAAAGGGAAAGGGGGGAGATGTCGTGTCGGGTTGAAACAGAAAAGTGGTCGCAGCCCTGCGCATCCTGCCGGATATGCAGCCAGTCATCCCACAACCCCTGCGCGCTGATCGCACGCAGCAGGGTGGGACCAGCCTCGACCATGACCCACAAGGCGGGCGTGCTGGCCAGCACTGCGGGCAGATCGGCGCAGTCGGGGCAGAACAGAACATCAAAGCGTGCCTGTGCCTGCTCCTGCCAGTGTGCGGGCACCTTGTTGGGCGCACCACACACCACCAGCACCCGCCGCCTGTTGGCGTGGTCTGGCACATGCCGCACGGTAAAGGCGGGCAGGTCGGCCTGTATTGTGCCTGTGCCTGTTACAATACCATCGGTTACGCGCCGCAACGCGTGGGCAAACTCGAGCGATTGCCGGGTTGTAAATGTTGTGCTGCCAACCGGGGGCACCATGTTGCCCTGTGCATTAACCGCCTGTTTAACCGTAATCCACGGCCGCCCATGCACCATGCGCCATGCAAACGGGGCCAGCAGAGCCTTGCAACGCGCCAGACAGGCAGCACCGTTGGCGGCATGGGCCAACCACCGCACATCCAGCCCTTTGGCCTGCAAATATGCAGCACCGCCACCGGGCACATGGGGGTTGGGGTCCGCGCAGCCAATCCACACCGTCTGTACGGGCGTGGATAAAAGCGCTTCCGTGCATGGCGGAGTGCGGCCGGTGTGATTGCACGGCTCCAGCGTAACCACAGCGGTATGAATCCGCTCCACCACACCCAGTGCGTGCGCCTGCTCCACAGCCAGACGCTCGGCATGCAATGCACCTGCCTTGTGATGGGCGGCAATAACCAGCACTTCCCCCCGCGCATCCAGCAGCACACACCCCACGGCGGGGTTTGGCGCGGTCTGCCCGACAAAACGCCATGCTTCGGACACAGCCATATCAAAGGCCGCACCAACATGCTCTGGCATAGTGTGGGGGAAAGGTTGAGAAATACTGTTCACCCTGGTGTCTCTTTTAGTCCATACCTGCTCATGACAGACGGACCCAGGGCGTCAAAAAGGGTTACACGTTTTATGCACGCAAGCCGGACTTCGGCTTAACGGACAAAAAACGAGTCTCTCTTTCTCGTTCTCTTTCATCCGGACTATGACCGTCGGCTCCGGAGTTACACCGGATCTGCTGACCCTGCCGAAGCAGGCGCTCGCGGGCTTGGGGTAGCGCACCACCCCTTTACCGCCGGTAGGGAATTACACCCTGCCCTGAGAACGTCACACCCGCACAAAACGGGCGCTCTGTTAATATGATGGCCCCAACCCCCGTGTGTTGCAAGGATAAAACTTTTCACATCTGCTTAATGTTTGCTCCGGACCGGCCCCAAAAGCCGCCCCCCTTGCCTAACATTCCGTTACTGTTATGAGAGAGGACAGGCAGCCTTGGCCCCGGACACGGACCAGCCGGGTCGCTTTTTGCAACCTGCGGGAGCAGTTGGTGCACGCTTACGCACCCTGTAGTGCCTGCCCTGCGGGTGCATATGCACTGTATATTGGAGTTTTTTTAACCCCCATGGACCAGCCATGACCCAGCCAGACCCGGCACCCCAGACCACGCCCCCTCCCGCAGCCATGACCGGCCTTGCCGGATGGGTAGAAGCACGCCTGCCTGTTATTTCTGCCTTCCGGGCAGAATACATAGACTTCCGCCTGCCCCGTAACCTGAACGGGCTGTGGAATTTTGGGGCCATCCTGACCGTTGTTCTGCTGCTTATGCTGGCGACCGGCATTTTTCTGGCCATGAACTACACCCCGACCAATGCGGGGGCTTTTTTGTCGGTCGAGGCAATAGACCGCCAGCTTGCCGGCGGGTGGCTGCTGCGGGCCATGCATATGACCGGGGCCAACCTGTTTTTGGCCGCACTCTATGTGCATCTTTTCCGTGGGTTGTATTACGGCTCCTACAAAGCCCCGCGTGAACTGCTGTGGCTGAGCGGGCTTGTGCTGCTGGTTATGGTCATGGCCACGGCCTTTGCCGGTTACATGCTTCCATGGGGCCAGATGTCCTACTGGGGTGCGGACGTGATTACCAAGGCCGTGGGTGCCGTACCGGGCATTGGTCCGAGCCTTGAACATATTATGGCCGGGGGCGACCATCTGGGCGATGTTTTTGTGCACCGCTTTTTTGTGCTGCACTTCCTGCTTGCTTTTCTGGTCGTTGGGGTTGTGGGGCTGCATGTGACCATTGTGCACGTCAATGGTTCCAACAACCCGCTGGGCATTGAACCGCGCACCCCGCGCGACACCGTACCGTTCTACCCCTACTATATCAGCAAGGATCTGGTTGGGCTTATTGTGTTCGCCATGGTGTTTGCCGCGCTCATGTTCTTCTGGCCCAATCTGCTGATCGAGGCGGACAACTACACCCCCGCCGACCCCATGCACACACCGGCTGATATTGAGCCGGAATGGTATTTTCTGCCATTTTACGGCCTGCTCCAGTCTGTGCCCTCCAAATTTGGTGGCCTGCTGGCTTCCGCTGCATCGCTGCTGATCCTGTTTGCCCTGCCATGGCTGGACCGCTCCCCCGTGCGTTCCATGCGCTTCCGTCCACTCTGCCGTATTGGCCTGTTCGGGCTGGTAGCCGCATTTATTCTGCTGGCGGTTGCAGGCAAGCACCACGCACAGGGCGGCTGGCTGATTGTGGCGCGTCTGGCGGGTATTTATTACTTCAGCTACTTTGTGGTGCTGCTCCCCCTTGCCTCACGCAAGGAAAAAACACGCCCCCTCCCCACCTCCATAGCCGCTGCGGAAGGAGATCAGTAATGCAGGGTTCTTTTTCCCGTCCTGCCGCTGGCCTGCTGCTGGCGCTCGGCCTGTCCGGTGTTGCACTGGCACACGAACCAGACAAAGCACCACCCCATCAGACATGGAGCTTTGAAGGGCCATTGGGCCAGTATGACCAGCCCAGCCTGCAACGTGGCTTTCTGGTATTCCAGCGCGTGTGTTCCACATGCCACGGCATGCGCAACCTGACCTATAACGATCTGGCAGGCATTGGCCTGACCCGCCAGCAGATTGAAGAAACCGCAAAAGCCAAACCGCAGCCTGGCACACCGGACGCCATGGGCCAGCCCACCACGCGCCCGGGGCTGCCCGATGACCACCTGAACTCCCCCTTCCCCAGCGATGCGGCGGCTGCGGCCATGATGGGCGGCGTAGCCCCGCCTGATCAGTCCCGCCTTGCCATGACCCATCCGGGCGGGCCGGACTGGCTGTACGCGTTCCTGACCGGCTACCGCATGCCCCCGCCAGCCGATGCGCCCATGGTCCCCGGCAAGTTTTATAATGACTGGGCCGCAGGCCACATGATTGGCATGCCCCCTCCGCTCATGAACGGCATGATCCAGTACCCCGATGGCACCCCTGCCACGGTGGAACAGCAGGCCCGCGATATAACCACTTTTCTGGTCTGGGCATCCGATCCGCACCGCAATGACCGCCACAGCATTGGCAAGGCCGTTATGGCCTATCTGGCCGTGCTGCTTGTGCTGGCCATTGCATGGAAGCGCAAAATCTGGAAACGCCTGAAAACACAGTGAAGAACAGAAAGCACGCAAGAACCATGACACGCGAGACTGACACCACCCCAGCTCCCGAACAGGCCCCCGGCCGCCGTGACTTTCTGGGCATGGTCACCACGGCTGGCACGGTCACAGGCATTGCGGCCTGCGCCATTCCGTTTGTGGAAAGCCTGCAACCGCAAGACAGCGCCGCCGCACACCTGCCGGTTGATGTGGATATTGCCCATCTGGCCCCCGGCCAGCAGATAGTGGCTGTATGGCAGGGCAAGCCCATCTTTATTATCCGCCGCACACCAGAAGAACTGGCAAGCCTGCAGAACGCGGAATTGAGCGCCCTGCTCAAGGATGCCAACTCCACGGCCAACCAGCAGCCCGGCTATGCCCGCAACTGGCACCGCTCCATTGTGCCCGAATACGGGGTTTATGTGGGCATCTGCACGCATCTGGGCTGCGTACCTGCCTACACTCCTCCACAGGGTTCCGGGCCGGAGGCATCTGGCGGGTACGGCTGCCCCTGCCATGGCTCCAAGTTTGATCTGGCAGGGCGGGTGCAAAAAGGCGCTCCCGCTCCTTACAACCTGCCCGTGCCACCTTATGTCATGCCTTCCGCCACCGTGATCAGGCTGGGGGAAAACCCCAAGGGGGAAAGTTTCGACTTTTCCACCATAGAACAGATCTGACCTTCTCCCCCGCCAGCCTGTGTCTGGCGGGGTTTTTACCGGGCTATACCCCGGCAGGCCTCACACCCATAGTGTGAGATGCTTTTGCCCAAAAGCAACTTATCAGCCATAGCGGACTGCGCCATGCTCGGCTTGCTCAAAGCCGGTCTGCTCCAGCCCGGCCCAACCCACAGGGAGTTGCTGATATGTCGGGAATTGTTGTTGTTTATCACTCAGGTTATGGCCACACCCGCAAAGTGGCCGAATACCTTGCGCGCGGCGCCAAGGCCGAACTGATTGCCATTGATGACAATGGGGAGCTGCCCGAAAGCGCATGGGACAAGCTGGCCGAAGCCAAAACCATTGTCTTTGGCGCACCGACCTATATGGGCAACGCAAGCTGGCAGTTTAAAAAATTCGCCGATGCCACATCCAAAATCTGGTTCATGCGCGGCTGGCAGAACAAGCTGTTTGCGGGCTTTACCAACAGCGCAAGCCCTGTGGGGGACAAAGGGCTGACACTGGCATGGCTGCAAACCCTTGCAGGCCAGCACGGCGGCATATGGATCAGCCTTGGCATGCTGCCTTCCAACACAAAAGCCGCCAAGAACACGGACCTGAACGCTCTGGGCGGTTCCACTGGCCTGCTCGTCCAAAGCCCGTCTGATGCCAGCGTGGACGAAATCCCCCAAGGTGGGCTGGACACAGCCGCAGCATTTGGTGCGCGCATTGCCGAAATTACAGAACAATTTGCATGAAAAACCCATTCATGCGGCACAAAGTTGTGCACAGGCAGTCTATTCTTAAAAAAGATAAATAAAACTGCCGCATGGTCAGCGGGTATCACGGAAGAGTGATACCCGCTTGTCGTTTTTCCAGTTTCATTATGAAACCGGAATGTTACCTATCGGAGTAGTCAATCACCTTAGCAGCACATATAAATATAATACTTAAAGTGCGGGAATCTGAGTAATGAATCTGTCCGGAAAAAAAACAGGTCTTGCCGTTGCCCTAAGTGTCGCATCGGTTCTGGCAGCTGTTCCCCTTAAATCGGCAAAGGCGCAGGTTCACCCTTTTTCAGCTTTTTCCAGTGGTAGTTCCGACCTGTCACACTGGCTGTCGGACGTTACCCTGATCGGTCAGATTGAAGGCGGCATCATGGCCAACCCGGCCCGCCCCAACCCCGGTTACAACTTTGGCGACTTTCTGGCCGACCATGCCAACCAGGTCCAGTTGAATCAGGCGGAGTTTACCCTCTCCAAAGCTATCGACCCCAGCAAAAACACCTATCAGGTCGGCTTTACGCTGGAAGGTCTTTATGGCTCGGATGCCCGTTACTACCATCTGGTCGGCATCTCCGATCAGGAATGGAAGGCCCGCTACCAGCTTATTCCCGCACAGGCCCATGTGGATGTACATCTGCCCTGGCTGACCTCTGGCGGGCTGGACATGCAGGCCGGTATTCTACAGGCCCCCATGGGTGTGGAAGGGCTGGACCCCGCCTCCCGCGCATTCTACACGCTGGCCTATACATCTGAATATTCCGTGCCGTTCCAGCATGTGGGCGCCATGTTCAACTGGCATGTTACGCCTATTCTGGACGTAACATTCGGGATTGATACGGGTAACCAGACCACCTTTGGCGCATCGGACAACAACAGCCGTCCCGCCGGGTATTTTGGCTTTAACCTGAACAACCTGCTGGGTGGTAAACTCCGTATTGTGGAACTCAGCCGCGTAGGGCCGGAGAATGTCTGGCAGAGTGTCGGGCATTACGAGGCAGACCACGCACAGCGCTTCTGGAACGATATTAACGCGACCTATCAGGTTAACGACAAGCTAAGCCTGACAGCCGAATTCAACTACCTGCATGACGAGGGCATACGCGGTATTGGTGCGCGCGGGCAGTTTGCCGGCACGGATGCCGAAAGCTTTGTCAGCTTCCTCAGCTACAAGATCAACAAGGACTTCACCTTCAACTATCGTGGCGAAATCTACCGCGACAACAACAACTCGATGGTGGCAACCTTTACCGGCAACAACTCTTACATGAATGCCATTGCAGGGCGCTCCTACACCACCATGACCGGCGCAAGCGGGCATGGCACCACCTACGGCGACCTGTCGCTTAACGTTGCCTATCGCCCTGATCTGGGCCACCATATCCGCGTTTTCCAGCTGCGTCCTGAAATCCGGTTTGACCGCGCGCTCAACAGCACCTCACCCTTTAACGGTGGCCGCAACAACGGCATGTTCACCTTTGGTGGTGACGCAGTGATCGGCTTTTAAGCCATACAGATTACACAGTTACGCGCGCCCTCCACCACGGGGGCGCGTGTTCTTATAGTGCTTACTCACGCCCTCCTCCCCTAACACGGGAGCCGCCTTCCGCCTTTGGCACTCGTCATGCCTCCAAACCCTGCTCAGGCGTAGGTGATGACATCCGCCGCAATGGCGATTAAATGTTAAAGAATTAAAAAATAATTTCCGCTTTGCGCCAGAACGCTTTGCAGTATTGAAGATAAAAGCCCTTTAGCCTTAACTTTGTCACGCTTATGAGGGCATAAATCATGCGTTATTCTAATCTATGTTGGATTAGCGCGACGTGCGATCATGCAAGACAAGGCTGATAAGGTATGTTAGACGAAAAACACAATTGCTGGCGGCATCATCATGGCCTGCCGCATGTAAGTCGGATTGGGAATTGTTGAGATAGGCAATTGTTTTGTTTAGAAAAAACAAGGAAACTCCTCAGAAAGTAGCTGTCGTCAGCGGTGCATCCGGCGGCATTGGGCGTGCTTTGTGCCTTCAGTTGCGCCAGCGTGGGTACCGGGTCATTGGCCTGTCACGCCAGAACGCTCCGGCAGCCGATACAGCTTATGTTGACTGCATGCTGGCATGCGACCTGACCGATTCACACTCCATCAATGAAACTGCCCGCACAATCGGGCAGACCAGTGCCAGCGTTGATCTCTTTATATTCTGTGCCGGCGTTATTTCCCCACAGTCCGTGGCAACCTTGGAGCATGCTCCGGTTATTGAGCAGATCCAGACCAATCTGCTCGGCGTTATGCTGCTGACCAATGCCATTCTGCCAATAATGGCAAAAGACTCCCACATTATTTACGCCAACTCCATGGCGGGCATTTTTCCTCTGGCGGGCAGCAGCGCCTATACGGCCTCCAAATTTGGCCTGCGCGGTTTTGCACTGGCACTGGAGCAGGAGCTCAAGCCACGCCATATCCGGGTGTCCTCCGTATTCCCCGGCAGCGTCAATACGTCCATGCTGGCGACGGAAATGGAGCGTGGCGGGTCGGTCCTCAACTTCATGTCTGCCCCGCAGGAGCCAGAAGCCATTGCGGCCTGGATTCTTTCCCCCCATGTGCGCAAACATGTTGAGAACTTTCCATCCAGCTTTGACAGGCTGTTTTGCAGTCTTTTCCTCTGGTCGCCCGGCTTCCTGCGCCTTTGCCTGCCATTAATGACGGCATGGGCCAAATCCCGCCGTGCACACTACAGAAAAAGCAACAAGACCACTTAAGTCAGACCACTCTGCCCCCGCCTTTTGCGTAGGCAGCCCGGGGGCAGAGCCAATACACCACAAAAAATTAAGGCATCAACGCCGGGCGGGCTGCTTTTACCCTTGCCCGCATGACTCATGCGGCATCTGTTAGCCCATTAATCACGCGGCGTAGCAGTTCCAGCAGATGTGCGCTGTCTTCCCCCGCCAGAGCCGCGTGACTTCTGGCATTGATTGCCGCAACGGCCGCCGCAATATCTGGCAGTCTTTCTTCCGCCAAAGGCGATAACGATATAAACGCACTGCGCCGGTCATTCGGGTCCGGTGTGCGTTGGATCAGCCCATCCCGTTCCATACGGGCGAGGGTCTTGGCCATGGTGGACTGCTCTACTGCGGCAAGCTGTGCCAGGTCGCGCTGTGCCAGTGGTTTGCCATCCGCCAGAGCAAAAAATACCGGCAACTGCCCCGACATAAGCCCGAACGGCCGCAGAGCATCATCCATCTCCCGCGCAAAAAGCCGTGCGGCCCAATTGATCATATAACCAAGGGACTGTTCCCGGGGCTGCCATTTATATGGCTTGCTATCTATATTTGATCTCTCAGCTTCATTCATGCAAGGACGATAGCATGCAGACGGTTCTCCGCCACATCCACCCTCTGGCGGGGGGATTGGCCATTCTGTGCATAGCCACTTTTATGGGCAGCACCCTTGTTGCAGAACTCCATGGTGACCCACAAACCATTATCATCACCAAACATGCCATTCTGTGGGGGCTGCTGGTTCTGGCTCCCTGCCTCGCACTCACTGGTTTTTCTGGCTACCAGATGGCAGGCGGGGCACCGCGCGGGCTGGCACTGGCCAAATTCAGGCGCATGCGGGTCATTGGGGCCAATGGTCTTTGTGTGCTGGTTCCCTGCGCGTTTTTCCTCGCCTTGCGCGCATCTGCACAAACATTCGACGGACTGTTTTATGGTGTGCAATTACTTGAACTTCTGGCAGGAGCCGTAAACCTTGCACTTCTTGGCATCAACTTTCGTGACGGGGTGCGAATGGCGCGTGCCTGAGCCTGTAAAAACAGTATTCTGCCGCACAGAACATTTTGCATGGCCAAACCCTGATGCGCTGCAAAAATATGTTGTATGTTAAAAGACAACCGCAAGTGTCAGGGTTTTAGAATGTCCCGTGAGAATTTTAATGAACTTCTTTCCTTTCTTGCGGTTGCTCAGGAAAGAAGCTTTACACGTGCTGCTGCACGGCGCGGCGTAACGCCCTCGGCCTTAAGCCACACCATGCGGCTGCTGGAGGAAAGGCTGGGAGTTACACTGCTGACCAGAACAACCCGGCGGGTTGTTCCCACAAGTGCAGGGGAATACCTGCTGAGCAACATTCAGCCGTTATTTGACGAAATTGAAAATAAAATTGCCAGCCTGGATGAATTTCGTAGCGCACCGAGAGGTGAACTGAGAATTACCGCCACAGATGAAGCTCTGACGTATTTTCTACGCCCAAAACTAGCCAAATTTCTTAAAAAATACCCTGATATTGCCATAGAAGTTTCAACTGACATGAAACTTGTCGATATTGTTGATGAATCCTTTGATGCAGGGATCAGGCTGGGTGAGATGGTTGCACAGGGTATGATGTCCGTGCCTGTTTCCCCCGCCATTGAGTTTGTAGTTATTGGAGCCCCCAGCTACTTCAGGGAACATCCGGCCCCCAAAAAGCCCAATAATCTGACTGAGCACAATTGTATTGGTGTTAGGCTGCCAACCTACGGAAAGCTTTATAAATGGCTTTTCCGGCAGAATGGAAAAGACGTTAAGTTCCAGCCAAGCGGGCAGTTTATTTGCAATAATGTGTTTTCTGCGCGGGATGCCTGCCTGGATGGCATAGGGCTTGCGTACCTGCCAAGGGTTGTGGTGGAAAGCCATATTGCATCAGGCGAGCTTGTTCCTGCGCTGGAAAAAATCTGCCCTACCCATGTGGGGTTCCATCTTTTTTACCCACGGCATAACCAGTATTCCATGCCGCTGGCTCTTTTTATCGAAGAAATGAAACTGGCATGATGCCACGCAAGGGCATGCGTAAACCCCGCATACCCTTGCATATACACAGCCGCTTACGCCCCTAGCAGGGGGAGCTGTTGCATCATCTGCTGTAAATTCAGCGCATCCCACGGCATATGCTCGGCAATTGTCATGCCCACCACCTGCTTTTCGGTCATGACCTCCCCGACCAGCTTCAACACATCTGGAATATTGAGCTTTCCTTCCGCCACATCACCAAAATCGTGTTTGCCACGGCCGGGCTTTGCAAACAGCAGGGAACGGAAGTTGTGCGGGTCCAGCACATCCAGGTCCAGATGAATGGCCAGAACCTCAATCCCGCTATCGTTGAGCCATTGCATAACGGGTTGTGCACCCTCCCGCACCTGCTGGGGTGAGCATGTGCGAATGCCGTGCTCGGCAATAAACCGGGTCTCATACGGCAGTGGATCATGAATACCCGCGATCATGACATTTTTGGCCGCTATCGGCTGCTTGACCGCGCTGGTCAGGTCAGGGTCACCATGGCCCATAAGGGCACCCAGCACATGCGCATGCGCGTTTTTATACTGCTCAGGGGTCTGCACGTCCGGGTGTGTATCAATCCACAGAACACCCAGCTTATCCCCGTATTGTTCTGCCAGCCAGGCAAACGGAGCAAGGGATACCAGACAGTCCCCACCCAGCACAGCAATGGAGCGGGGCTGGTGGCGCGCAATAATTGCCTGTGCCGCCTTGATCTGTTTTACAAGAACGCTGCGCCCGCGCATGTCGTTTTCCAGCGGCAATGGGGTATCTGTCGGGGCATCAACGGGTACTTCCTCAACCGGTCCGTGGGATGGGGGTGCCAGCCATGCCAGCAATCTGGACCCCAGATAATATGGTGGGTTATCCCCACCCTGCCATTGCGGAAAAATAAGACGCAGTGTGTTCTTGTCCGGTTTTGACACGCACTCTCTCCCAAAACGATCAGCACGAGAGCGCCTGTATTAGACTTGGCAGGTTTGATCAGATCATCATTCCGGCCCGGCCTGTGTTACGGCCTAGCGCTCTCAGTCCTGAGTATTTTTTCATGAATAATATGCATTTCATAGAACTATATTGCTGAGTTTTACTCACAATCATCCTGATAAATCAGGCCATAGTCACGCCTGATATTTATACCGTAAAATGAAGTTTGGCAGATTACTCCAAGCAAGCAGCCATTTGCAGCATTACTGGTCAATATCATGAGACACGATTTTCTGATGATCAGCCGCGCATAGGCCGTGATCCCCCAAGACCTGAATAACCCGGCATGTCTGCACTGTGCCACAGGTGCATTGCGCGACCATACGCTCAAGTTCCCTGTGCAGGGCATTCAGCCTTACAAGGCGGTGCTCCACCTCCGCCAGCTGGCGCTTTGCAATGGCATCAATGGCCTCACAACTCTGGTCGGGGTCATCCGATAGGGCCAGCAATTCCCGAATATCGTCCAGCGGAAAACCCAGTTCGCGCGCATGGCGGATAAAGTTCAGGCGTTCGCGGCTGGTATTATTGTAAATCCTCTGCCCGCCTTCATTCCGTTCCGGCTTGGGGAGCAGCCCGATCTGCTCGTAGTACCGGATGGTTGGCACTTTTACACCAGTCAGCCCAGACAGTTTTCCGATACTCAACATGCAGAATCCCCTTGAACCTCTAGTCACTAGAGGATGTAGCTATCTCATTCTCTCGCGTTGGGACAGGAGGATAAAATGCCGGATACACATGAATGGCTCGTAACAGGGATGGACTGCCCATCCTGCGCTGCAAAAATAAAAGGAGCCGTAGCCCAGCTACCCGGCATTGAAGCGGTTGAAATATCTGTCATGTCCCGAAAACTCAGGGTTACGGCAACGGCGCATGCCACTCCCCCGGCAGATATTGAAAACCGTGTAAAAAGCCTTGGCTACGGTATTGAAGCCATTGCACTGGCAGGCAGCACCCCCACCGCGCACACTGGGGCTGACGAGCACACCACACAAACCGATGCCCCTTGGTACCGAACAGGAAAAGGGCATCTGGTTCTGCTCACCGCAACCTTGCTTGTGGTAGCATGGGGGCTGGCACTTCTGCTGCCAGCTTCCGGGAACTGGCCTTTTATTGTGGCGTGCCTTGCGGGCCTTATACCCATCGCCTTACGGGCTTTTGCCGCCATCCGTGCAGGGCAGCCTTTTTCCATTGAAGCACTGATGACCATTGCCGCAACAGGTGCGCTGTTTATTGGTGCGGCGCAGGAAGCGGCTCTGGTTGTCTTTCTGTTTGCCGTGGGCGAACTGCTTGAAGGCGTTGCCGTAAGCCATGCGCGCGATGGCATTCGGGCATTAAGCACGCTGGTACCCAAAACGGCCCTGCGCGAAAAAAATGACATGATGGAAGACGTCGCGGCAACAGAACTCGTGCCTGGCGATGTTGTTATTGTGCGGCCGGGGGACCGTATTCCTGCCGATGGCAAAATTATTTCAGGCACCGGCGGTGTGGATGAAAGCCCCGTAACGGGTGAGAGCATGCCCGTAACGCGTGGGCCGGGCGATCCGGTATTTGCAGGGGCAATTAATAACGAAACAGCCCTGCGGGTACAGGTAACGCGTGCCGCAGCAGACAATACCATTGCCCGGATTATCCGGCTGGTTGAGCAGGCAGAAGATTCACGCGCACCAACACAACGCTTCATTGACCGCTTCAGCCGTTGGTACATGCCCTCCATTGTGGGTCTGTCCGCGCTGGTTGTGGCTATCCCGCCCCTGTTTTTTGGGCAGGCGTGGTCGGTCTGGGTCTATCGTGGCCTGTCTCTGCTGCTTATTGGGTGCCCGTGCGCTCTGGTTATCTCGGTCCCTGCCGCCATTGCATCGGCTCTATGCGCTGGGGCACGGCATGGCCTGCTTATGAAGGGTGGTGCCGTTATTGAAGCCACGGCGGCGATCAAAACGGTTGCACTGGATAAAACAGGCACCCTGACCATGGGGCAGCCCGAGGTAACGGATATTCTCTGCCTGGATCAGCACTCCACGGCCGAAGTTCTTGCTCTTGCCGCAGCAGTGGAAAAAGCCTCCAACCACCCGCTGGCTCAGGCCATTGTACGCAAGGCGGCAGGCATGGCGCTGGCACCTGTGCAGGATAGCCGCGCCATTGCGGGCAAGGGTGTGTCTGCCGTGTTTGATGGGCAGATCATAACAATCGCCAGCCCCCGGCATGCAATGCAGGATGGCGCGTTGTCCAGCACCGCCGCAGCACAGGCCACTGCCATGGAAAGTGAAGGCAAAACGGTTGTTGTTCTTTATACCGGCACGGCTCTGGCACTGATCGGATTGCGGGATGAACCAAGGCAGGATGCGCAGGAAACAATACAGCAGCTCCGCAGCCTTGGGGTTACACCCCTTATCCTGACAGGGGATAACCAACGCACAGCCGCAGCCATTGCAGCCCTGCTGCATGTGGATTACGAAGCCGAACTGCTACCGGAACAGAAACAGCAGACCATCCGCGAACTGGCAGCACGTGGCCCGGTTATGATGGTGGGGGACGGCATTAACGATGCCCCTGCCCTTAAACAGGCAACCGTTGGTGTTGCCATAGGATCGGGAACAGATGTCGCGCTGGAAACCGCAGACGCTGCCATACTGCGCAACTGTATTACAGACATTCCGGCCCTTATTCGCCTTGCCCGCTCCACCATGGGCAATATCCGGCAGAATGTATCCATCGCACTCGGGTTGAAGGGGGTTTTTCTGGTAACAACCATTATTGGCATGACAGGCCTATGGCTTGCCATTATGGCGGATACCGGCGCCACTGTTCTTGTAACCCTGAACGCCCTGCGGCTTTTACGCACAAAACCCGCAGGGCTTGCCCAAAAAAGTTAAGAGAGCCTGCCCCCTGCCCTTTGATGCTCTGGCAACAAAAGACAGCGGCAGAATAAGCATGAGAGCAAGGATCACCCACCTATACTCTCATGCCTGCGCGTGTCCCCATCATGCGCTTTTATGACCAGACGCCACATAAACAGCTGCATGGCCATGGTTTCAAAAACTTATGACAAATCCTTATAAGTCCCAGAAAGAAAAGTCCTTAGTATTTATTAAGCTGCTGAAGCGTATCCGATGGTGTTTGCAGGCCTGAATACTGCATGACACCAAATGTCATCGTGGCATCTGGCGTAGGGAGGTCTTTCTGCCGCCAGCCCCCACCCAGAGCACGGATCAGCCCGACTGTGCTTTGCAACGCGCGGGCCTGCACCTGCACCCGGTCAATCCGTGCATCCAGTGTGTTGACCTGAGCAATCAACGCATCAAGGTAATTGTCAGCACCACCTTTATACAAAGTCATGGTCAGGGTCTGGGCTTTTTCCGCCGTCCCTACCGCCTGCCCCAAACGCTCGGTTTCTGCCCGCAGTCGGTTGGTCATGGAAAACCCGTTCTCTACATCCGCAAAGGCGGAGAGCACGGTCATGCGGTAATGATCCAGCGTTTCGCGGTAGACGGACCAGGAATGCTGCAACTGGGCACGGCGCAACCCGCCCTCAAACAGAGGCATGGAAACAGACGCCCCGTAAGACCACATGCTGTTGGCCAGATTAGCCAGGTTGAAGCCATTGGAATCAAACCCGCCATTGGCGCTAAAAAACACATGTGGATAAAACGCCGCACGGGCAATACCAATAGCCCGGTTTGCCTGTGCCATACGCCTTTCCGACGCGGCAATATCGGGCCTGCGTTCCAGCAGATCAGACGGCAGACCCGCAGGAACATTAGGTTCTGCATTGCTCAGATCATCCACCGGCTGGATATGAAAGGTGGATGGCTGCTCATTGACCAGCACGGCAATACCGTGTTCCAGCACGTCCCGTTGGGCCTGCACGTCCAGCAGGCGG
This sequence comes from Acetobacter sp. DsW_54, assembly GCF_002153575.1. Taxonomy (NCBI): domain Bacteria; kingdom Pseudomonadati; phylum Pseudomonadota; class Alphaproteobacteria; order Acetobacterales; family Acetobacteraceae; genus Acetobacter; species Acetobacter sp. DsW_54. Next base: position 241,304 of record NZ_JOPD01000003.1, read on the forward strand.
GCCTGTGTCATGTAAAGCTGGTTCTGCGCGCGGGCGACATCAATGCCGGTGGCATTCTGGTTATCCAGCCGTGTCTGGGTAACGTGTAACGCCTGCTGATAATAGGCAATGGACTGGGTATAAATGGCGTGCTGGGCATCCAGCCCCCGCAGGGCAAAATAATCCGTTGCCAGTTCCGCCTGCAAACTGAGCCGTGCGGCGGCATAGTCTGCCGCCTGTTCCTGCGCATAGTATTTCTGCACCCTGACCCGGTTACGAATACCAGACCAGATATCCGGCTCCCAGCTTGCAAGGCCGGAATAGAACTCATCCGTTGCAGTAATCGGGCCTTTGTAGCGGAACAGCCTGTCTGCCGAGCTTTTGTTGTCGCTTGAGCCAAACGCCATGCCAAAATGCGGCAAAAGGTCGGAGCGCGCTTCCATAACAATAGCGCGGGATTGCGAAAAACGCTCCGCAGCAGCCTGAAGGTCAGCATTGTTGGCCAGTGCTTCCTGCTCAAGCCCGTTGAGCACGGTATCATCAAACAGGGTCCACCAGTCTGGTTTCAGCGCCACGGTGCTGGGGGCCGCATCCTTAAAAGGCCCCTGCCCGTGCCAAGAGGCCGGCACAACATAATGTGGCGGCGCATAACGGGGGGCCAGATCGCACGCACTCAGCGCACTCAGGGAGAGCAGCAGGCCCGCCCGCGCCACCAGAGTACGCACAGGCAAGGGACGAAAATATGCAGATATATGTTTCATTCGTCATCATCCCCCTTTGTTTCCGCCGTTGCGTTGGGTGTGCTGAGGTAGCCCTGCTCCGGCTCCACGGGCCTGACCTTACCCCCTTCCATCAGATCGGCTGGCGGGTTGTTGATAATCCGGTCATCGGGGGCAAGACCTGCACTGACCTCCGTATAGGCATCCGACATGCGACCCACGGTTATGTTCTGGTAATGCGTAATCTGCTGCGCATTGACCGTGGCAACCTGCATACCGTGTTCCTGAAACACCAGTGCGCCAGTGGGAATGGTATAAACCCCCTTGCGGGCCGGAGCGGTCAGGGTGACGGAAGCAAAACTGCCCGGCCATAGTTTTTGTTCCGCATTGTCGATGGAAAACTCCGTAATGACCGTACGGGTATTGGGGTCAAAACCTTTAGCAATTGTCAGGAACTTTGCTTCGAACACGGCATTGGGGAACTGTGGAACGGACACCTTTGCCACCAGTCCGGGCTGGAGGATGGAGGAAAATGTTTCCGGCACGGATACAAACAGGCGCATGGCATGGGTGTCCGCCACGGTAAACAGCTCGCTGGCTGTGCCGTTTGCATTCATGCTGCCGCTCCCGGCCCCCACATAATCCCCCACGTTGATGTTACGCGCGATGACCACGCCATCAAACGGTGCTTCAATGCTCTTGAAGTGGATCATGGCCTGATACTGGGCCACCTTGTGTTCAGCGGCTTCCAGCTCTGCCTTGGCGGACTGTTCATTGGCGTTCTGCACGGAAACAGACTGGCCAGATACAGCCTGCGACTGGCCCATGGACCGCCAGCGGGTGGCGGTTATGGCAGCAAGGCCGTATTTGGTCTGCGCCACCTTCAGGTCCGCCTGCGCCTGTGCGTATTCCGCATCCAGCCGGGGCGTATTGATTTCGGCCAGCAGATCACCCTTTTTAACGACTGCGCCGTAATCGCGGTACCACATTTTTACATAGCCAGAGACCTGCGCATACATGGGCGCTTCGTACCATGCGCTGATTGTACCCGGTAAGGACATGGTCACTGTTGGTGGTGCGGGTGTGGGCTTGACCAGCGCAACATCGGGCACCCGGTCATAGGCGGCGTCCTGCTGGATGCGCACGGTATTATGGGCGCGCTGGACCAGCAGATACGCAATATCCGCCATCATGACAGCCGCGAAGAAAATAATGACAATTCTGCCTTTGCTAGCAACAAACATCAGACAGTCTCCTGCTGGTTAGCGGCATCCGTGCTGGATGGCCGGGCCGGACGATGGTGGAAAATTGCATAAACACAGGGGACAAAAAGCAGGGTGGAAACCGTAGCCACAACCAGCCCGCCAATAACCGCCTTACCGAGTGGCGCATTCTGGGAATTACTGATGGCCATTGGCACCATGCCGATGATCATGGCCGAAGCTGTCATAATAACCGGGCGGATACGGCCAATACCGGCTTCAATTGCTGCGGTCGCGGCACTGCGATGCATGGCAAAGCGCTCCTTGGCGAAGGACACGACCAGAATGGAATTGGCCGTGGCTGTTCCCATGCACATGATCGCACCTGTTAGCGCAGGCACGGAAAGGCGCGTATGGGTCAGGAACAGGCTCCACGCAATGCCCGCCAGAGCCCCCGGCAATGCCGAGATGATAATGAAAGGATCAATCCAGGACTGGAAGTTGATCACAATCAGCATATAAATCAGCAGGACCGACACAACGAGACCGGCAATAAGCTCCACATAAGCGCTATGCATGGTGGTGGCCTGCCCGCGGATGTCCACCGCCACACCGCGTGGCAGATCGCTTTGTGTTGCAGCGATTTCCTGCTTGACCTGACTTAGAACGGAGCCAAGGTCGGTAAACTCGGTAGAAACGTAAATATCTATATCAGGCATGGAGTTATAATGAGACACCTGCCCCGGCGTGCCGATGGGCGTGATGGTGCTGATGCTACCCAGCAGCTGCATATCCTTGCCTTCGGGGTCGTTGTCCCCCTTATCCACCGGAATGGTCAGCAGGTTGTTGTAATGTGTAAGCTGGTCCTGGGAGACATAGACATTGAGCGGGAAGGTAATGCCGGTTTTGGGATCAAGCCAGTACTGTGGGTCGACTGTCTGACTGCCCGAGAGAGTCATGAGTTCGTTACTGGCAATATCCCCTTCCGTCATGCCCGTGGCCTGACCAAATGTGCGGTTCCCCTGCACAAACAGCGTTGGCGTGGCCATGGTCTGCTGGATTGTCGTATCCACCGCGCCGGGTATGTGCCGCAGGCGGTTCACCAGCAGGCGGGCATAGCGGTAGTTATCCCGGATATTCGGGCCTGATACCTGAATATCAACCGGGGCGGGGGAGCCAAAGTTAAGGATTTTTTCCGTCAGGTCCGCAGGCTGGAATGTAAAGACCGTGCCGGGAAAACTGGCCGAAAGCTCACGCCGCAGCAGAGCACGCTCATCCCATACGGGGGAAAGCTCGTTCTTGAGCGTGATGCTCAGATCGCAATCCTGCGTGCCGATTGTGGGTGTTGGAATAAACGCCTGATTATGCGGACCTTCCGGCAGACCGCAGTTGTTGATCACCCCTTCCACCTGACCGGGCAGAAGCTGCTCGATACGGTCATCCACCAGACTGGCTATGCGCCCTGTGGTTTCAATCCGGGTACCAAGGGGCACGCGCATGTGCATCTGCAATGCACCGGATTTAACCTCGGGGAAGAAGTCCTGCCCCACCACCGCAAACAGGGCGAGGGAGAGAACAGACACCCCCAAAAACACGGCCACAAACCTGTGACGCCGGGTTACCACACGTTCCAGCACCCGCCCGTAACGGAGCTTGAAGGCATGGAAAGCATGCTCAAACCTGTTCTGGAACCGGCCAAAAACACCTTTGGGCAAAGCTTCATGCTCATCCCCGTGCAAACCGGGATGCACCTGCCCTGCCAGCAGATATTTGGCCATGGTCGGCACCAGTGTGCGCGACAGGATGAACGATGCCAGCATGGCAAAAACAATGGCTTCGGCCATGGGCATGAACAGCCACCCTGCAACACCACTCAGGCGGAACAGCGGGGTCCACACAATGCAGATGCACAAGGTGGCAACCAGCGTGGGAATAACGATCTGGTTGGCAGCATCGATAATCGCTGTTTCCAGATCCTTGCCCATTTCCAGATGGGTATCGATATTCTCGATCATGACGGTCGCATCGTCCACCAGAATACCCACCGCCAGAGCAAGGCCACCCAGTGTCATCACGTTAATGGTCTGGCCAGCCCATAGCAGGCAGATAATGGCGGCCAGAATGCACAGGGGAATGGACGTGGCGATAATAATGGTGGAGCGCCACGAGCCAAGGAACAGCAGCACAACCAGACCAGTCAGCACTGCGGCTGTCAGCATTTCGCGCACGACGTCCCGAATGGCGTCCTTCACAAAAACCGATGCATCACTCAGGACCGAAATATGCACATCCGGCGGCACAAGCTGCTGGATACGCGGCAACAGCTCCTTGGTTCTGGAAACGACATCCAGCGTTGAGGCATCACCACTTTTCATGACAATGACCTCAACACCCTGTTTGCCTTTTACAAGCACAAGGTTGGTCTGCGGATGGCCGCCACGGTACACGTTGGCAACGTCATGCACATAAATGACCGAATTGCCCACGCGCTTGACGGGAATATCCCCCAGTTCCTGCATGGAGCGCGGGGTGGCGTTGGTCTGAACCATCCAGTCCGTACGGTCTATTTTCTGATCCCCGGCGGGCAGAACAATGTTCTGCTTGCGCAGGGCGTTCTGCACGTCCATGGCGGAAAGATGGTGCGCCTGAAGCTGCGTCTGGTTGAGCGCAACCATAATAAAGCTATCCATCCCCCCGTACGCCTGCGGCAGAACCGAGCCCGGCACGGTAACAAGAATGGGGCGGATGCGCGTCATTGCGATCTTGAACAGGTCTGAGGGGGTCTGCTTGTCCGATGTGACCTGCAAGGCCAGAACCGGCACTGAGGACGCATCCAGCCGCATGACCATGGGGGCGGGAATATTGTCTGGCAGCTGTTTGATAACAGTCTGGGAAATAGCCGTAACTTCGGCTTCCGCCTCACCAATATCCGTTCCGGGCTGGAAGTAGATATTGACGATACTGCGACCGTAATACGAACTGCTCTCCATGTGTTCTATGCCCTCCACAGTGGAGGTCACGGCCAGTTCGTAATTATAGGTTATGCGTCCGGCAAACTCCTCTGGCAGCATGCCGCCATATGTCCACACAACAGACACGACAGGCAGCTTGATGTTGGGAAACACGTCGGTTGGCGCACGCAGTACGGACATGACGCCAAATGCGAGAATGAGCAGAGAAAGGACCACAAAAGTATAGGGCCGTTTCAATGCGGTTATGACAATAGCATTCATGCGTTCCCAGTTCTCGATGGATTGTGGTTGGGATTGGCCTGAAGCTAGGAATTTTTTATTCAAAAATCTGTTAGAAAAAATTTTATTGATATAAAAACAAAATTAATATGTACGCATCACCTTAAGCGGGAATAAAAATTATTTCCGGAATATGCATGATATATTCATACGTTTTCCTATTTTATAAACATGGAAAACCACAACATATCGGGCAGAGCGCAGCCCCCATATGGGGGGGATGGCACAGGCATCCATTACGCTGCACCAATAGCGGCTCATGCCCGAACGGGTGCCAACTCAACAGCCGGAAGGAACAGGCTGTTTGATACCCAGTATATTTTTATAAGAATAAGGAATGGCGGAGAGGGAGGGATTCGAACCCTCGGTACGATTGCTCGCACAACGGTTTTCGAGACCGCCCCATTCGACCGCTCTGGCACCTCTCCGTGGGGATGCGTTATAGGTGTGCTGGCACAAATACGCAAGTGCTATCCGCAGGAACATGTACTGGCTTCCTGCACCATATCCCCAAGACTTATGGCCGAACCAGCCGCGAGCGCACCCCCGCCGCCATTGGCCATATTATGGCTGCTCTGGCATACCCTGCACGCAGGCTGGTCAAGATATGTGTCAAACATCCATATTAAGTGAGGGTTTATGTGTATGTTCAGACCCTTACCGCATGTGTTTGCGGCTTGACGCTGTGCGCTATCTGGTGCAAGTCAGCGTGCACTATACATGTCCTTACCAAACGCTGAATAGAATTGAGGTGTATTTGTGGTAGCCGGGTTATGGTGCCCGCTTCCCAAGAGGAAAGAGCCGTAGCTTGACCTATGTGCCTGTGCAGCCATTTTTTTTCGATATGACAGACCAGCAGAAACACCTTCAGAGTCTGGGGCGCGGTCCTCATGGCGTGTCGGCACTACAGACACCGCCACAAAGCGCCCTTAAAACGCTGAAAGTGGTTTTCCTGCTGATTGCCCAGCCGCACCAGACGCTCCACTCGCTCCCCATCGCCTTTGAAATGGCAGCCCGCCACCCCAATGCGGAAGTGCATGTGGCCTGCCCAACCCAGAACCATCTGGATTACGCCCGCTCGCTCGGCCGGCTCTACCCGGCGGCAAAGGTCATCTACGACCTGCTCCCCATTCCCGCATGGCTTGGCAGACTGGTCGAGCGTAATGGCCATGGTCCGCTCGAGCGGCTGGCTTCCCTGTTTTTCAGCCGCCATTACTTCAATCAGTTTCAGGCCATTGTGGTGCCGGAGCGGACATCGCTCTACCTCAAGCGCATGGGCGTGACCAAACCCCTGTATATCTGGACCCGCCACGGTGCAGGCGACCGGGCCATCGGGTTTGCTGATGACATCAAGCAGTTCGACTTTGTGCTTCTTTCAGGCAAAAAAGTGGAACAGAGGCTGCTTGAACGGGGCCTTATAACCCCCGGCGAATACCACATGGGCACCTATGCCAAGTTCGACATTGTGGAGCGTCTGCACAAGCAGCAGGCCAGGCTGTTTGATAACGACAAACCCGTTGTGTTGTACAACCCGCATTTTTCACGCGGGCTGACATCATGGTACCAGTTTGGCGAGACAATCCTGAACTACTTTGCCAATCAGGATCATTATAACCTGATCTGCGCACCGCATTACCGCCTGTTCAACGGCCACAAAAAACAGGCCGAAGCACTGGTCAAGCGCTTTGCCAAATACCCCAATATCCTGATCGATACCGGCAGCACCCGCAGCATAGACATGACCTACACCATGGCGGCGGACCTTTATCTGGGGGATGTCAGCAGTCAGGTTGCCGAGTTCCTGATCCGGCCCAGACCATGCATTTTCCTCAATGCACATCACGCGCACTGGCAGAACAACAAGGACTACCGGTTCTGGACACTGGGGCAGGTCATCGACACCCCCGATGAGCTGGGCCACGCACTTTCCGTTGCCTTTACCCGTCAGGATGAGTTTGAAGGCAGGCAGCGCGCTTATGTTGCAGAAACCTTTGAACATCAGGACAAAAGCCCGACATCCCCCGGAGCAGCGGATGCCATCATGCGCTTTTTGCAAAAAAAGGTCTAAGCCCCTCCCTGCTCCTGCAAGCATGCCCAGCGTGCTTGTCCCTCGCCTATTGGTCTGATCCGTGCAAAAATCGCGCCGATGAAAATCGCATATATTATAAACTCCGTGGAAAGCGGTGGCGCGGCGCTACCCGTTCCGGCCATTACAAAGGTCATGCGGGACGCCGGGCACCATGTTGAGGTTTTTGCCCTGACCCGGCGCAACGGTCTGGCGATTGAACCGCTGGAAAATGCTGGGCTTACACTCCATATCCGCCCCGGCACACGCAAGGACCACCTCCCTGCCCTGCGCTGGCTGCACAAGCAAATGCGCGCCTATAAACCCGATGTTATCTGGACATCGCTCAGCCGGGCCACATTACTGGGGCAGATGGTTGGACAATGGCAGCATATTCCCGTTGTAAGCTGGCAGCATTCCGCCCGCCTCAAACCCCTGAACGCAGCCCTGTTACGCCGCTTTAAAAACAGAAGCGCCCTGTGGGTGGCCGATTCCTCCTGTGTGGCAGAACAGACACGCCGCACGCTGGGTGTTACACCGGACAGGCTTGTGGAATGGCCCATCTTCAGGGCGGACCCCGATGTTCCTACCGCAACCCCCTGGCAGCCGGGCACGCCTGTACGCATTGGCACGCTAGGGCGGCTGCACCCGGTCAAGGGGTATGACACGCTATGCGCGGCCATTGCCCTGCTGCAAAACTGCCCTGACCTCCCCCCTTTTGAAGTCCTGATCGGTGGTGAAGGGGAAGAACGCCCCCACCTTGAGGCACTGATTGCCAAAGGCCAGCTCCCCATACAGATCCTTGGGCATATTAAAGATCCATCGGTTTTTCTGTCCCGGCTGCACCTTTATGTCCAACCCTCCCTGTGGGAAGGTTTCTGCTTGGCCGCGCATGAGGCCATGCTGGCATCCCTGCCGGTTGTTGCCTCCAACGCGGGGGAAATCCCGTCTTCCATTACCCCGCAAACCGGCCGCATTGTGCCACCGCAGGATAGTGCGGCCCTTGCCAGTGCTCTGGAAGACCTGCTCAAACAGCCCCAGCATCTGGCGGATATGGGCCAACATGCCCGTGCTACAGTACTGGCCCGTTTTGGCGCGCAGCATTTTGACCGGATCGGCCGGGACATTCTGGCCCGCGTTGAGCAGATTGTGGCCCATAACATAAAAACCACAATGGCCTGATCCTGCCCTGAAGATTGCATTCTTATGCCATAAAACCCTGTCAATTTTAGAACCTGAAATTTCAGCACTCTGTAAATCTGACCAGAAAGACTAGTCGTGAAAATTGCCTTTATCTACATTGCCGAGCCATATCAGTGCTACCACACGGCAACCGTGGCGAGCGCGCTGGCGGCAATGCCGGGTAATCAGGTCACTGAGTATTACAGCTTCCCCGACACACCATTACATCTGCAACGCATCAGGCGTTCGCTCGATTTACCAGACCTGCCTCTTACGCCCTTCCCCAAATCATGGAGGGCAAAGGCACTCAAGCGCGCCAGACGCCTTGATCAGGAACGTACCCTTGTTCTGAAAGAAAATGTTGACGAGCTGAATACGTATGATGCGGTCATTGCAACAGAGTATTCAGCCGGCATTTTAAAGCAGATGGGGCTGAATAAACCAAAACTCATTCTACTCATGCATGGGGCCGCAGGGCGTTACGTAAAAGACCAGAACCTGATAGACCAGTTTGACCTGACCTTACTGTCCGGCCCCAAGGAAGAAACTTTTTTCAAAAGCCATGGGCTGCTGCAAAATCATGCCAGCAAAATTATCGGCTATCCGAAGTTCGATGTTTTTGCCGCCATGCGCCACGAAAAGCCCATTCATTTTGCCAACGGCCACCCTTTTGCCCTTTACAACCCCCATTGCCAGCGATCCCTGACATCTGCCTCCAGATGGATGATGCCGCTTATCAAGGGATTTCGGGCACAACTGGACAAACCCGAGGGGTATAATCTGGTAGTGGCCCCCCATATCAAAATGTTTCACAAGGGTTTCGGGTTTAAGGCGCGCGCCTTAAAACGGCAGGAAGGGCCGGGTATTCTGGTTGATACCGGCTCACCTGCAATGCTGGACATGACATACACGTCCCAGGCTGCCCTTTATATTGGGGATGTCAGCAGCCAGATTTACGAGTTCCTTGCCATTCCCCGCCCCTGCGTTTTTTTAAACCCTAACAAAATCGCATGGAAGAATGACCCGCACTTTGTATACTGGACCTTGGGCGACGTCGTAGAAAACCTGCACGACCTCATGCCCACCATAGCCAATGCTGCAAAGCGCCACGCCCTGTACCGCCCTGCGCAGGAAAAGTTTTTCCAGGACGCCTTCTGCGCCCCCCTGCTTGGTGCTTCGCAACGTGGGGCCGAAGCCATCATGCATTATCTGGCCCCGACCTGAGCACACGCTGCCTGTGGGAGCATTAAAGGCTGGCGGAATAATGGCTTTTATTGTCCATACGGAGCATGACCGGGATCATTCCCAGACATCGGGGGTTCAGGTCATGGACAAATCCGCAAGTTTGTGTTCGACACCCTCATGGCCAGCGATAAATCACTCTTTAACAGCATATTCCGCAATGTAGGTTTTTTGACCGCAGGACGCATTGGCAATGCACTTTGCAGTTTTATCTACATTTCCCTTGCCGTGCGCACTCTGGGGTTGGCGGACTTTGGCCTGCTCATTCTCATTCATTCCCTAGCTTCCGCCGCCTCCATGGTTTCACGCATGCAATCATGGCAGACGCTCATCCACTTTGGGAGCGAGGCATTCGCCCGCAAGGACATTCCCCTTATCAAGCAGGTTATCGGGTTTTCCATACGTCTGGACACGCTATCCGCTGCAATTGCCCTAAGCCTGGGCATTGTGCTGGTTCTGATTTATGGCACCCTCGCCAGCTGGCCCCAGCATATTATAACGCTAGCCCTGCTTTATGCTTTTTGCAGTCCGTTTATGTACACCGGGTGGTCCAATGGCATATTGCGCCTGTCTGGCAAGTTCCACGTTGCCCCGATCATAGATTTCCTGTGCTCAACATTTCAGACATCCGCAACATTTGTTGGCTACAAGCTCCACTATACTCTGGGTTACTTCCTGCTGATCTGGGGGCTTACGCGGGTTATTGATTATGCTGGCTCCGTGTGCTTCGCACTTTCCTCCATTAAAATGAATATTTTTAAAATCTACGCGCATGCCTTCCACAATCGCAAATGGAAGCTGCCGGGAATGTGGGATTTCACACGCAATGTGACCCTGAACCAGACACTCGGCTCTGTCTCGGGGCAGATTGCAACGCTTATTATTGGTGGCCATCTTGGCCCGGCGGATGCGGCTATTTTCCGGGTATCGCGGCAGATTGCCGATGGCATAGCCACGCCGGCACAACTCCTGACCCCGGTGCTTTACCCGGAGCTGATTAAAATGCGGGATCAGAACAACTGGCGCGGCTTAAAAAAGCTGACCTTCATCATGTTTTCAGCTCTATTGCTGCTGTCTTCCGCGCTTATTGTTCTTTCATTTTTTTCCGGCGGGAAAATATTTTCCTTTATGTTTCATGAAACAATTGAAAACTCATCCCTGTATATTTCCATGATGCTGGTTGCCACTGCCTGCAACCTGCTGCTTGTACCGCTAGACCCGTTATTGACCGTTATGAACCGCGTGCGCTTTTTAACCCTTAACCGCACCGTTATTACGGTACTGTATTTTCCGGTTTTATACATTTTTACCAGCCAGATGGGACTTTACGGTGCCTGCATTGCCACCGTACTGTCCAGCGCCGGGGTTCTGCTCTCCCGCTTTGTGGGGATATGGCTTTTCAAGAATGATTTGAGACACAGGGTGTAACCCCGCCTCCCCTCAGTCCGGCTGCACAAAACAGGGATTTTCTTGACCATGGGATTGCGCAAAGACATCTGGCGTGTGGGCATTGTAAACAGCCCGCTCCAGCATATTCTGGCACAGGGCACGCTTGAAGGGCTGCCCGTTGTCTGGACCCCTCCCATGCGCCGGTTCTGCTTTCGTGCAGACCCGTTTGGCCTGTGGCGCGATGACAGGCTTTACGTGTTTGTCGAGGACTATGACTACCGCGTGCGCGTAGGCTCCATAGATGTTCTGATCTACGATAAATCCCTGCATCTGCTGGAGCAGCGCAAGGTGTTGCAGACTCCGTGGCACCTCTCCTACCCATATGTTTTTGAAGCCGATGGCCATACATGGATGCTGCCCGAGGCTTTTCGCTCGGGCAAACTGACCCTTTACCGTTGCAGGCACTTCCCCGATCAGTGGGAGGAAGCCACGGTAATTGATCTGGGTGATGATATTGCCATAGACGCCACACCCTTTTTTCATGATGGTCTGTGGTGGCTGTTTTATATGCCCGCCACCAGCCGCACCGCAGCCGTAGGGGCGTTGCATCTGGCATATGCCCCCAGCCTGCTTGGCCCGTGGCAGCGCCACCACGCAAACCCTGTCCGGCTGGACAATGCAAGCACCCGCCCCGGCGGCACACCCTGCGTGCACAACGGCAAGCTGGTGCTCCCGGTGCAGGACTGCACGCATACATATGGTGGGGCAATCCGCCCCCTGACCTTTGACACCCTGACCCCCGACCGGGTTGTAACCCACGCCGGGGCCGCCATCGGCCAGAACGACAGTTTTGCGCCTTATACAGAAGGCATGCATACGCTGGCCGGAGTTGGCCCCGTTACACTGATTGATGCAAAATATACGGACCTCTCCGCCTACGGTATTGGTTTGCAGGCATGGCGTGAGGTCAGGCGGCTTGGTGCCAGACTTTTCCACCCAAAAGGCGCGTAACAGGGCCATACCCCCGGTTCACCGCCAAAATTACGCCAAAGCGCAAGTTATTGATTGACGTGGCGGCGAGTCTGCCAGTAAAAGCCCCGCTAATCCACGCAGATGGAAGCATGCCGTGCAAAGTCGCGGCCAAAGAATAAAAAGCGAGCTGATTTTTCGCCTGTGCCCAAGGTGCCGCGAGGGTCAAGAGATCGGAAAGAGAGACAGTTTATGTTCGCAGTTATCCGCACTGGCGGCAAACAGTACCGGGTTGAGCCCAACATGGTGCTGAAGGTTGAAAAGCTGGAAGTCGAAGCCGGCTCCACCATCACCTTTGATGACGTTCTGGCCGTTGGTGGCGAGAGCGGCACGACCATTGGCGCTCCCACAGTTGCTGGCGCAAAAGTAACGGCTACCGTTATCGCTCAGGACCGCCTCAAGAAGGTCATCATCTTCAAGAAGCGCCGTCGGCAGAACAGCCGCCGCAAAAACGGCCACCGTCAGCCGGTTACCGTTCTGCGCATTCAGGAAATTAACGCCGCCTGATTTCCCTTTGGGGAAACAACAGGCCGGTTAGACCACGGAGGACTTAGGTCATGGCACAAAAAAAAGCTGGCGGTTCATCCCGTAACGGGCGCGATAGCGCCGGACGCCGCCTTGGTGTAAAAAAGTTTGGTGGCGAGCAGGTTCTTGCTGGCAACATCATCATTCGCCAGCGTGGCACAAAGGTAAAGGCTGGCGTGAACGTTGGCGTTGGCCGCGACCACACGCTGTTTGCTCTGGTTCCCGGCAATGTGCGTTTTGAACGCCGTGCAGAAGGCCGCGTCCACGTTTCTGTTGATGCGCTGCCCCTCGCAGCCGAATAAGCAGGCTGGGTTTTTCCAGCCTACGTTTTAGCGTAGCTGGAACGCAAAACAGGGCCGGGCCGGAAGGTTCGGCCCTTTTTCGTGTTCCGGGCCGGAAGGTATGTCATGAAGTTTCTAGATCAGGCTAAAATCTACGTTCGCTCAGGCGACGGTGGAGATGGTGTGACAGCCTTCCGTCGGGAAAAATACATCGAATTCGGTGGCCCCGATGGCGGCAATGGCGGCCGTGGTGGGGACATCATATTCGAAGCCGTGCCCAACCTGAACACACTGATTGATTTTCGGTACACCCAGCATTTCCGTGCCCGCAAGGGTGGCAATGGTGCTGGCTCGGACCGCACGGGTGCGGCCTCCCCCGCTGTTGTCATCAAGGTGCCTATTGGCACCCAGATCATGGATGATGACCGCGAAACCCTGCTGGCCGATCTGGACGAAGCCGGCAAGCGCGTGACCCTGTGCCGTGGGGGGGATGGCGGGTTTGGCAATGCCAACTACAAAAGCAGCACCAACCGCGCCCCCCGCCGCTCGGACAAGGGCTGGCCGGGCGAAGAGCGCTGGGTATGGCTGCGCCTTAAACTGATTGCGGATGTCGGGCTTGTGGGCCTGCCCAATGCAGGCAAATCCACCTTCCTGTCCGTTGTCTCCGCAGCGCGCCCAAAAATTGCCGACTACCCCTTTACCACCCTGCACCCCCAACTGGGCGTTGTGCGCCTGTCCATGACCGAAGAATTTGTGGTGGCGGACATTCCGGGGCTGATCGAAGGGGCCCATGAAGGCACGGGGCTGGGCGACCGTTTTCTGGGCCACGTGGAACGCTGCGCCGTGCTGTTGCACCTGATTGATGGTGCCGCAGGCAACGTGGTGGACACATGGCGCACCATCCGCCACGAACTGGCGGCCTATGGGGGCGGTCTGGCAGAAAAGCCGGAAATTATTGCCCTGAACAAGACAGACGCCATGACCCCACGTGAAGCATCTGCCCGCCGGGCGGCACTGCAAAAAGCCAGTGGTGCTCCTGTGCTGCTGATCTCCGCGGCAACACGGCAGGGTGTGCCGGAACTGTTGCGCCTGTTGCAGGATAAAGTAACGGCCTCCCGCAAGGACGCGCAGGACCAGTCCTGACCCACCAACCCGCAATGCCATAGCTGGAGGGGGCCTTGTCCCCCAACGGATGAGCCCATGACCACAGACAGCCCCCGCCCCTCACTCCTGCATGCAAAACGGCTGGTTATCAAAATCGGCAGTGCTCTGGTTGTGGACCCACAAAAAGCCGCTCCACGGCAGGAGTGGCTGGCCAGCGTTGCCGCAGATATAGCGGTTTTGCGCAAACAGGGCGTGGCGGTGAGTGTTGTGTCCTCCGGGGCCATAGCACTGGCACGGCATACGCTGGGGCTTGCGGGTGGGCCACTGCGGCTGGCGGAAAAACAGGCCGCAGCAGCCGTAGGCCAGATCAGCCTTGCCCAGGCATGGAGCAATGCCCTTTCCGCCCACGGGCTGACAGCCGCCCAACTGCTGCTAACCCCCGAAGACACAGAAGACCGCAAGCGCTACCTGAACGCCCGCGCCACCTTGAATACCCTGCTGGAACTGGGGTGTGTGCCGGTGATTAACGAGAACGACACCATTGCCACAGCCGAGATCCGCTTTGGGGATAACGATCGGCTGGCCGCCCGCGTAGCGCAGATGACCGATGCGGACCAGCTTGTGCTGCTCTCCGATATTGATGGGCTATACACAGCCGACCCACGCACTAACCCCAACGCGCAGCACCTGCCGGTTATTGAGGCCCTGACGCCCGAAATCGAGGCCATGGGGGGTGAGCCGCCACCGGGCTACTCCTCGGGCGGCATGCGCACCAAGCTGCTGGCGGCCAACATTGCCACACGCTCGGGCTGCGCCATGGCCATTGCCATTGGCAAAACCATGCACCCGCTTCAGGCTCTTATGGATGGCGCGCGCTGCTCATGGTTCCTGCCCCAGAGCAACGGGCATACGGGCCGCAAGCAGTGGATTGCCGGCAGCCTGAACCCCACGGGGGAAATTAAAGTGGATGCGGGGGCTGCCGAAGCCCTGCGCAAAGGTGGCTCCCTGCTCCCTGCGGGCGTTCTGCACGTACAGGGCAACTTTACGCAGGGTGATCTGGTGGAGGTGGTGGATGCCAGCGGGCGCATACTGGCCCACGGCCTTGCCGCCTATGATGCGGACGATGCACGCCGCATAGCCGGGCACCATTCAAGCGAGACCGCCAGTATTCTGGGCTGGCAGGGGCGTGATGAGATCATCCACCGTGATGACCTTGTGATGGTCTGACACAGCAGCCCCAAAACCACTACAGGACTAACCCCCGCAACACCCGATGTTAAGGTTTGTTGCGGGAGGGAAAATGCAGCACGGGCTCGGCCCGGCCCATATAATCATCGTACCGCCCACTCGTTGTGCCAGAACGGGGCTGCCCCCCTTCACGCGAGAAATCGGGGCGGTAGGCTTCCTGATTGGCATCCGGCGCTTTTTGGCGGCGCTGGGCCTCGGCACTTTTTTCCGGCTGTTCGTCTTCCTCCTCATGCCAGGGCATGCGCCTGACCGGAGCAGACTTGTAGGGGTCGGATTCCATGGAAGGCGCCGGAGGAGCTTCCTGCCGGGCCTCGTAGGCGTCGGACACCCTTGGTGCGCGCAGTTCCGCAAAAACGGGCACACCCCGTGGGGTGGCTGGTTTTTCCACCGCGGGGGGGCGTACTTCCTCCACCACGGGCCGGCTCTCGCTCTCTGCGCGGCGGGTAAAGGGGAGTGGGGGTTCCGCCCCATGCCCCGCATACCCTTCCGGCACCCTGTTGCCCTGCATGGCGCGCGCGCGCAGTTCTGCCTGAAGTTCCTCCAGCTGGAGGGAGAGTTCAGCCAGCCTGCCTTTGACGCCAAAAACGGCAAAAGGCATCATCATGAACGCAAGCCCGAACACAATGCCCACCGCCAGAACCAGCAACTGGCCCCATAGCGGTACCCATTCGGGAAAAGACAATGTCATCATCAAAAGCCGCCCCGACCCTGTGTTGCGCCTGCGTGGATGATCTTACATGCCCAGCGCACGGCGGTAGATGTCCAGCAGGGTTTCCTGCTCTTCCACTTCCGAAGGTTCCTGTTTGCGCTGGCGGATAATCTGGCGAATGACCTTGACATCAAACCCGGCGGATTTGGCCTCGGTAAAAATGTCCTTTATGTCGCCTGCCAGCGCCTTGCGCTCTTCTTCGAGCCGTTCAACCCGTTCGATAATGCTTCTCAGACGGTCTGCGGCAATGCCGCCTACTGCTGCGTCTTCTTGTTCGCCATCCATGTTCGGCTCCCTTTAGTTGCGCATCGTATCTCAGGCACAGGAATACGGAAGACCAAAAACCCGTATCCTGCTGCTTGCCAAAGGCGCGGGCTTATCGTGCTGTGTGCACGGGGTCAATGATCACACACCATTCTAACCCTTGCAAACACGTCCTGAGCCTTCCATAAGCGGAGCAGCCTTTGTGCGCTGTGGCGTAACAGCGCCTGCAAACGCCTTTATTGACGGCGGCCCTGCCCACCACCCTTGCGGGAATGTTTTTTCCATGGCTCTGGTCAATCACACGGGACCTTTTGACTTTGTTATTTTTGGCGCAACGGGCGACCTGTCGCGCCGCAAGCTGCTCCCTGCCTTTTTGCGCCGCTTCCATGCGCAGGAGTTCAGTGACGATGCGCAGATCATCTGCATTGCCCGCACGGAACTGAACACGGAGCAGTTCCGTGAGCAGACCGAGGCCGCCCTGCGCGAGTTTGCCCCCGAAACCGCACAGGACGAACAGACCCTGCGCCATTTTCTGGGCCTGCTGACCTATATTACGCTCGATGCGCTCAAACCCGGTGGGGACTGGCAGACGCTTGATACCCTACTGAGCGCTAACGACCGCCCCCGTGTTTTTTATCTGGCCACCGCACCAGCACTCTACTCCCCGCTCTGCGAGGCACTGGCCCGGCATAACCTGATTAACCAGCACTCCCGCGTGGTGCTGGAAAAGCCCATTGGCGTTAATCTGGAAACCGCACGCGCCATCAATCAGGGGGTGGGGCAGTTCTTCCCCGAAGCATCCATTTACCGGATTGACCATTATCTGGGTAAGGAAGGGGTGCAGAACATTCTGGCCCTGCGCTTTGCCAACCCCGCGCTGGAAAAACTGTGGTCGTCCGAGGCCATAGCCCATGTGCAGATTACTGCGGCAGAAACCGTAGGGGTGGGCAGCCGTGGTTCCTATTACGATGAATCGGGCGCTCTGCGCGACATGGTGCAAAACCACCTGTTGCAGGTCCTGTGCATGGTGGCCATGGATGCCCCGGCCTCCCTCGGCTCCGATGATCTGCGCAACGAAAAGCTGAAAGTGCTCAACGCCCTGCGCCCCATGACACCGGACATGGTGCGCCGCAACGTTATTCGCGGGCAGTACGTGGCAGGCGAGATCAAACGTCAGGACGTACCCGGCTATAACGAGGACCTGGGCACCGGACGTGCCAGCAATACGGAAACTTTTGTTGCCATCCGCACCAAAATCCGCACCGCGCGCTGGGGGCATACCCCCTTCTACCTGCGGACCGGCAAGCGGCTGGCCACCAAAACCACCGAAATTGTCATCCAGTTCCGCCCGCAGGTGTGGCCGATCTTTACCAACATGCCCTCTCCGGGGCGGCTGGTTATCCGCATTGCCCCGCATGAGGAACTCTCGTTTGTCATGGCGGTGCGTGACCCCGGTGCAGGCGGGTTCCGCGTGCGCAATGCCACGCTGGGCATGTCTTACGAAAATGCCTTTTCGGTCACGTATCAGGATTCGTACGAGCGCCTCCTGCTGGACGCCGTGCGCGGGGACCCCGCCCTGTTCATCCGCCGGGACGAGGTTGAAGCCTCCTGGCAGTGGATTGAACCCATTCTCAACTCATGGCGGCACGCCATGACCCCGCTGGAACCCTACCCGGCGGGAAGCTGGGGCCCAGCCTCCACCCGCTCCCTGCTGGCCCGCGATGGCGCCCTGTGGCACGAAGATATGCTGACATGACAGACACCAACACACCTACCCCCAAACCCAAACGTGGCCCCTTTGCCCAGCGGACGCTGCGCCAGCATGTCCTGCGCAGGCTGGCACTGGTGCTGCCGCTTACGCTGCTCATGATCGTTCTGGCCAAAAGCGGCATACTGGAACGACTGGTGGACCGGTACACGTTTTCGGCCCAGAGCTGGTACGATGATACGGCTCTTGACCGGCACCTGCGGTTCAAGATTACGCAAAACGGCATGACGCATGACAGGCCCGACTGCCTGCTGTTGAATTTTATTATCAACGGCAACGACCAGCCCACCGCGTCACGCATTGAAGTGATGGAAAAAAGCACCGGCACATGCCCAGCCCCCAAGGGTGAACTGCCCAAACTGTTTACACTCAAGGTGGACCGCATGAACCGGATTGTCCTCTCCGACCAAGGCTCCCCCGGCCAGTTCCACCCTATTCCCTGAGCGGAGCGCGCCCTGCGCCCCAGCACCGGGCCTTACGCGCTGGCTGCAAAAGCCTTGCGTAAGGCGCGCCCCCCAAGGCGGAGTGCCGCCTTGCCGTGGGGCATAAGCGCGTAAAAATTAAGGAACGCATGCAGGGTTCCGGGGTAGCAGCGGTACAGCACCGGCACCCCGGCCCGTTTGAGGGCTGAGGCATAGGCCTGCCCTTCATCCCGCATGGGGTCACATGCTGCCGTAACAATAACGGCCGGGGCCAGCCCGCCCAGATCAGCCGTGTGGCCGGGCACAAAATGCGGGTGTGTCCAGTCCTCCTCCCGCTGGATGTATTGGGCGGCATACCACTCCATGGAGCGGCGGGAGAGAAAATACCCTTCCTCGTATGTAGACTGCGACGGCAGGTTATTACGCCCGTAAAGTGATGGGTAATACAGCAGTTGCAGGGCCGGGTTAGGGCACAGGCCTGCCCGGCCGTTCTGCGCCAGTACGGCGGCAATGTTCCCCCCTGCGCTATCCCCCGCAACCGCCACCTGTCCGCCCCAGTGCCGGGCGGAGGCCCCCGCCAGCCAGACCAGTGCCGCACGGGAATCCTCCACCGCTGCGGGAAAAGGGTTTTCGGGCGCCAGTGCGTAATCGGGCAGCAGCACCGCCGCACCCGATGCCCGCGCAAGACGGCAGCATATGCCGTGGTGGGAGTTAAGGCCGCAATGCACAAACCCACCCCCATGCAGGTACAGCACTGCCCCACGCACCCGCCCATGCGGAATGTAAAGCCGTGCCGCCAATGGCCCCGTTGCTCCCGACACCTGCACACGCACCACCCTGCGCAGCGGCAGGGCGGACAGACGCTGGGGGAAAGAGGGCGTATCCATTGCCTTGCGCAGTATTTTTAGAAAATGCTGCTGCTCTGGCAGTGCCGCCGCAGGCTGTGCCTGTACCTGTGCCCCGCCCTGACCCTGCGCAGTGTTGCCCTGCCCTGCCCCTTTTTTGGGTAAGCGTTTTTTACGGCGCTCCTGCCAGCGGATCAGCCCAAGCAGCACGCGAGAGGGCAGGTTGGGCCGGAGTGGGGTTGAAACGGAGGTGGGAACCATAAAATCAGACATATGTGCATGATGTGCGTTCTTGCCCGCTCCTGCCAAGAGCGCTTTTCCAACACAAAGCCCTTGACCTGCGCCAGCCGCCAACGCAGGGTGCGCGGGCCAGACGGTCGGACGGTCGCTGTTGTGCGTTTTTGCGCATGATGGAGGAAAGTCCGGGCTCCACGGGAAGAACGGTGCCGGTTAACGACCGGCGAGGGTGACCTTAGGGAAAGTGCCACAGAAAACAGACCGCCTTCCGGGTTCCATGCCATGGGAAACCATGGGACGGGCTGAAGGTAAGGGTGAAACGGTGCGGTAAGAGCGCACCGCTCCGCTGGTAACAGGGGAGGCACGGCAAACCCCACCGGGAGCAAGACCGAATAGGAACGGCAGAAACCTTAGGGTTTCGGGGGTTCTCCCGCCCCGTCGTTCGGGTTGGTCGCGTGAGGCATGTTGCAAGACATGTCCCAGAGGAATGATCGTCCAGGCCCTTTTGGGCTAGACAGAACCCGGCTTACAGACCGTCTGGCATTTTTTACCCCCCCCCTTTTCCCGCGCATGAAGCTGGGCACGCATGGGCTTTTGCATGCCCTTTTTACTGCAAAAGAACATAAC
This sequence comes from Acetobacter sp. DsW_54, assembly GCF_002153575.1. Classification (NCBI taxonomy): domain Bacteria; kingdom Pseudomonadati; phylum Pseudomonadota; class Alphaproteobacteria; order Acetobacterales; family Acetobacteraceae; genus Acetobacter; species Acetobacter sp. DsW_54. The sequence goes on from NZ_JOPD01000003.1 coordinate 261,392, forward strand.
ATGAACAAATAATGTCTTTCCCAAGTTCGATTCTACGCGATCAATACATTCATGCGACTCTCCAACAAAGTATGAATACTTTATAAACGGCTGTTTTCTGCTGTTTTTTCTTCGCTTTTAATTTGCGTCCCATGCTATCCCATGCTATCCCACGGCAGACCATAAAAGTGGTTGCGGTCCCATGTTCCCCGCCCCCCCCAGGAACAGAAACCATTGGCTCAAAAGGACTTCTGAACTTCGTGAGTGTGTTCCTCGGCACGCATGAAAATCGATTCGACGCAAAAGGACGCGTCTCGATTCCTGCTGGGTTCCGCTCCGTTCTCAAGTCACAGCAAAAGGAAGGCGATGCGCTGGTGATTCTCCGCCCCTCCCATACGCTGCCCTGCATTGAGGCATGGCCAGCCGTGGCCTTTGCCCGCCTGACCGAGCCACTGGACCGGCTGGACATGTTCTCTGACGAGCATGACGACCTTGCCGCCGCCATTTACGCCGATGCCTACCCCATGGACCCTGACCGTGAAGGCCGCCTGATGCTGCCCGACTTCCTGCGCGAACATGCCGGGTTGCAGGATGTCTCTACCGCCGCATTCATGGGGGTTGGCCGCATCTTTCAGATCTGGGAACCCGAGGCTGCGCGCCTGCGCCGGGCCGAAGCACGCCAGAAGTCCCGCCGTGTCACCATTCCCGCGGCATCGCAGACCAGCCAGAGGGAAGACTAGGCCATGAACGCGCTCCCACTTCCCTCCGCCATCAAGCCCCCCAGCAGTGGGCATGTACCCGTCATGCTTGATGAGGTTCTGCATTATCTGGCTCCCACCCGTGGTGAGGCCATTCTGGACTGCACCTTTGGCGGGGGCAGCTATAGCTGCGCCATTTTGAACACGGCGGAATGCAACGTTTGGGCCATAGACCGCGACCCGGACGCCATAGCCCGTGGGCAGGTGCTGTGCGCCGAAATGGAAAAAGTGGAAGGCCGCTCACGCCTGCATATGCTGGCAGGCAGTTTTGGCCACATGGCCGAACTGGCGGAGCAGGCCCATGCTCCCCGTTTTGATGGCATTGTCATGGACCTTGGCGTGTCCTCCTTCCAGATTGATGAGGCCGAGCGTGGCTTCTCCTTCCGGTTTGACGGGCCGCTGGACATGCGCATGGCCAGACAGGGCCGCAGTGCAGCCGACATCATCAACACTGCCCCAGAGGCGGAACTGGCCGATATTTTCCATTTTTATGGGGAAGAACGCCACGCCCGCCGCGTAGCCCGCGCCGTTGTGGCCGCGCGGGCGGAAACCCCGCTCCACACCACGTTGCAACTGGCCGAGGTCATCCGGAGCGTGGTGCCGCAGGACCGCTCGGGCATTGATTCCGCAACCCGCAGCTTTCAGGGCCTGCGGATTGCCGTGAATGATGAGCTGGGTGAAATCGAACGTGGGCTGGAACAGGCCCTGACCCTGTTAAATGACGGCGGACGGCTTGTTGTTGTCTCCTTCCACTCGCTGGAAGATCGTCTGGTCAAGCGCGCCATGCAGCGCGCTCTGGGCAAGGATGTCAGCTTTTCCCGCCATGACCCGCGTGCATCGCTCGCCCCGGCGGCCCCGGCTGCTTTTGTGGGCCTGACCAGCAAGGCCATTCGCCCAGGCGATGCCGAATGCCGGGCCAACCCCCGTGCCCGCAGCGCACGCCTGCGCGCCATGATGAAACGTCCTTCTCCATCCGCTTCTTTGACTAAAGGATTGAGTGCATGATCCCCCGCCCATTTACATGCTGCTGCGCTGTTCTGGCGATTGCATCGGGGTTCTTCCTTTATACAAAGAAGCACCAGACAACCCTGCTGGACCAGCAGATTTCCGCCATTGTCAGCGAAACCGAACACGTGCGCGGGCAGACCGCCATGCTCCGCACGGAATGGGCGCTGGAAAACCAGCCGGAGCGGCTGGCAGCTCTTGTTGTCAAACACGCGGCTTACCTCCAGTCCATGGACCCGGCCCAGTTTGTGCGGATGGCAGACCTTGTGCAGCACCTGCCCAATGTGGTCCACGAACCCGTGGCCGTGGCGCAGGCCAGCGCACCCGCACAGGTGGCACAGGGCAGCAAAACCGCAGCCCAGCCAGCAGCCCCCGTGGCGGTTGCCAGCAGCACCACGGCGCATCTGCCCCCGCCGCAGCCCGAGCGTGAACACACTCTGGCTGTAGCCGATGCAGCCCCCACGCCCCCGCGTCCGCTGCCTGTGCGCGCTGTGCGCCCACACCCGGTAACTGTTGCCATGGAAAGCCCGGCACAGGCACCGCATGTTCTGGTTGCACCCGCAGCACTGCCGCCGCCGGTTGCGCAGCATGATGCCCCCATTACCCGCGCAGCGGTGGCACCCCGCCACCAGCCCGTGCAGGTGGCTGATGCCCCCCGCCCCAGCCTGCACCAGAACCTTGCAACAGCCAGCGCGGATGATACGGATACCTCAGCCTCCCGGCGTGCAACGCTGGCTGCTGCCAGCCGGGCAGAGGCCATGGCCCCACGCCGCCTTGCCCAGAACAGTGATGACATAACGCCTGTGCGCCACCCCCTGCCTGTGGCCGCAGCAAGCTGGCACCCTGTTCGCGCACATAGAACACCCGTAGCAGAGGGTTATATGGAAGCCCGCGCAACTTCCGGTTATACGAACGGGTCCCTGCTGAGTCGCGGTAGCGACGCCCTGCCCGCCCCTGTTCCCGTAACCAACTGATTGTTTTGGCTGAAAGTCCTTCTGATACGATATGGTCGGCCCCCCACGCCATGATTCCGAAACAACACGCACAATTGGTGTAACGGGGGATGACCTGCGCGCCCGCGCGCACAGAGAAACAATGCATGTGCGGCTGCTGTGTGTGTCCGCCGGGTTTTGCGCACTATTTGCCTGCGTTGCCATCAAGCTGACAATTGCCACAGTGCTGCACCCCATGGTGCCCGAGCAGCGCCAGATTGCACCGCAGGTGCCAAAAATACCCAAAATTGACCCAAAGGGCAGTCTGGCGGGGGATTACGTTCTGCCGCAGGTCCACCGGGCCTCCATTGTGGACCGTAACGGGCAGACACTCGCCCTTTCCCTGCCGGTAGCGCAGGTTTACGCCAACCCGCAGGAGCTGATCGACCCGGTTGATGTTGCCCACAAGCTCAAATCCGTCCTGCATGACCTGAACGAGCCTGAAACTGCCGAGCGTTTGGCCCGGCACAAGCAGTTTGTGTACATCGCGCGCAACATTACGCCCCAGCAGGAACTGGCCATTAACAATCTGGGTATCCCCGGCATTTATTTTGAGCCGGGGGAACAGCGGCACTACCCGCTGGGCCACATGGCCGCCCAGATTATGGGGGCCGTGGATATTGATGATAACGGCATTGCCGGCGTGGAGCGCTTTTTTAACAAACGCCTGCTGGTGGACCGCAAGCCCCTGCGGCTTTCACTGGATATTCGCGTGCAGTCCGCCGTGCGTGAAGAGGTCGCTGCTGCCAAGGATACATTTCAGGCCATTGGCGCATGCGGCATTGTCATGGACGTGCGCACGGGCGAAATTATCGCCATGGTCAGCCTGCCCGATTATGATGCCAACGAGTTTTCCCACGCCACAAACGATGAGCGGTTCAACCGCGCTGTAACCGGGCTGTATGAGCCGGGCTCCACCTTCAAGCTGCAAACCACCGCCATGGGGCTGGAGACTGGCACCATCCATATATGGGACAGTTTTTCTTCCGTTCCGCTCAAAATCGGGCGTTTTACCATCCGGGACATGAAGAACGACCATTTTGCTCCATGGTTGTCCCTGCCCGAGGTCATGGCCTATTCCTCCAACCCTGCGGCAGCACATATCGCACTGGATGTGGGCGGCAAACGGCAGGCGGAATGGCTGCGCGGCATGGGCTTTTTTGCCCCCGTACCGGTAGAACTGCCCGAAGCCGCCCGCCCGCTGGTACCCCGCCAGTGGGGCCTTGCCACAACCATGACCGTAGGGTTTGGTCACGGTGTGGCCGAACCACCACTGGCTATTGTGCGCGGCACGGCGGCCACGGTTAACGGTGGCATTCTGGTCACACCCACCCTGCTGGACCAAGAAGACCCCGACCCACCCGCGCCAGACGCCTCCCCCGCAGAGGAGTTCGAGCAGGGTGTGCAAAGTGCAGCCCTGCGGCAGACATTACCCACCCTGCCAACAGGCACCGGTGCCCCCATGCCCGAAGCCCCGGTTATTCCGCAGGGCGTGCGCGTTCTTTCCGAAAGCAATTCGGCGCTGCTGCGCAGGCTGCTCCGGCTGGACGTGACGCAGGGCACGGGCCGAACGGCTGAATCCCCCGGGTATTTTGTAGGCGGAAAAACCGGCACGGCAGAAAAAATCGGCCCGCATGGCGGCTACCTCAAACACGTCAATATTTCTGCCTTTACCAGTATTTTCCCCATGAACGCGCCGCGCTACGCCGTGTACGTCATGCTGGACAGCCCACAGCCCACCCCCCAGACCCACGGCTGGACAACAGCAGGCTGGAACGCGGCCCCCACAGTCTCGCGCGTGATCTCACGCATTGGCCCCATGTTGCAGATTTTCCCCGATGTGGAGCACGCGGCCCAGATTGATGCCCAGTTGGCCATACCCATGCACCCGGCGGTGCCACGGGGCGTTCGCCCGCTCGGCCCGGGGAACGACCCCGGGGACCCGCGCAAGCTTGAGGCCGAACACCGCGCCACCCGGCAGGCAGAAAAACTGGCACGCACCACGGCGGCACATACTCTGGCAATCCGCAAAAAAACAGCAGGGGAGAACATGGACGAATGAGCACACTCCTTTCCACCCTGCTGCGCGCACTTAACCTGAGCACAACCACCACCGACCCGCATGTGAGCGCCATTACGGCCGATAGCAGGCAGGCAGGTCCGGGCGTTGTGTTTGCCGCACTCCCCGGCACGCGGGTGGATGGCCGCACCTATATTGCAGCAGCAGTACAGCAGGGGGCGGCGGCCATTCTGGCCCCAACCGGCACGCTCTGGCCGCAGGGTGTGCCAGAACGGCCATTTATCACCTGCCCCGACCCGCGCCACGTGCTGGCCCTGTGGGCTGCCATGCTGGCTGGCCCACAACCAGCACATCTGGTTGCCGTAACCGGCACAAACGGCAAAACCAGCACAACCGACTTCCTGCGCCAGATATGGGCATTACAGGACCACAAGGCGGCCGGCATTGGCACATTGGGGCTGACCGGGGCCGAGGGTACGGGGGTTACCTTCCCTCCCCTGACAACACCGGACCCGGTTGCACTGGCCAACGGGCTGGCCGCGCTGGAGCGCGCAGGGGTGCATTACGCAGCACTGGAGGCATCATCCCACGGGCTGGAACAGGGGCGGCTGGACGGGCTGCACCTTCAGGCCGCCGGGTTTACCAACCTCACCCGTGACCACATGGACTACCACGGCACCATGGCCGCCTACCGCACGGCCAAGCTGCGGCTGTTTGATACCCTGCTCCCCCAAGGGGCCATTGCCGCCGCCAATGCGGACATGGATGCCACAACGCTTGATGCACTGCACGGCATTGCCAAGACCCGCAACCTGCACCTGCGCCTGATCGGTACCAACGGCACGACCCTGCGCCTGCTGGACTGCAAGGCCGTTCCCGCCGGGCAGGAACTGCGCATAAGCTGCAACGGGCTGGTTAAAACTGTCATGCTCCCTCTGCCCGGGCGTTTTCAGGTGGATAACGCCCTGCTGGCTCTGGCTCTGGCTGTGCAGGACGAGGCCGCCATACCCGCAGCACTGGACCTGCTGCCCGCTCTGGTCGGGGTACGCGGGCGCATGGAACGGGCCGCCGTATTGCCCAATGGTGCCAGCGCGTATGTGGATTATGCCCACACGCCAGATGCACTGGCCCGCCTGCTCTCCTCCCTGCGGCCACATGCGCAGGGACGACTGGTGGTGGTTTTTGGCGCAGGCGGGGACCGCGACAAGGGCAAACGCCCCCTTATGGCACAGGCGGCTGCACATGGCGCTGATATTGCCATAATCACAGATGATAACCCCCGCTCGGAAGACCCCGCACAAATCCGTGCGGAGGTCCGCGCGGGCGCGCCCGATGCGCTGGAAATCGGGGATCGCAGGCAGGCCATAACAGAGGCCCTGTCCATGCTTGGAGCAAAGGATGTGCTGGTGGTGGCAGGTAAAGGCCATGAACAGGGGCAGATTATAGGTACAACCGTGCTGCCGTTTGATGATGCCGCGGTTATTCGCGCCGTAGTGGGGCAGCCATGACCACCTTATGGACCCGCACGGAACTGGAACAGGCAACGGGTGGGTATTTTCTGCCCGCAGCAGGCCCTTCTGCCCCCACAGGCACACAGCCTGAAGTCCCTGCCAGAAACCTGACTGAGCAGGCCATAACCGGCATTTCCATCGACACACGTACCCTTGCCGCCGGTGATCTGTTTATCGCCCTTAAGGGGGATACCAGCGATGGCCACGCCCATGTTCAGACTGCACTGGACAAGGGAGCGGCATGCGCCATGGTGCATGCGGCAGACGGGCTGGCTGACCCGCGTGTGCTGGTGGTGGCCGATACAATGGTGGGCCTGCAACAGCTTGCCCAAGCCGCGCGTGCGCGTTTTACCGGCAAGGTCGTGGCCGTAACCGGCAGCGTGGGCAAAACCACCACCAAGGAAATGCTGCGCCTGTGCCTGAGCGCCAATGGCCCGACCCATGCGGCCGAGGCCTCCTATAACAACCACTGGGGCGTGCCCCTGACCCTTGCCCGCCTGCCACGAGATGCAGCCTTCTGCATTAGTGAAATCGGGATGAACCACCCCGGCGAGATCCTCCCTCTTGCCCGCATGGTTCGCCCCGATGTGGCGGTGATTACCACCATAGGCTCCGCCCATCTGGGCCATATGGGGAGCCTGGACGCCATTGCGGCAGAAAAAGCCTCCATTATCACCACCCTGCCAGCCCATGGCGTGGCTGTGGTGCCGGATGATGCGCACGGTGCTTCTTTTTTTGTTCAGGCCGCACAACAGGCCCACGCAACCCTGTGGCGCACGGGCTCCAGCCCTGACAGCACCGCGCATATGGGCGCTGTGCACTCCGGGGCCGATGGCACACAGTTTACCGCCAGCATTGCCGGGGTAGAGGTAGCCGTGCATGTGCCAGCACCCGGCCTGCATCTGGCCCGCAACGCACTGGCCGCACTGGCCGCCTGCGCAGCCCTTGGGGCGGACCTGCCCAAAGCCGCCACGGCACTGCAAAGCTTTACCCCCGGCAAGGGCCGGGGGGCACTCAGCCACATTGCGGGGGGAGCCATAACCCTGCTGGACGAGAGCTATAATGCCTCCTCTGCCTCCATCCGCGCGGCATTGGACGTCCTGCACCACCTGCCTGCCACCCGCCGCATTGCCATTCTGGGCGATATGCGCGAACTGGGAACATTCTCTACAACTGAACACGCAGCCCTTGCCCCAGTAGCGGCTGCCTCGGCCGATCTTGTTTTTTGCTGCGGACCTTACATGAAAACCCTTTTCGATGCCCTGCCCCCCGCCAGACAGGGCGCATGGGCGGACAACGCCGCCGCCCTTGCGCCTCTGGCCTGTGCCGCCCTGCGCGGGGGAGATGCCGTGCTGGTCAAAGGCAGTCTGGGTAGTCGCATGCGCGATGTCATTGCAGCCCTTGAAACCCTTAACACCGTGGAGCCCATCTGAATGTTGTATCTACTGGTCTCTCACGCGGTGCATGACGGGCACATTACGCTGCTCAACCTGCTGCGTTACATTTCCTTCCGGGCGGGTTGCGCCTGCATGACCGCACTGGGGATCAGCCTGCTTCTGGGCAGGCCACTCATTACCATGCTGCGCCGTATCCAGCGTTACGGGCAGCCCATCCGCGCGGTTGGGCCTGAACGGCATATTATTGAAAAAGCCGGAACCCCCACAATGGGCGGCATGCTTATCCTGATCGCACTCACAGTGGCTACGCTGCTCTGGGGTAATCTGGAAAACGGGTTTGTATGGGCCGTGTTGCTGACCACGCTGGGTTTTGGCCTGATTGGCTTTGCCGATGATTACCGCAAACTGGCACGGCGCAACACGGATGGACTTTCCAAACGGGCGCGCCTTGGCTCGGAATTTGCCATATCGCTCATATGCGGGGGGTGGTTGCAGTATCTGATGCCGCCTGAACTGGCCAACCATCTGGCCTTCCCTTTTGCCAAGGAGCTGCTGCTCCCCCTCGGCCTGCTCTACCCCGTGTTCGCCATGATCGTGATTACCGGCTTTGGCAATGCGGTTAACTTTACCGATGGGCTGGACGGGCTGGCCATTGGCCCCGTGGTGGTGGCGGCGCTGGTGTTTGCCATTCTGTCCTACGTGGTGGGCAACCATGTTTTTGCAGACTACCTTCAGGTCCATGCCGTGCCCGGCACGGGGGAACTGGCGGTGTTCTGCGCAGCCCTTGTTGGGGCCGGTCTAGGCTTTTTGTGGTTTAACGCACCACCTGCTGCCGTATTTATGGGGGATACGGGCTCGCTCTCCCTCGGTGGGGCACTTGGCTCGCTGGCCGTTGCCATCAAGCACGAACTGGTGCTGTGCATTGTTGGTGGGCTGTTTGTGGTGGAAACACTCTCGGTCATCATTCAGGTGTTCTGGTACAAGCGTACGGGCCGCCGCGTGTTCCTTATGGCGCCCATCCACCACCATTTTGAAAAAAAGGGCTGGGCTGAACCCAAGATTGTCATCCGGTTCTGGATTGTTTCCATCGTGCTGGGCATGTGTGGTCTGGCCACGCTGAAACTGCGATGAGCACCTTCCCCCCCTCTGTGTTTGCCGTGAAACGTTTTGCCGTGCTGGGCCTTGGCCGCAATGGCCTGCCCGCCGTGCAGGCATTGGCCGCATGTGGCGCGCATGTTCAGGCATGGGATGATGGAGAGGCAGGCCGCCAAGGCCTGACCCAAGCGCTGGCCCACATGCCCCCCGAGCAGGCTGCCCGCGTTACCTGCGCCCCGCTGGAGGATCTGGCGGGGTTTGACGCGCTTGTTCTCTCCCCCGGTATTCCGCACCACCTGCCGCGTGTGCACCCGGTTGCCGCACTGGCCATTGCAGCGGGTGTGCCCATTCTGTCCGATGCGGAACTGCTTTATTGCGCAGTCCGCGCCGCAGGCAGCAAGGCACGCTTTGCGGGCATTACCGGCACCAACGGCAAATCCACCACCACCACCCTGCTGGCCCATATTCTGGAACAGGCCGGTGTGCCGGTTGCAGCCGGTGGCAACCTTGGCCCCGCAGCACTGGCCCTGCCCCTACTCCCCGATAACGGCGTGTATGTGCTGGAAATGTCGTCCTACATGCTGGAACGGCTGGACACCCTGCATTTTGATGCCGCCTGCCTGCTCAACCTGACCCCGGACCATCTGGACCGCCACGCAGGCATGGCCGGGTATGCACAGGCCAAGCAACGTGTGTTTGCGGGCCAGACAGCACACGATATTGCCGTGATTGGCATTGATGATGCTGAATGCACCCGCATTGCCGGGCATCTGGCCCAGTCGGCCACACCCTGCATAACCGTGTCCGGCACCAATCCTGCCGCCAGCTATTACGGCCAGAATGGCGCGGTCTGGCACAACAGCGCGGCACTGGCCACACTGCCCCCTGCCCTGCCGGGTGCGCATAATGCCCAGAATGCAGCCGCCGCACTGGCCATGGCCCGTTTTCTGGGTATTGCGGATACCGTTGCAGCACAGGCCATTGCCTCCTTCCCCGGTCTGCCACACCGGCAGAAGCTGGTTGAAACCTGCAACAACATTGCCTTCATAGACGACAGCAAAGCCACCAATGCCGATGCCTCCTCCCGCGCATTGGGGTGCTATGACCGGCTGGTATGGATTGCAGGGGGGATGGCCAAGGAAGGCGGGATAGAAAGCCTGAGTCCATATTTTGGCCGTATCACCCATGCCTTCCTGATCGGGCGGGATGCAGCGGAGCTGGCAGCAACCCTTACGCGCCACAACGTGCCCCATACCGTGGTGGAGACACTGGAAAAAGCAGTCCCCCAAGCCTACAGTCTTGCACAGCAGACCCATACGCCCGTTATCCTGCTCTCACCCGCCTGTGCGAGCTTTGACCAGTATGCCGGGTTTGAGGCACGCGGGCAGCATTTTCAGGCGTTGGCCCATGCTGTGCGTACGCAGCAGATGAGCACGACGGGGCAGTAGGACAAGCATGGCCGGTTATTCCCGCACTGATGATTCGCCTTTTGGCCGCTGGTGGCGGAACGTGGACCGGACAACGCTGGTCTGCACCTTCATTCTTATCGGCTTTGGCTACATTCTCATGCTTGCGGCCAGCCCGGCGGTTGCGGTGCGCATTGGTGCGTCGCGCAACATGTTCATTTTCAAGCAGGTCATGTTCCTGAGCGTGGCGGGGGTTATTGTCACCGGGGTTTCCATGCTCTCGCGCCGGACGGTGCTGCGGCTCTCCCTGATCGGGGGGGCGCTCATGCTGGGTGCAACCATGCTTACACTGGTCCACGGGATCGAGATCAAGGGTGCACGGCGCTGGATTGCGCTGCCGCTCATGTCTTTGCAGCCCTCGGAGTTTCTCAAGCCCTGCTTTGCCGTGGTCACGGGGTGGCTGCTGACCCAGCGCCGTATTTCGCGCTATTTTCCGGGGATGCTCATCGCATTCGGGCTGTATGGGCTTATTCTGCTGCTGCTTAAATCCCAGCCAGACATTGGCATGCTTACGGTTATTACCGCTGTTTTTCTGGTCCAGTTGTTTGTGGACGGGCTGAACCTGATTTTTGTGGGGTTTGGTTTTGCCTGCATGATTGCAGCAGGTATTGCCGCGTTTTTTATCTTCCCGCACGTGCGCTCGCGCGTGGAGCGGTTCATGCACCCCAATGTGGGTGATCATTATCAGATTGATACGGCCCTGCGCGCCTTTGGCAATGGCGGGCTTATGGGCCGCGGGCCGGGTGAAGGCCGGGTCAAGGACCTGCTCCCCGACGCCCATGCGGACTTTGTGTTTGCCGTGGCGGGGGAAGAATACGGGCTTGTCATCTGCCTGCTGATCATTTGCGTTTTTGCCGCCATTGTGGTGCGGACCCTGCTGCGCCTGATCCGCGAGGATGACCCGTTTGTGGTCATCGCCACGACCGGGCTGCTAACGGGTTTTGGCCTTCAGGCGTTTGTTAACATGGCTTCCACCTTGCATCTTATCCCCACCAAGGGCATGACGCTGCCATTCATTTCCTATGGGGGGTCTTCGGCCATGTCTGTTGCTCTGGCTATTGGCATGGTGCTGGCCCTGACCCGGCAGCAACCGGGGGGCCTGCGCTCGGGCAATGGCTTTATCTCCACTCTCAGACAATGGCGGTCAGCATGAAGCCACAGACTATTGTGATCGCGGCCGGGGGCACTGGCGGTCATTTTTTCCCCGCCGAGGCACTGGCTGACGCACTGGTTGCCCGTGGCCACCACATTGTGCTGATGACCGATGCCCGCGCAGGCAAGCGCACCAGCGGCGTTTTTGCCAATGCACCACAGTTTGTGCTGCGTGGTGCGGGTGTGGCCGGGCGTGGCCCCATACGCGCCCTGCGTGCTGGGGTTACGCTACTGGCCAGCGCATGGAAGGCGCGGGGCATCCTGCACACTCTTCAGCCTGATGCGGTCATCGGCTTTGGCGGCTACCCCTCCATTCCGCCCCTACTGGGCGCGCGGTTGCTCGGCCGCAGGCACCCTGCGCTGATCATTCATGAAGGCAATGCCGTTCTGGGCAAGGCCAATGCCGTGCTCTCCCGCTTTGCTGACGTGATTGCCACCTCCTTCCCCACCGTGGCCAAGCTGCCCATGGGGGCCAGAACCGTGCTGACCGGCATGCCCGTGCGCCCCGGCATTGCCGCGCTGGCGGGGGAGGCATGGCCCACCCCGAACGGGACGATCAACCTGCTGGTCTGGGGTGGCTCGCTGGGGGCGCGCATTTTTTCGCAGGTGGTGCCCGCAGCCATTGGCCGCCTGCCAGCCGCCCTGCGCGCACGCATCCACATTACCCAGCAGGCCCGCGCGGATGATGTGGACACCGTGCGCAAAGCCTATGCCGATATTGGCGTGCAGGCCCGTGTGGAGCCGTTTTTGAACGATGTGCCCGACATCCTGCGCGCAGCCCATCTGGTCATCGGGCGGGCAGGAGGCTCCTCGGTGGCGGAAATTACCACCGCAGGCCGCCCTGCGGTCATGGTCCCCCTGCCTATTGCCGCCTCCGATGAGCAGACCGAAAACGCCCGCGCCATAACCGACGCGGGCGCAGGCTGGATGATCCGCCAGCCCGACTTTACCGCACAAACACTGGCAGCCCGCCTGCAAGACCTTTTCACCGCCCCGGACGACCTGGCCCGTGCCGCAGCCGCCGCTGCCACGCTGGCCCGCCCGGATGCCGCCCTCCGTCTGGCTGATATAGTAGAAGAATGCCTCCAACTTTCTCCTTCACCCGCCCATCCGCCCTCACACGAGACGGAGACACGCACATGAGAGCCCTGCCCCTTTCCATCGGAACCATCCATTTTGTCGGCATTGGCGGCATTGGCATGTCCGGCATTGCAGAGGTTCTGTGCCTGCTGGGCTACTCCGTACAGGGCTCGGACATAGCGGAAAACGCCAATGTCAAACGCCTGCGGGCTGCGGGTATTCCGGTCACAATCGGGCATGACGCCGCCAATCTGGGCAATGCGCAGGTTGTGGTCATTTCCACCGCGGTCAAGCGTGACAACCCCGAAGTTGTTGCAGCCCGCGCCAAGCTGATCCCTGTTGTCCGCCGGGCGGAAATGCTGGCCGAGCTCATGCGCCTGCGCTGGTCCGTGGCCATTGGCGGCACACATGGCAAAACCACCACCACCAGCCTTGTGGCTGCCGTGCTGGAAGCCGCCAAGCTGGACCCCACCGTTATCAACGGCGGTATTATCGAGGCTTACGGCACCAACACCCGCATGGGTAAGGGCGACTGGATGGTGGTGGAAGCGGATGAGAGCGATGGCTCGTTCCTGCGCCTGCCCTCCGTTATTTCGGTCGTTACCAACATGGACCCCGAGCATCTGGACCATTGGGGTTCTGCCGAGGCCATGGAGGCAGCGTATGACCAGTTTGTCTCCAACGTACCGTTCTATGGTTTTGCGGTGCTGTGCATAGACCACCCTGCCGTGCAGCAGATGATTCCGCGCCTGTCTGACCACCGGATTGTCACCTATGGCTTCTCCCCACAGGCGGATGTCCGGGCCGAAAAGGTAATTACCGACAAGCTGGGCGCTACGTTTGAGGTCACGCTGACAGACCGCGTTACCCGCCGCACCCGCAAGGCCGGGCCTTTCCGCCTGCCCATGCTGGGCGCGCATAATGTGCAGAACTCCCTTGCCGCCATTGCCGTCGCAACCGAAATGGACATCAGTGATGATGTGATCCGCTCCGGGCTGGCCAGCTTCCGTGGGGTCAAGCGCCGCTTTACCCGTACGGGGGAAGCCGGTGGCATTACCGTGATTGATGATTACGGGCACCACCCGGTGGAAATTGCCGCCGTGCTCAAGGCCGCCCGCCAGGCTGGAGCCAGCCGGGTTATTGCGGTCATGCAGCCGCACCGCTACTCCCGCCTGAGAACCCTGTTTGCCGATTTCTGCACCTGCATGAACGATGCCGACACGGTTATTGTCTCCGACGTGTACGCCGCAGGCGAAGACCCCCTGCCCGATGCCAGCCGCGACAGGCTGATAGAAGGGCTGCGTGAACGCGGCCACCGCTCCGTTGTCCCGCTTTCCAGCCCTGAACATCTGGCAGAAATGATCAACGCCATTGCCAAGCCGGGGGACTATGTTGTGTGCCTGGGTGCGGGCACCATTACCAACTGGGCGCAGGCCCTGCCTGCCCAGCTTGCCGCCTTGCAGGCTGAACAGAAAGGTGGAAGTGCGGCATGAACAGCACGCCCGCAACCACGCTGGAAGATATGGTTCGCCACGCCTTTGCCGGCACGCATGGACGCGTTACCGCGCAGGCCCCGCTGGGGGCGCGTACATGGTTCCGCGTTGGTGGTCCGGCGGAATGGCTGTTCCAGCCCAGGGATGCGGATGATCTGGCAGGCATGCTCCAGCGCCTTTCCCCCGAACTGCCCGTTATTGCCCTTGGAGCCTGCTCCAACGTGATTATCCGCGATGGCGGGCTGGACGGCATTGTGGTGCGCATGGCTCGTGGCTTTGCCGATATTGCTGTGGAAGCGGACGGGCTTGTGGTGGGCAGCGCCTGCCTGGATGCCACAGTAGCCGAACACGCGGCACAGGCCGGGCTTGCGGGGCTGGAGTTTCTGGCAGGTATTCCCGGCTCCATCGGGGGGGCCGTGCGCATGAACGCCGGAGCCTATGGAGCGGATATTGCCAGCGTGCTGGACTGGGCGGAAATTGTGACCCGTGATGGCAATATGGTCCGCCTAGGCAACGCCGCCCTGCGCTTTGACTACCGCCGCTCCGGCCTGCCCGAAGGGGCCATGGTGGTGCGTGCGCGCCTGCGCGGCATGCCTGCCAGCCCGGCGGACATAGCCGCACGCATTGGCGATATCCGCACAGCGCGCGAGCAGTCCCAGCCTGTGCGCGCACGCACGGGTGGCTCCACCTTCCGCAACCCTGAACCCGAGGTTTCCGCCCGCAAGGCGTGGGAGCTGATTGATCAGGCTGGCTGCCGTGGCCTGCGCCAGGGCGATGCCCAGGTCAGCGAAAAACACTGCAACTTCCTGATCAACCTCGGCAATGCCACCGCCCATGACCTCGAAACACTGGGGGATACCGTACGCCAGCGCGTTGCCCAGCATTCGGGCGTGCAACTGCACTGGGAAATCAAACGTCTTGGCCGCACACAGGGAGCCCGCGCATGAGCACCTCCAAACGGATTACCGTGCTTATGGGCGGCATATCGTCCGAGCGGACTGTCAGCCTGTCTTCCGGGCAGGGCGTGGCCGAGGCCCTGCGCAGTCTGGGCCATACGGTCAGTACGCTTGATGCCGGGGCCGATCTGGGCGCGCTGGTTGCCGAACTGGGCGCACAAAAACCCGATGTCGTGTTTAACGCACTCCATGGCCGATTTGGCGAAGATGGCTGTATTCAGGGCATTCTGGACTGGATGGGCCTTGCCTATACACATTCTGGCGTGCGGGCATCCGCCACAGCCATGAACAAGGCCGCCGCCCGCGCTGCTTTTGTTTCCGCTGGCCTGCCCGTGGCCGAAGGCCGGGTCATTGATATTGCCGAACTTGCCGAAGGCGACCCCCTGCCAGCCCCCTACGTGGTTAAACCCGTTAGCGAAGGCTCGTCCGTTGGTGTCTCCATCGTGCGGCCCGGTGCCAATGTGCGCGAACGCATTGTGCGGGACTGGACATTTGGCCCGCATGCGCTGGTAGAAGAGTTTATTCCCGGGCGCGAAATTACCGTGGGTGTAATGGGCGAACGCGCCCTGACCATAACAGACATTACCCCCACCGGCAGCGGCCACGATTTTTACGATTACGACGCCAAATACAATACCGGCGGCTCACGGCATGAACTGCCCGCCCGCATTGCCCCCGATGTTGCCCAGCGCGCACTGGACGTGGCGGTAGAAGCCCATAAAGCGCTGGGATGTGCTGGGGCATCGCGCTCGGATTTCCGGCTGGATGATGCAGACCCGGCCAACCCGCGCCTGATCCTGCTGGAAGTCAACACCCAGCCGGGCATGACCGCAACATCGCTCCTGCCCGAACAGGCCGCCTATTGCGGCATTAGCTACCCCGCATTGTGCCACTGGCTTGTTGAGCAGGCCACCTGCCGCCAATGAAGCGCCCCGCCAGCCGCCCCTCCCGCACGGGATTATTCCTCAAGCGCCAAAAACGCCTGCTGCGGCCCGTTATCGGGCTTATGCTGCTGGCGGGGGCCGGGGCTGCTGTTTATCTGGCGGTGCCTCTTCCGGCCCTGCAAAAACAGATTGCCCCCTTGCGGGACAAATTACTGGGCACCTCCGCCCTGCGCGTGACCAGTATCCGGGTTGAAGGGGCCAACCTGACCAGTGACGAGGCCATTCACACCGCCCTCAACATTGCCGTGGGGGACCCGGTTCTCAACTTCAACGTCACCCGCGCGCGTGAGAACCTGACCGCCCTGCCGTTTATTGACCATGTAAGCGTTGAGCGCCACCTGTCTGGCGAGATTGACGTGCACATTACCGAGCGCCCACCGTATGCGGTGTGGCAGCATCAGGGCCATTTTATCCTGATCGACCGGCAGGGGCAGAAAGTGCCGGATCAGGGCGCGAACGACAAGGACGCCACTGCCTTTGCCAAACTGCCACTGGTCGTAGGTGACGGCGCGAACGAAAACGCCGCCGCCCTGATAGACGTGCTGGCACAGGAACCGGACGTAAAATCCCACGTAACAGCTGCTGTGCGGGTAAGCGACCGCCGCTGGAACCTGAGCCTGAAAGATGGCGCAACCGTGCTCCTTCCCGAAGGGGAGGAAGCCCCGGCCATTCACCGGTTAGCCAGAATTAACGCCACAACACAGCTGCTTGACCGCCCCGTTGAACTGATTGACATGCGCCTGCCCGACCGGCTGACCATACGCGAACGCCCTCCTGAACCGCCCCCTGCCCCCTCCGCACCGGCAGGGGATGGCGCAAAAAGCAGCCCGCAGCACACACCCCACCACACCCAGCCCACCCGATCCCCCACGGAGGAAAGCCGAGATGAATGACACCGCGCACTCCCCTGCTTCCCCCGCACTCAGTCTGGCGGACCGGCTGCACAAAAAGCGGAGCCATTCTTCAGCCTCCCCCACACTGCGCATGAGCGGGGGAGAAGCATCCCTTCCGCTCCCCCCCAGTGAGCGCAACAAACGCCCGCACACATGGCGCAACGGCTACAGTGCGGTGCTGGATATTGGCTCGACCAAAATTACCTGCCTTATTGGCAAGGGGGAGCCCAACGGCATGCTGCGCGTGGCGGGCTTTGGCTGGCGCCGCTCCGCTGGTGTGCGCAATGGCGCCATAACCGAGTTGCAGGAGGCCGAAGCCGCCATACGCGCAACCGTAGCGCAGGCTGAAAACATGGCCGAGCGCACCATAGACAAGGTGGTGGTCAACCTGTCCTGCGGGCATCCGGCCAGCCGCCTGTTCAATGTGCGCTGGCCCATTGGCGGGCGGGTCGTAACCGAGGCGGACATCCGCCGCGTGGTTACGGAAGGGCGCGTGCAGGCCACCGTGCAGGGGCGCGAGGTCATTCACACCCTGCCCATAGACTTTACGGTGGATGATACTGAGGGCGTGTCTGACCCACGGGGGCACCTGTGCGAAACGCTGAAGGCGCGCCTGCATATTATTGATGCCGCCACCACCGCCCTGCTGAACCTTGAAACCGTGCTGAGCCGTGCCGAACTGCGCATGGAAGCTCTTGTGTCCTCCCCGCTGGCATCCGGCCTGTCCGTGCTGGACAGGGATGAACGCGACCTTGGCACAACGGTTGTGGACATGGGCGGGGGTACCACATCCTTTGCCGTGTTTGGTGAAGGCCAGATCCTGCACACCGCCCAGATCGGGGTTGGCGGGCTGCATGTTACGCGTGACATAGCCCGCGGGCTTGGCACATCACTCGACAATGCCGAGCGGCTGAAAACCGTGTATGGCAGTGCGGACCTCTCCTCCGACGTGGAGGACGAAATCCTGACCGTGGAACTGCTGGGCAATGATGTGCCCCATTTTGAGCAGATCTCCCGCGCCCAGCTTGGCCGCATCATTCGCCCCCGTATGGAAGAAACACTGGAACTGGTGCGCGAAAAACTGGATGGCGCGGGCCTTGGCATGGCCGCCAGTGGTCGCATTGTGCTGACCGGGGGTGGCTCCCTGCTGGATGGAATCCGCCCGCTGGCCGAGCGTATTCTGGGGGTGCCGGTAAGTGTTGGCCGTCATTCCGGCCCCGGTTTTACGCGCTCGGTCCGTCTGGGCAGGCCCAAGAATATTGCCGGTCTGCCAGAAGATACGGCAGCCGCAGCAGGCTTTGCCACGGCTGCTGGCCTGCTGTTCTGGGCGGCCAGTGCGGAGCGTCCGTTCAGCGATGTGGAATTCCGCGAAGCCGCGCCAACTGGTTTTTTACAAAAACTGGTTGCTTTTATTCGTGAGAGGGTTTGATTTGCCCCGCAAAAGGTTGGTAAACTATTCGCAATCTTATCTACAACGCCCCTGTTAACCCGCCGCAGTCCGGGAGAGACACATGACACTCAACCTAACCGTTCCACCCCAGACTCATGCTGATTTTTCGCCCAAGATCACCGTTATAGGCGTTGGCGGCGGGGGGACGAACGCGGTTGACAACATGATTGCCTCCAACCTGCAGGGTGTGGAGTTTGTTGTAGCCAACACCGATGCGCAGAGTCTGGCCAAAAGTCTGGCCGACAGCCGCATCCAGCTTGGCCCGCACCTGACCCACGGCCTTGGCGCAGGTGCCAAGCCCGAAGTGGGCCGTGCCGCAGCGGAAGAAGCCGCGGACGAAATTGCCCGCTACCTGGACGGCGCACATATGGTGTTCATCACCACCGGCATGGGTGGGGGCACGGGTACAGGGGCAGCACCAGTTATTGCCCGCATGGCGCGTGAGCGGAACATTCTGACCATTGGCGTGGTCAGCAAGCCTTTCGCCTACGAAGGCAAGCGCCGCGCACGCGTGGCGGATGAAGGTATTCAGGAACTTCAGCAGTATGTTGATACGCTGATTGTCATCCCCAACCAGAATCTCTTCCGTATTGCCAACGAACGCACCACCCTGCGCGAAGCCTACAAGCTGGCTGACGAAGTTTTGAACATGGGTGTGCGCGGCGTTACCGACCTGATGATGGAACGCGGCTACGTCAACCTCGACTTTGCCGATATCCGCAGCGTTATGGCGGAAATGGGCAAGGCCATGATGGGTACGGGCGAAGCCGAAGGTGAAAACCGTGCGGTGGAAGCCGCCGAAGCCGCCATTTCCAACCCACTGCTGGAAGATACCTGCATGGCTACCGCCAAGGGCCTGCTGGTCAATGTTACCGGTGGTGAAGACATGACCTTCTTTGAAGCGGAAGAAGCCTTCAACCGCATCTGCCGCGAAGTACCAGAAGACGCCAACATGATCTTTGGTACGGTCATTGAGGAAAAAATGAGCGGGCGCGTACGCGTATCCGTTGTTGCCACGGGGATTGACGTACCCTCAGGCGCGGCTGAACGCCCGCATCTGGCAGCAGTGGAAACCGAAGCCCAGCCGGAACAGACCTACGCTGCCCCTGCGGCACAGCCCAGCGCGCCGCCGCCTGCACAGCCTCAGCCCCCCGTGGCCGAGCAGAGTGCCCCCGTACAGCAGCAGGCCTATGCTCCCCAGCCCGGCCATGCCGCCCCCCCGGCGCACATGGTTCCCGGTCAGGTCGCCGCTGCGGCACAACAGCCCCGCCAGCCTGCACCGGCCCCCGCACCAGCGCCTGCTGCATCCAAACATGCCAATCTGTTCAGCGAACCGCCGCGTCCCTCGGCCTACCCTGTGCAGGACCCCAATGCACGGAGCCTGTTTGGCCGCGTGACTGGTGCATTCCGCCGGGCCACCACACCAGAAACACGGGAAGAGCCTGTAGCGCAGTCTCACCCCACCATCAGCCAGGCCGAACAGGGTGCACCCCGCCACGGTGAAGGCGATAACGGGCTGGAAATTCCAACCTTTCTGCGCCGCTAAGCCTTATGGGCTACCCCCGCCCGGCACCTGTGTGCCGCATGGCGGGGGATGAAACAGACGGCAATAATCATTGACTCGCATCTGCCCCAAACAGGCCCTAGCGTTAGTGTGAGATAACTTTCCACACCAATACGGGGCGGTCGGGATCATGGATAATCTGTCTGGGGAGCTTACCCCATGTTCCAAATCTGTGGAGATCCTCCCCACCACCATGCGACAGATGCGCCAAAAAACCGCACCGGCCCAGCACACGCTGCACCATGCCATTTCTGCCGTAGGTATTGGCCTGCACACAGGCCGCTCCATTAACATGACCATTGCCCCGGCCCCCGCAGGGCATGGCATTGTTTTCCAGCGGACCGACCTGCCACAGGCAGCCCCCCTGCCCGCGCGTTATGATTACGTAGTGGAAACACATCTGAGCACCGTTCTGGGCGAAAAAGCACGCCCCGAAAACCGGGTTGCAACCGTTGAACACCTGATGGCTGCCCTTTGCGGGTGCGCCATAGACAACGCACTTGTTCTGGTTGATGGGCCGGAAACCCCGGTGTTTGATGGCTCCGCCACAGATTTTGTTTTTCTGCTCGACTGCGCCGGACGCAAAACGCAGGACCTGCCACGCAAGGTGGTACAGGTGCTGGAACCTGTTCGGGTGGAGCACCAGAATGCCTGGGTGGAACTGCTCCCCCACAGCAGCCCAAGCCCGCATTTATCCATGAGCATTGATTTTCCCGCCCGCGCCATTGGCGCACAAAGCTATGCTCTGGACCTGACCCCGACCTCCTTCCGCAACGAGCTGGCCCGCAACCGCACCTTTGCCATGCGGCAGGAAATTGAAGCCCTGCATCAGGCCGGGCTGGCATTGGGCGGGTCTTTGGATAACGCCATTGTTGTGGATAATGACGTTGTACTCAACCCGGCGGGCCTGCGCTGTCCGGATGAGTTCATCCGCCACAAGATCATGGATGCGGTGGGGGATCTGTATCTAGCGGGCTGCGTGCTCAACGCCAGCTTCCGGGGCAACCGCTCGGGCCACACGCTCAACAACATGCTGCTCAAAACCCTGTTTGCCCAGAGCACCGCATGGCAGGACACAACAGACCTGCAATCCACCTCTGCTGCGGCCTGACCAGCTTTTTGCACGGCTCTTTCAATAATCGGCGTTTCTTTGCTTTTCTTGACCCGCTGACATGCTATAAGATTTCGTCTCGATCTGAAGAGCCGGTATGTTTGATATTTCTATAAAAACACAGTCAGTCCGTCGTCGTCTGCCGTTCGTGCTCTCAGCTCTGGTGCTGACCGGGCTTACGGGTTGCAGTCTTTTGACCGGCAGCAAAAAAGGGCCGATCACGCCCAAAATTGCACCACCGGAGACGCTCTATAACAACGGCATTGATGCCCTGCGCACACGCCGCTACGAGCTGGCTGCTGCCGAGTTTGAAACACTCCAGCAGAACTACCCCTATTCGGGTTACATCCCCAATTCGCAGCTGATGGAAGGGTATTCCTACTACCTTAAAGGGAAATACCCCGAAGCCGTGCAGCAGCTGAACCGCTTTATCAGCCTGCACCCCACCAGCACCGATTCCGCCTATGCCTATTACCTGCGCTCGCTCTGCTTTTATGAGCAGATTGCAGACGTGCAGCGTGACCAGCAGGGCACGGCGGAAGCCATGGACGCGCTGGAAGAAGTGGTGACCCGCTTCCCCCAGAGCAAATATGCCCGCGACGCCCAGCTTAAAATCGATCTGTGCCGTGACCATCTGGCTGGCAAGGAAATGCTGGTTGGCCGCTATTACCAGCGCGAACGCAATTATGAAGGCGCCATTAACCGCTACCAGCGCGTTGTGCAGGACTTCCAGACCACCAACCATGTGCCTGAAGCACTCGAACGCATGGTGGAAGTGTACTTGGACCTTGGGCTAACCGACCAGGCGCGCAAATCCGCCATTGTTCTGGGTTACAACTACCCCGGCAGCCAGTGGTACCACTACGCTTACAACAAGCTGAAAAGCTACCACCTGATCGACGGCAAACTGCCGCCTCCGGGCAAGGCAGTTACAACCCCTGCCAAACCGGACCTGCTCAAAGCACAGGCGTCAGACACACGGGATGAACGTATGGCCGCCCCGACAGCCATGCAGCAGCCTGCAACCGCTACTCCTGCGGCAGGTTCCTCCACGCCTGCGGCCAGCACACAACCGGCCCCGGCTCCTGCGGCGGCCACCAAAAAGTAATACGGCTTTTTCACTTTCACTCTTGAACTAAGAACACAACAGGAACATACAGGACTCACCTTTCCTGTTCGCAGCAAGGGTATGCCTGTTCACGCTCAGGCGGGAGCAGGCGCATTTGTTTAGTCTGTTCCGCAGACTCCAGTCATTTCAGGTGTGAACCTAAAAGCCGGATGTCGCTATGCTGACACATCTTTCCATCAGAGACGTTGTGCTGATCGAGGCACTAGACCTTGCTCTCCACCCCGGCTTTACCGCCTTAACGGGGGAGACCGGGGCAGGCAAATCCATCCTGCTGGATAGTCTGGGCCTTGCCATGGGCGAGCGCGCCAATGCGGGCCTTGTCCGCGCCGGTGCGGAGGAAGCCCGTGTAACCGCCTGTTTTGAAACCCCGGCAAGCCATACGGTTTACACCCAGCTGGAAGAACAGGGCATTCCGGCCGACAAAGGCGAACCCCTTGTGCTACGCCGGGTTATCTCGCGCGAGGGGCGGTCACGCGCATGGATTAACGACCAGCCCGTGGGTCTGACCCTACTGCGCCGAATTGCCTCCGCTCTTATCGAAATTCAGGGCCAGCATGAGCAGATGGGGCTGGCCGATGCCTCCACCCATCGCGGCCTGCTGGATGCTTACGGCATTAAGCCCTCTCTCCTTAAAAAAGTCGCACAGGCCTTTACCCACTGGCAGGACCTGCGCCAGAGCCTTGCCTGCGCACAACAGGCACTGGAAGACGCCGCCCGTGAGGAAGAATGGCTGCGCCATACGGTGAGCGAACTCTCCGCCCTGGCCCCCCAACCGGGGGAGGAAAGCCAGCTGGCGCAGCAACGCCACGCGCTCCAGCAGGCCGAACGCCGGGGCGAGGCCGTGGCAGCCGCCCTGTCCGAACTCACACCGCGTGACCGCCGCTCCACCGGGCCAGCCGCAGCCCTGCGCGCTGCCAACCGCGCCCTTTTGCGTCTGGTCCCCTCCACCACATCGGACAGCACACCGCCTGAAACCGATGAGCTGGCAGGCCGCACCGCCGAAGCCCTGAGCGCGCTGGAAAATGCAGAAAACGCACTGGCCGAAGCTGAAAGCCTGCTCTCCCGCCTTATGGCAGATACGGAAGCCAACCCACGGGAGCTGGAAGAAACGGAAGAAAGGCTGTTTGCCCTGCGCACCGTTGCGCGCAAACACAACGTGCTGGTGGATGAACTGGCAGCTTTGCTGGCGCAACTGACTGCGCGCATCCACGCACTGGACAATGGCGCCACCGAACTGGAAGGCCTGCGCAAAGCCACGGAAGACGCCCGGCTTGCCTATATGGAGGCCGCCCGCACCCTGACCGATGCCCGCGCCCTTGCCGCCAAAAAAATGGAGCAGGCCGTAACGGCCGAACTCAAACCCATTAAACTGGAAAAAGCCCGTTTTCTGGCCGAGTTGCAGCCCCTCCCCTCCGAGCAGTGGAGCCGCCACGGCATGGAGCAGGTCATGTTCCTTATTGCCGCCAACCCCGGCCAGCCCCCCGGCCCCATTGCCAAGGTGGCATCGGGGGGGGAACTATCCCGCCTGATGCTGGCGCTCAAGCTGGTTCTGGCCGGGCAATCTGGCATTGGCACGCTCATTTTTGACGAAATTGACGCAGGCGTAGGTGGTGCCACCGCTGCCGCCATTGGTGAGCGCCTGCACCGTCTGGCACTGAATGTGCAGGTATTGGCCGTTACGCACAGCCCGCAGGTTGCCGCCAGTGCTGATGCGCATTTACGGATTGGCAAACAGACCCGTAACGGACAAACCGCAACCCACGCCATAGCTCTGGCAGAAACCGAACGCAGGGAAGAAATCGCACGCATGCTGGCAGGAGACACCATTACCGATGCAGCCCGCGCTGCCGCCGCCAGCCTGCTGGATTCCAAAAAATGATAGCGAACACCACCCCGGTCACGGAAATGAACAGTGATCAGGCCCGCACGGAACTGGCGGAACTGGCCAGCCAGATTGCCTACCACAACACCGCCTACCATGGTTATGACGCCCCGGAAATAAGCGACGCGCAGTATGATGCCCTGCGCAAGCGCTACACCGAGCTTGCCGCCCTTTACCCCGATGCCGAACCACAGAACAGCGCAGCCAATGCAGTCGGGGCCAGCGCGGATACGGGGCTTGGCAAGCATGTCCACCTCGCCCCCATGCTCTCGCTCGACAACGTGTTTGACCGTGAGGAGTTTGAAGGCTTCATCACCCGTGCAGCACGGTTTTTAGGGCTGGATCAGGCAGATACGTCCAGCCTGCGTCTGGTGGGTGAACCCAAGATTGATGGTCTTTCCATCAGCCTTACTTACGAATCCGGCAAGTTCATCCGGGGCACCACTCGGGGCGATGGCACGGAAGGGGAAGACGTAACCGCCAACCTGCGCACCCTGCGCAGCCTGCCTCTGGTGCTCCCCGCCCCCTACCCCGACCTGATCGAAATTCGCGGGGAAGTCTTCCTCTCCAAAACCGACTTTATCGCACTCAATGCCGCACAGGAGGCAGCAGGCAAGCGCCTGTTTGCCAACCCGCGCAATGCGGCGGCGGGGTCCTTGCGGCAGCTGGACGCCAGCATTACAGCCCAGCGCCCGCTCTCCCTTTTTGCCTATGCGCAGGGTTTCTGCTCGGACAAGGCAACCCGTAGCCACTGGGCTTATCTGGAGCAGCTCAAGGCATGGGGGTTTACGGTCAACCCGCTCTCCCGCCAGATTGAGGGAGCGGCCGATGCCGAAGCTTTTTTTGAGGAAATCAACCGCGAGCGCGCCAGTCTGGCCTATGATATTGATGGCGTTGTTTACAAGATAGACGACCTGAGCCTGCAGGAACGTCTGGGCTTTGCCGGGCGTGCCCCCCGCTGGGCCATCGCGTGGAAGTTCCCGGCAGAACAGGCCATTACGCGCCTGAACGCCATAGAAATTCAGGTTGGGCGCACCGGTGCCCTGACCCCTGTTGCACATCTGGAACCGGTTAACGTTGGCGGGGTGCTTGTAACCCGCGCCACCTTGCACAATGAAGACGAAATTACCCGCAAGGACGTGCGCAAAGGTGACCTTGTGTATGTCCAGCGCGCAGGCGATGTTATTCCGCAGGTGCTTGGTACGGTCCCAGCAGGTGAGCCAGCGCCCGAACGGCAACCTCTTTTTCACTTCCCCGATCATTGCCCCGTATGCGGCGCGCTGGCCGTGCGGCCTGAAGGCGAAGTGGTGCGCCGCTGCACCGGCGGGCTGACCTGCCCCGCACAGGCCGTGGAACGGCTGATCCATTTTGCCTCCCGCCTTGCCTTTGACATTGAAGGGCTGGGTGAGCGCAGTATTCGCGAGTTTTATGAAGCCGGGCTGATCCACACCCCAACCGACATCTTCCGGCTCAAGGCCCACGCCGCTGCTCTGGAACAGCGTGATGGCTGGGGTGAGCAGTCTGTGCGTAATCTGCTTCAGGCCATAGACGACCGGCGCACAATCCCGCTTTCGCGCTTTATTTACGCGCTGGGCATCCGCCGTATTGGGGAAAGCAACGCCCGCCTGCTGGCCCGCCATTACGGCAGCTATGCCAACTGGCTGCAGCAGATGGAGGCGGCCACCATTATCGGCTCTGACGCCCGGCTGGAACTGGGGTCCATTACCGGCATTGGTAACGCCATAGCAACGGATGTGGTGGCCTTTGTTGCTGAGCCCCACAACCAGACCACGCTGGCCGAACTGAGCGCCGAGCTGACCATTACCGAGGAAAGTGCCGCCAGTGGAGGCCCTCTGGCGGGCAAGACCATTGTGTTTACCGGCACGCTGCTCACCATGACCCGCCCGGAGGCCAAGGCCACGGCCGAACGCATGGGGGCCAAGGTGTCCGACTCCGTCTCAAAAAAGACCGATCTGGTGGTGCTGGGGGAAAAGGCAGGCTCCAAAGCCAAAAAAGCGGCCGAGCTGAACATTCCCACCATGGACGAAGCAGAATGGAACGCCTTTTGCGTAACAAACGGATAGAACCACCACACCCGCAGTTTTTTACCATTTACGTGTAAAAGAGAGATTGCCCGGCGGCCAAATCTGCGCCATGCTGCCGTGCAACGAAGGGGTGGAGTTCGTCGTCCAAACCAAAAATAAAAATTCCGTGCCCAGTCCGGCTGCTGTTCCGGTATCCCCTGTTCCCATCCCCTCGGTCGGAACTTCAGCTCATCTGGCACAAAAGAATGAAGTGAACGGCAAAATGACCAAGTGGATCTACAGTTTCGGCGCTGGCCAAAGCGAAGGCAACGCCGGGATGCGCAATCTCCTCGGCGGCAAGGGCGCCAATCTGGCGGAAATGGCCAATATTGGCCTGCCGGTGCCCCCAGGATTTACCATTACCACTGAAGTCTGCACCGCCTTTTACGACAACGGACGGAAGTACCCCGCCGAGCTGGAATCCCAGCTTGAAGCGGCTATGGGGCTGGTAGAACAGGCCATGGGCCTGCGCTTTGGCGATGCCGAAAACCCGCTTCTGGTTTCTGTCCGCTCCGGTGCGCGCGTTTCCATGCCCGGCATGATGGACACAGTGCTCAACCTTGGTCTGAACGACGCAACGGTTGAAGGCCTTGTCCGCTCCTCGGGCGATGCCCGCTTTGCATGGGACAGTTACCGCCGCTTCATTCAGATGTACGGCTCCGTTGTGCTCGGCGTGCCGCACCACGAATTTGAAGACCTGCTTGAACAGGCCAAACGCGCCGCTGGCAAGATTGATGACACCGCCCTGACCGCCGAAGAATGGCAGGACGTTGTAAAAAGCTACAAGCAGATCGTCCTATCCGAAACGGGAACTCCCTTCCCCGAAAACCCTAAGGACCAGCTGTGGGGCGCCATTGGAGCCGTCTTTGGCTCATGGATGAACCCACGCGCCAATACCTACCGCAAACTGCATGACATTCCCGCAAGCTGGGGCACGGCTGTTAACGTTCAGTCCATGGTGTTCGGCAACATGGGGGATGACTGTGCAACGGGCGTGTGCTTCACCCGCGACCCGTCCACGGGTGAAAACATCTTCTACGGCGAATACCTGATCAACGCACAGGGTGAGGACGTTGTAGCCGGCATCCGCACCCCGCAGCCCATGGCGGAGTGTCGTTCGGTCGAGGGTCAGACCTCGATGGAAAAAGCCCTGCCCAACGCGTACAGCGAACTGCTCAAGGTGCGTGACCTGCTTGAACGCCACTACCGCGACATGCAGGACATTGAATTTACGGTGCAGGCCAACAAGCTCTACCTGCTCCAGACCCGCTCGGGCAAACGGACCGCCGCCGCAGCCCTGCGCGTAGCCATTGACATGGCCAAGGAAGGCCTGATCACGCAGGAAGAAGCGGTAACCCGCGTTCCTCCCGCATCGCTCGACCAGCTGCTCCACCCTGTGCTGGACCCCAAGGCCGAGCGCCAGCTGCTAACCCGCGGCCTGCCCGCATCCCCCGGTGCTGCAACCGGGATAATCGCCTTCTCCGCCGAGGATGTGGAAGACCGCGCAGCCAAGGGTGAAGACGTTATTCTGGTGCGCATTGAAACCTCGCCAGAAGACGTACACGGCATGCACGCAGCCCGTGGCGTGCTGACCACCCGCGGCGGCATGACCTCCCACGCAGCCGTTGTGGCCCGTGGCATGGGCCGTGTCTGCGTGGCCGGTGCTGGCAGCATTGCCGTGGACTACAAGGCCCAGACCATGACCGTGGATGGCCACACGCTCAAAGCGGGCGAGTGGATTACGCTCGACGGTGGTACGGGTGCTGTTTACAAGGGTCGCGTTCCCACCATTCCGCCCACCCTTTCGGGCGATTTTGCCACCCTTATGGGCTGGGCAGATGGCGTACGCCGCCTTGGTGTGCGCGCCAACGCTGAAACCCCCGAAGATGCACAGACCGCCCGCCGCTTTGGTGCGGAAGGCATTGGCCTGTGCCGGACCGAGCACATGTTCTTCGGCCCTGACCGTATTGGCCATGTGCGCCAGATGATCATGGCGGATGACGCACAGACACGCGCCCGCGCCATTGAGGCCCTTCTGCCGTTCCAGCGCAGCGACTTTACGGAACTCTTCCGTATTATGGCTGGCCTGCCGGTTACCATCCGCCTGCTCGACCCGCCGCTGCATGAGTTCCTGCCGCATGGTGAGGCCGAGCTGGCTGATGTGGCCAAGGCACTGGGCAAGGATGTGGAAAGCCTGCGCGCACGCCGCTCGGCCCTTTCCGAATCCAACCCCATGCTGGGCCACCGTGGTTGCCGCCTTGGCATTACCTACCCCGAAATCTACGCCATGCAGGTGCGTGCCATTACCGAGGCCGCGCTGGACATTGCGAAGGAAACCGGGAAGGCCGTGGAACCCGAAATCATGATCCCGCTGATCGGCACCAAAGCCGAGCTGGATCTGGTTCGTAAATCCTGCGAAGGCGTTATTGCCGATGTGCTGAGCGAACGTGGCGTCAAGCTTGCTTACAAGATTGGCACTATGATCGAACTGCCCCGTGCAGCCCTGACTGCGGACCAGATTGCACAGAGTGCTGACTTCTTCTCCTTCGGCACCAACGATCTGACCCAGACAGCCCTTGGCCTGTCGCGTGATGATGCAGGCTCCTTCCTGCCTGAATACGTGGAAAAAGGGCTGCTGCCCCAGGACCCCTTCGTTTCCATCGACCGCGAAGGCGTGGGCGCTCTGGTGCGCATGGGTGTGGAAAAAGGCCGTGCCGCCAAGCCCGACCTCAAGCTGGGCATTTGCGGTGAACATGGTGGGGACCCGCTCTCCATCGCCTTTTTTGAGGAAGTCGGGCTGGATTACGTCTCCTGCTCCCCCTTCCGTGTGCCGGTCGCCCGTCTGGCCGCAGCACAGGCAGCTCTTGCCGCACGCAATAACAAGGCTGTTAAAGCCTAAGGAAAAAGTGGCCGCCTCGCTTTGAGGCGGCCATTTTTCAATCTGATACCATGCAAAAAATTCTTACTCTCCACCTCGTTTCCGAGGCTACGGGGCAAACGCTCGATTCCGTGGCGCGGGCCTGCATTGCGCAGTTCCCCAACACTGAAGTCCGGCTCCGGCACTGGAACCTGATCCGCACCCAGATCCAGCTCCGGCGGGTTTTGCGGCATATTGCCAATAACCGTGGGCCGGTCATGTCCACCCTGACAGACCCGATCCTTCAGGCGGATATGGAAGCCGGTTGCGCCAGCCTGCAGATCAGGCTTCTGGACGTGCTGGACAATGCCCTGAACTTTCTGGCCGAAGAAACCGGGGAAGAAGCAACCCGCCACCCCGGCGGCCAGTATATTATGGACGAAAACTACTACCAACGTATTGAGGCCATGCATTATGTGCTGGCTCATGACGATGGGCAGGAAACACGCGGCCTGAACAAGGCGGATGTTATTCTGGTTGGCGTCTCACGCGTTTCCAAAACACCGACCTGCTTCTATCTGGCTAACCGGGGCATAAAAGCGGCTAACGTACCGCTGGTTATGGGCATAGAACCACCAGAAGCCCTGTTTACCACAACCAAGCCGGTTATTGGCCTGACCATAGACCCCGAACGGCTGATTGAAATCCGCCGCAACCGCCTGAACCAGATGATCCCGGGCAAGTCCCGCCCAGAGGCCATAACCGATTACGCCTACATTGATCTGGAAAAAGTGCAGGAAGAACTGCACTGGGCAAGGCGGTTATGCCGCCGCCATAACTGGCCAGTCATAGATGTAACGCGCCGCTCCATTGAGGAGTCGTCTGCTTCCATTCTGGAACTGATTGCCACCACAGCCTGAAAACACGCCCCTGTTACCCCTTTTTAACGGGGCCACAGGGGTATCCTCCCAGCCTCTGGCTCTGATTGAACAGCACCATGGGCTGGGCGAGGCATTTAGTCGTTCATTTCCTGCGCTGTCAGCCTTTGTACCCGCACAGCCTGCCCTTGGGCGTTGTAATAAATCACACTGCTCCCGCGCCGCTGGGCATACCCATCTGGCTGGCCGCCTTTGGTCCAGAACAGCAGCCGGTTTGTATCGGCCTGTTCCACCACCCTGTCCCCCGGTGGCACAAAACGGTATTTGCTAAAGTCCTTGTGCGCGCGTGGCAAAGGTAACTTGCCTGCCAGATTATGCATGCTGGAGGCACGGTGGGCGTCCGTGTCATCATCATCCCCACCATTGAGCGGATCACCATCGGCGTGGGCGGGCACACCGGCCATAAGGGGCAGTGCAAGCGCACACAAGCCAAACAGGATTTTCCATTTTTTACGGAATACCGGCATCATGTGGGTGCTTTCTCCTTTGTTCAGACCTCTGGTGGCAGGGTTTGCCAGTTCCGGGCTAGCGTAACACAGGTTAACATCTGTTACCGCGTTACTCCTGTTACAAAAGACTGTCAGCCCCCAGTTTTGGCATATGCCCCTCGTGAAGCTGCGCATTGCCCCCGCCCGACTTGCCCGAACCGGAACGGAAAGGATAAGAAGGGCGCATGACACAAACGCTGGTCGGCCCTTTTTTGCTGGAACGGGATATTAAAAAAAGCCGTTTTCTCGCGCGCGCAATCCCCATTGCCAGCATTGCGGAAGCCGATGCGTTTATTGCCAGCATTGCCGCAGCCGAGCCGGACGCCACCCACCATTGCTGGGCATGGCAGTTTGGCCCCCACTGCCGCTGCCACGATGCGGGAGAACCCTCGGGCACGGCAGGCCGCCCGATTTTGCAGGTGGTTGTTGCCCAAAAGCTGGACCGCGTAGCTATTGTGGTGTCCCGCTGGTTTGGGGGGATCAAACTGGGTGCGGGCGGGTTGGTGCGGGCCTATGCCGGCACGGCAGCCGAATGCCTGCGTGAAGCCCCGAAGGAAGAGCTGATCGAGCGGATCAGGCTTGGGTTCCACTGCCCGTTTTCATTACTGGGAATTATTCAGGCCCGTCTGCCTGAGTGGGGAGTGGAGGCCGAGCCACCCGTTTTTGATGAAAACGGGGCGTGGTTCCAGCTTCTGCTCCCACAGGCTTTGCAACAGGACGTCTGTGCAAAGCTGACCGACCTGACCAGTGGTCAGGCCGATATTCGTCTTATAGAGGACGAACCCACACCAGCTTAGCGCGGGGTAACCCAGCCATTGCCTGTGGAATCCCCCACCTGCCCCGAACCAAACGGGCCGGAACTCTGGTAAGCGGAACCATAGCGGGACAGGTCCGAGCCCGTGACCGAATCCCTGTGCACCTTGGCCAGATGGTCCGGGTCATCCCCATGCTGGAACTCCATGGACGGAGCATCCTGATAACCGGGGGGCAGGCTACGGTGCCCGTGCACGGTCTTTGCTTCGGTTGATTTGCCCGCGCCCGTGTCCATGTTGCCATTCCCTTCGGAGAAGGAAACATCGTCATTGGGGGTCATCAGGGGGTCCGCGTGAGCAACACTTACTGCCCCCACAAGGCTGGCCCCCACCAGAAGGCCGGACATCACGTTTACAAACGGTCTACGCAGCTGCGCCATTGCGCGTTACCCCGCAAGAAAAAAAGAAAAAACACCCCACACAAACCATAAAGCACATGGCCGCGCAGGTTCCATACTGGTCCCCCTTATCACACCAAAAGTGCAAAAATCCAAATCCTCTGGTCAAGAGTGGGGCAGATGCCACACCATTGACCAGAACATGGCTTGGGCCAGCAAACGCTATTTGCGTAATTTGTGCATATTAGACATAAAGGCAGCCGCCTTTGGCAAATTCATGCCCAAGAGAGATTGTTTTTACCCATCTGCTTACCATTTGTGTGTAATCAGCCCAACTGAACAGGAACGCGTTATGAGTGCTACGCTCACCCAGCCCAACCCGACGTCTGAGACCTGGATGCCGGATAGCTGGCGTTCGTTTCCGTTCAAGCAGATTCCCACCTATCCGGACGCAGCGGCCCTTAAAAATGTTGAGGACCGGCTGAGCGCCTACCCGCCGCTGGTTTTTGCTGGTGAAGTACGCCGCCTGCGCAACCATCTGGCTCAGGCTGCACAGGGCAAGGCCTTTGTGCTTCAGGGCGGCCCGTGCGCTGAAAGCTTTGGCGAGTTCAAGGCCGATATTGTGCGCGACACCTTCCGTGTGCTGCTGCAAATGGCCGTGGTGCTCACCTTTGGGGCCAAGGTGCCGGTCATCAAGCTCGGCCGTATGGCTGGCCAGTTCGCCAAACCGCGCTCTTCCGATATGGAAACGATAGATGGTGTCAGCCTGCCATCCTACCGGGGGGACATCATCAACGGGCCGGAATTCACCCCTGAAGCCCGTATTCCCGACCCGGCACGGATGGAAACAGGGTATTTCCAGTCCACCGGAATCCAGAACCTTCTACGCGCCTTCTCTCGCGGGGGGTACGCCAACCTGCACGAAGTGCACCGCTGGAACCTTGGTTTTGTGGAACGCTCCCCGTTGGCCAACCGCTACCGCACCATGGCCGAACGTATTGGTGAGACCCTCGCCTTCATGCAGGCCTGCGGGATTGACGCAGCCTCCTCCGCCCAGGTGGACGAAACCGAGTTCTACACCTCGCACGAAGCGCTGCTGCTGCCTTACGAGCAGGCCCTGACGCGCGTCGATTCCACATCGGGCGAATGGTATGACTGCTCGGCCCATTTTGTATGGATCGGAGACCGCACCCGCCAGCCCGATGGCGCGCATGTGGAGTTCCTGCGTGGGGTGCGCAACCCCATTGGCATCAAGGTTGGGCCCACCACCAGCGTGGAAGACATCAAACGCCTGACCACCATCCTCAACCCCCAGAGCGAGGCCGGGCGCATTACCCTGATCTCACGCATGGGGGCGGAAAAAATCGAACAGTTCCTGCCCCCGCTCATGCGGGCGGTCAAGGAAACGGGACAGCCTGTGACATGGATCAGCGATCCCATGCACGGCAACACCATCTCGACCGAGAACAAGGTCAAGACCCGTTCGTTCGATGCGGTGATGAAGGAAGTCAAAGGCTTCTTTGCCGTGTGCGCAGCCGAGGGCGTACCTGCTGGCGGTGTTCACCTGGAAATGACCGGCCAGAACGTGACCGAATGCGTAGGCGGTGCCCAGCGCCTGACCGAAGCAGACCTTGGCGCACGGTACGAAACCTTCTGCGACCCGCGCCTGAATGCCGAGCAGTCTCTGGAACTGGCATTCCTGATCGCGGAGGAGTTGACCGGCCGCAACTAAGGCCGCGCTGCTCTTTGCCTGATCACAGAAGCGGGGGGTGGTCTTTACGCCACCCTCCATCACACCCATCATCTGTGCAGTGTATTTGGCAGAAAAGAGCATTTCAGCAATGACGCAGTCCCTCTCTGGCGTAACGGCTCCCGGCATTACTACGGCACAGGCCGCAACCGCCCTGACAGATGCAGAAATCCGGGCACGCACGGATTCCTACTTCAACCGCACCAGTCAGATTGTCAGCCACTTTGGGGATTGTGAGGTCACTTACGCCTTTTTCCTGCGCTGCCCTGTTATTTCCGCCCCCGGCATTATGCTGGAATGGCTGAAGAACGTTATGGCCAAACGCGGTAGCCATTACACCGTGGACCTGCTCCACCCCGAGGGCGAATGGGTTGGGGCGGGGGAACCGCTGGTCTATGTGACCGGCTCGTTCCTGCATCTGGCGGATTTGGAAACACTTCTGCTCCAGAAGCTGGGGAGTTCCTGCGTTGCGGCCCTGCGGGCTTACCAGATGGCGCTCTCCCTGCCACAAACCCGCTTTCTGGCCATGGATGCCCGGCATTGCGCAGGCTACGAAATGCAGGAACTTATGGCCTATGCGGCCTCCGTTGGTGGGCGGGCTGCCCAGCAGGACGGGGCGGTAGGCTTTGTTGGCACAGCCAATGATGCCGTTTCCGCCTTTTTTGGCACCACACAGGGCGCAGGCACCATGCCCCACGCGCTTATTGGGTATGCGGGTTCCACCGTGCGGGCGGCGGAAATGTTCCACGAGACATTCCCCGATTCCGACCTTGTGGTGCTGGTGGACTATTTTGGGCAGGAAATAACCGACGCACTGGCCGTATGCCGCCGGTTTGAAGACCTAGCCAAAGCAGGCCGCATTGCCGTGCGGCTGGATACGCATGGCGGGCGGTTTATGGAAGGGCTGAACCCGCAGGAATCCTATACCGTGGTCAACCGCCACGCCCCCGAGGCCCTGCGCCGCTACCGCTCGGACCGTGAGCTGCGCTACCTGATTGGCACAGGCGTTTCTGCCGCATCCATCTGGAAAATGCGTGAAGCACTGGACGAGGCAGGGTTCCAACAGGTGCGGATTATCGCCTCCTCGGGCTTTGGGGTCACCAAATGCGCCTGTATGGCCGATGCGCATGCCCCCATAGATGTTGTTGGCACAGGCTCGTTCATTCCCGAAATATGGAACGAAACCTACGCCACAGCCGATATTATTTCGTACAACGGTGTTGAGCGGGTTAAAATCGGACGCGAATTCCTGTTTGCCTCCGCCCACAACAAAAAGACAGCTAGGAAAACCTCATGAGCGAAACCGAAGCCCCTCGGGAGCAGGGCTGGAAAGTCCGTATTCTGGACCTGTCCGGCGGTGCCGAAGACAATATTGTGGAAGAGGTTGGCGTTTTTCATGACCTTGCCCACGCCAACGCCTTTGCCCGCGCCTATGTGCGTGACAGTGTGGAACGCTGCCGCACGCCCGGTGCCTCCGCCAAGGACGTGCTGGACACATGGACCAGCTTTGGCGAGGACGCCGTGGTTATAGACGCAGAAGACGATGGCTG
Organism: Acetobacter sp. DsW_54; assembly: GCF_002153575.1. Taxonomy (NCBI): domain Bacteria; kingdom Pseudomonadati; phylum Pseudomonadota; class Alphaproteobacteria; order Acetobacterales; family Acetobacteraceae; genus Acetobacter; species Acetobacter sp. DsW_54. The sequence continues at coordinate 296,086 of NZ_JOPD01000003.1, forward strand.
GCGCTCCGCCAACGAACTGGATGACTTTACCACAACCCCGGCAACCCCCATGGAGCGTGACTGGCGCATGCTGGACCCCCGCCGGCTGGTGGACGGGGAAGACATCCTGCTTGAAGATGAAGACGATGCGGGAGCGGAAGAGGACGATACGGACACGTTCGACCCCGGCCTGCACAACCTGCACTAATTCCCGCCCACAGGCGGCAGCGGCAGGCAGCCCCACCCGGCATGCCACCCCTGCCCCTGTTTTATGTTTCCTTCGCGCTGGTCTTTCCAGCCCATTCACGGCATAAGCCCCTGTTATGAAACTCCGCTTTGCGCCCAGCCCTACGGGCCTTCTCCATGTGGGCAATGCCCGCCTTGCCCTTGCCAACGCCCTGTTTGCCCGCCGCAACAAGGGCAAATTCCAACTGCGTATTGATGATACGGATACCGGTCGCTCGCGCGAGGAACTGGTAGGCGCCATCCAGCAGGATCTGGAATGGATGGGCATTACGTGGGACGAGACCTTCCGCCAGACCGAGCGGCTGGACCGCTATGCTGCCGCCATTGAAAAGCTCAAGGCATCCGGGCACCTGTACCCCTGCTTTGAAAGCGAGCAGGAACTGGCCGCAAAGCGCGAAACCCAGATCCGCCAGCGCCGTGCTCCTGTGTATGACCGCGCCATGCTCAAAATGACCGAGCAGCAGCGCGCACAGGCCGAGGCCAATGGCAAGGTGCCTTACTGGCGCTTCAAACTTTCTGGCCGCATTGTGCGCTGGCGCGACCTTGTTATGGGGGAATGTCAGGTCAAACTGCCATCTGTATCCGACCCGGTTCTGGTCCGTACCGACGGCACGGTGCTATACACGCTGGCCTCGGTTGTGGATGACCTGGAAACAGGGATCAGCCACATTATCCGTGGGGAAGACCACGTTACCAATACCGGTGTGCAGATTGACATAGCCGAGGCTCTGGGCGCGCGCCCCGACCACTTCCGCTTTGCCCACCTGCCCCTGCTGCTGGATGAAAACGGCGGCAAGCTTTCCAAACGGTTTGATGCCTGCTCCCTGCGCACCCTGCGTCAGGACGGGGTGGAGGCGGAAGCCCTGATCTCCTACCTCGCACGCCTTGGCAGTTCGGACGACCCGGCACTCATGCCGTTTGATGCGCTGGCCCAGAGCTATGACCTGTCACATATCTCGCGCTCGGCTGCACGGTTTGACACGCGCCAGCTTCTGGCCATGAACCACCGCTACCTTGCCCAGCTTCCCTTTACCACGGTGGCCGACAAGCTGCCCAAAGGGGCTACGGAAGCCTTCTGGTTGGCTATTCGCAGCAATATCGACCTGCTTTCGGAAGCCAAGCTGTGGCTGAACGTTGTGGAGGGGGACATTATCCCCCCCGTGCAGGAAGAGGACGAAGCATTCCTGCAGGATGCCGCAGCCCTGCTCCCGCCCGAACCGTGGGATGTGGAAACATGGAAGGCGTGGACAGCCGCGATCAAGGACAAAACAGGCCGCAGCGGTAAAAGCCTGTTCCACCCCCTGCGTGTTGCCCTGACGGGGGAAGAACACGGGCCTGAACTGCGCGACCTGCTCCCCCTTATCGGCCGCAAACGCGCACTGGCCCGCCTGCTGCCTTCTCAGGTCTAAACCAACGGCAACGCCATATGGCCCCGGTATAGGCTACCGGGGTCATATGGCGTTGCCCTGTAGCGGGTCTGGCTGAGCATCTTCTGGCCCGTGTCTTTTTGTCCATTGCGCATAACATGACTTGACCGTGCGTGTTCCCGCCTTTCAATAGGGGGCTGCACCGCTTTATCTGTCAGTCTGGAATCTGTATGCGCCCTGTTCTGCACCGCCGTACATTTGGTTTGGGCCTGACCGCGCTTCTGGCCGCCCCCACAGCCGGACGGGCAACCAGCATACCCGACCTGATGGACCGCCCTCCGCCCGAACTGGAGGAGTTAAAGTGGCATCCCCCGCTCCGGGAGGCCATTCAGGCACTCATTAACGCGCATGGCCATTATTCCGACACCTATAATGGCAACGCCCCCCCTTATGTGGTGATGGACTGGAACAACACCGCCATAGTGGGTGATGTGCAGCAGACATTGTTCCTGTTCATGCTGGAACACTTCTGCTTTTTGCTGCCGGCCCAGAAGTTCCGCAGCCTGATCCATGTGCACGCATCCAGCCACCCCCTGCCAGCCCCCTTTGCAAACCTTGCCGGGCAGCCGGTTACTTTTCCCGACCTTGTGAGCGATATTGTAGAGGATTACAGCGCACTGGCCGCCCGCTACGGGCACATGCCCCACCCCATTGCGCGTGAGGAATTACAGGACAACCCCGCCATGCTGGCCTTCAGGGCACGTATGGCATTCTGCCATCAGGCGGTGGCCGCCCTGCATGGCCCCGATGCGGCACAGCAATGGCTGATCCGGCTGGTTGCGGGGCAAACCCAGACCGATGTGATTACCCTGAGCCGCGCCGCCAATGAATGGTGCCTTGGGGCGTCGATCAGCAACCAGAGGTGGGTCTGCCCTGCCTCCCGCCCCGGCAAAGCTGGCCCTGTGCAGGCAGACATAACGCAAATGCTGCGGCTAACGCCCGAAATGGGCAACCTGCTCCAGATTTTGCAGGAACACGGGATAGACCCCATTATCTGCTCTTCCGCGCTGGAGGACCTGATTGCCCTGTTCGCCACCTCGGCCGAATACGGCTACAACCTGCGGCACGAGCACGTGTTTGGCGCGCGGCTGGTCGAGCGCAAGGGCGTTATGGAACCCACCGAGGTCTCCCACTACCCATTCCCCGCAGGGGTTGGAAAAACCGAGCTGATCCGCCTCCATTTTGAACAGAAACGCAAACAGCCCCCCCTGATGATCTTTGCGGGGGAAAGCAGCACGGCCAACCTGCTCAAATCCTTCCCCGATACACCGTTATGCTGCCTGATCAACCGCAAACAGTCCGAGGATATGGAGGTCTTCCTGCGCGAGGCCGCACAGCCCACCACGGCTGGCACGCCCCGCAGGCTCTACCTACAGGGGCGGGACGAAAACACGGGCGAATGGCGGCCCCATACCAGTAGCCTGCTACTGGGCAGCACAACCCCCACCCTGCCCGCCTGAACCGCCGGGCACAGGGGAGCAGGCTGGACTACAGGCAGATTACGCGGACCAGACCTTGCGCGGCTTCCAGCGATTGAGCAGCAGGGAGTTGCTGACCACCGAGACGGAACTCATGGCCATGGCTGCCCCGGCAAAGACCGGGTCCAGCAGCCCAAAGGCTGCCAATGGCAGGCCCAGTATGTTGTAAATAAAGGCAAAAAACAGGTTCTGCCGAATTTTGAAAACCGTTGCGCGGGACAGCGAGAGCGCATCCACCAGTGCTGTCAACTGGCTGCGCACAAGCACGACATCGGCTGTTTCGAGCGCAATATCGGCCCCAGCACCAATGGCAAAGCTGACATCGGCCAGCGCAAGGGCGGGCGCATCGTTAATGCCGTCCCCCACCATGCCTACGCAATGCTGGCCATCGGCCCGCAATCGCGCAATCTGGGCGGCCTTGCCATCTGGCAGCACATCGGCCACGACTTCATCAATACCCACCTGCCGGGCTACAGCCTGCGCTGCACGCGCGTTATCCCCGCTGAGCATGACAACCCGCAGGCCCTCGCTCCGCAAGGCGGCAATAGCAAGCTGGGCTTCCGGCCGCACCTGATCAGCCAGCCCAAAATAGGCAACCACCGCACCGGCACGGGCCAGCGCAACAATGCTCTGCCCGCGCGCCTGCCAGCCATCGGTCAAGGCATGGTCAACCGGGTAGCCAAGCTGGAGCATGTAGGCCAGCGAGCCCATATGCACATCCTGCCCATCCACGCGGGCCTGCACCCCCTGCCCCGGTATGGCTTTAAAGTCGCTCAGGGCCGCAGGCTGGGCACCCCGCTCCGTGGCGTAGGCCACAATGGCGCGGGCCAGCGGGTGCTCGGAACTCTGCTCCAGCGCACAGGCCAGCCCAAGCATGGCCTGTTCCGCCACACCCGGCGCACTTTGCACCTGCACCACACCGGGCCGCCCCATGGTGAGCGTGCCGGTTTTGTCCGTAACCAGAATGTCCATCTTGCGGGCTTGTTCCAGCGCATCCGCATTGCGGAACAGAATACCTGCCTGTGCGCCAAGGCCCGTGCCAACCATAATGGCCGTGGGCGTTGCCAGCCCCAAAGAGCACGGGCAAGCAATAACCAGCACGGACACGGCATTGACCAGACTGGCCCCGAAGTCATGCGTGATAACCCAGCCAAGACCAAGGGCCAGCACGGCCAGCACCAGTACGGCGGGCACAAATACAGCCGCTACGCGGTCAGCCAGACGCTGCACGCTGGCCTTGCTGCCCTGTGCCTGCTCCACCATGCGCACAATGCCCGAAAGTACGGTTTGCGTGCCCACCTTGGTGGCCTGCACGCGCAATGCCCCGGTCTGGTTGAGCGTACCTGCAAACACGCGGTCCCCTGCGGTTTTGGCAACGGGAGCACTTTCCCCCGTTAACATGGCCTCATCCAGATCGGACTGGCCATCAAGCACCTGCCCGTCCACGGCAACGCTCTCACCGGGGCGAACCATAAATACGTCACCGGGCACAAGCTGTTCCACCGGCTGTTCCACCCACTGGCCATTGCGCTCCACCTGTGCCGTGCGGGGTTGCAGGTGCAGCAGGCTTTGCATACCTGCGCTGGCACGGGCCTTGGCGCGGGCCTCCAGAAGCCGCCCAAGCAGAACAAGGGTCATGACCAGTGCGCTGGTTTCAAAATACACAGGCTGGTCAAGGCCAAACAGCATGACAACGGTGCTGAACACAAAGGCAATGCCCGTGCCCATAACCACCAGCACATCCATATTGGCAGCCCCACTGCGCAAGGCATGCATGGCCCCGCCATACAGGGAGCGCCCACACCAGACCTGCACAATGGCTGCCAGCACACATTGCGCCCACAAGGGCAGCATGGCTGTGTGCAGCCCTGCCAGCATGCCCAGCATCTGCCCCACAAAAGGCAGGCTCAGCACTGCAGCAAGCACAAAATTACGCCATTCATCTCGCAACGCGGCCTTGTGCTGCGCTGCCTGCGCATCCGGGTCCTGCTGGCTGTACAGGGTTGCGCCGTAACCCGCTTTTTCCACCCGCGCGATCAGGGCCGCGGTATCCACCACACCGGGCACAAAACTGACATGCGCACGCTCGGTCGCCAGATTGACCGATGCCTGAACAGACGGCAGGGCATTAAGCACTTTTTCCACCCGGCTTACGCAGGAAGCACAGGTCAGCCCGGTCAGGGCCAGATCCACACTGGTCGTCTGGGGCGCAAAGCCCGCGCTGTGCACGGCGGCAAACACCTGTGGCAACTGGGTGGTGGGGTCCTCCAGCGTGACCTGCGCCCTTGCCGTGGCAAAATTGACCGACGCCTGCAAGCCCTGCTGGCGGTTAAGCACTTTTTCCAGCCGGGTGGCACAGCTGGCGCAGCTCATGCCCTCTATGGGAAAACTGACAATCTGGCTCATGCTCTTGTTGCTCCGCGCCCGTGGTCGCACAGACCGGGGCCAAACATGCTTACACACAGGGGGTGGTCGGGTTGGAACCGCATCCATTCTTCTTGCCATATATGCCCCCTAGGGGTATATTTAAAAGATGCTGTGTCGTTCTTTCCTGCATCAGATGGTGATGGGCTGCCTGCTTGTGCTGGCCGCAACACTGGGGCTTTGGGCTGCGCATACACCCGCGCGGGCGGCACAACCTGCCATGGCCCATACAGCCATGCACATGGCCGGGCACAGCATGGCGGGCACACCCCCCCTGCACAACCACACACCAACAGCCATAAGCTGCCCCACAACCACGGCCGCCACACACCACCTTATGCACCACCACGGCGCATGCTGCATGACGGGGAATGCCCTGTCTGTTGTTGATACAGCGGTTGGCATGCTGCCCAATGGCCTGTTGTGGCACACCCGGGCACGCCCGGTTTTTGCAACACCCCCTACCCTGCCCGACCGCAGGGCCGCCCCCCTGCTCCGCCCACCCAGACTGCACACGGCCTGACACATCCGCCGGAGCCACAGCTCCGCCCGATCAGCCAGACGCCCTGCCCCCGTGCAGAGCGCGCAGTATGGACCAGACCATGCCCAATTCCTCCCTCCGCCATGGCAGGGGCATTGCACGCCGCCAGTTTATAACTGGTGCCAGCGCGCTTGCCGCCATGGCCACCCTGCCTGCCACACCCCGTGCGCAGGCGGATACCCTGTTTGACCCCATTATTCCCCCCAACCCACAGCAGGTTTATGACCTGACCATAAGCCCGATGGCCTGCACCATTGCCGGCAAAACCCAGACCATACCGGCCATGAACGGCAGCATGCCCGGCCCCACCCTGCGCTGGCGCGAGGGGGAGACGGTAACCCTGAACGTGCATAACCATCTGGCCGAGGACACCTCCATCCACTGGCATGGCATACGCTGCCCGGCCGATATGGATGGCGTACCCGGCCTGAGCTTTGGCGGCATTGCGCCGGGGCGGAGCTTTACGTACCGTTTTCCCGTCAAACAGAGCGGAACCTACTGGTACCACAGTCATTCCAACATGCAGGAAGCGCGGGGGCTGTATGGGGCCATTATCATAGACCCCCGCACCCCACCGGCCACAACATGGGAGCGGGATTACGTTATTCTTCTCTCTGACTGGTCGGACGTGGCCCCGCACGACATTATGAATAACCTGAAATTTCAGGACGACTACTACAACTTCCGCCAGCGGACGGCTGTCTCCCTTGTGCATGACGCCAAGCGGGATGGTCTGGGGGCCGCCATAAAAAACCGCCTGCAATGGGCAGGCATGAACATGTCCGCCACCGATATTTCAGACGTAACCGGGATTATTTACACCTACCTGATGAACGGCTGCACGCCCGATACCAACTGGACCGGGCTGTTCCGCCCGAACGAGCGGGTCAGGCTGCGCTTTATCAACGCTTCTTCCATGACCTTTTACGACATCCGCATTCCCGGCCTGCAAATGGATGTGGTGCAGGCCGATGGCAACGACGTAGCACCCGTGCGGGTTGATGAGTTCCGCATTGGTGTGGCCGAAACCTACGACTGCATCGTGCAGCCTACGGACAGCAGAGCCTACACCATTTTTGCCCAGACGGAGGACCGCACGGGCTTTGCGCGCGGCACGCTGGCCCCCGAGCAAGGTATGCGGGCCACCATTCCCCCCATGGACCCACGCCCCGTGCGCACCATGCTGGACATGGGCATGCCCTCCACCATGCAGGGTATGGACATGAAAGGCATGGATATGTCCGCCCCCAAACCGCTTGCCGCCCACACGCCCCCGCTGAATGTTGAAAACCAGAACATTGCCCGCATGCCCACCGACCGGCTTGCTGACCCGGGGGATGGACTGCGCGATAATGGCCGCAGGGTGCTCACCTACGCCGACCTGCGCGCCCTGCACCCGGTGGCAGATACCCGCCCCCCCTCGCGGGAGATCACGCTCCACCTGACCGGCAACATGGAGCGCTACATATGGGGCTTTGACGGCAAAAAATTTTCCGAAGCAGAGCCAATTCCCCTGCGGCTGGGCGAGCGTGTCCGCTTTACCCTGATCAATGACACCATGATGGAACACCCCATTCACCTGCACGGGTTATGGAGCGAACTGGAAAACGGGCAAGGCGCTTACAACCCGGTCAAACATACCATTATTGTGCAGCCGGGCAGCAAGCTCAGCTACCTTGTCTCGGCCGATACGCCCGGATTGTGGGCCTATCATTGCCACCTGCTCTACCATATGGACCTTGGCATGTTCCGCACAGTGGTGGTGTCATGAGCAGATACACCCCCGCCGCCTGCGCGGCCCTGCTGCTGCTTGGCATAAACCTGCCAAACACCAGCCCCGCCCGTGCTGCCAGCCCACAACCCGCCATGGCGGGTATGGCAGGCATGGAGGATATGCCCGGTATGGACATGAGCGAGGGCATGGATATGCCAGCCCACCCGGCCCCGCAGCCCACCACCCATGGTACGGCGCACCCTGCGGCTCCCTCCCACACGGCGGCCCCACCTGCGCCTACCACCCATGCCAGCACGCCCCACCCGGCCACTTCCGCCACCAGCGGAGTGAGCACACAGCCCCCGAACCCCACTACATTCCGCGTGAGTCTGCCCCCCCTGGCACCCAGCAGCCAGTGGCCGGCTACCCCACCGGCAACGCCAGTCGTGCATTATGTGCACAACATGCCCCCGGTCATGGACCACAGCACTTATTTTCATGTTCTGATGGAGCAGTTTGAAGGCCGCTATACTGCGGGGGACAGCCTGCTGCGCTATTCCGGGCAAAGCTGGTTTGGCACCGACCACGACAAGCTCTGGATCAAGTCCGAAGGCACGGTGGACGGGCACCGCCATATGAGTGATGGCGACCACGAATTTTTATATGACCATGCCATTTCCACCTATTTTGACCTACAGGCCGGCGTGCGGCTTGATCTGGATAGTGGCCCAACCCGTGCGTGGGGGGCTGTTGGGGTACAGGGGCTAGCCCTGTACTTTTTTGATGTGTCAGCCACAGCCTACTTTAATGCCCAAGGTGTAGCGGGCAAGCTCGAAGGGTCCTATGACCTGCTGATTACCAACCGCCTGATCCTGCAACCTCAGGCAGAGTTCAACTTCTATTCCCATACAGATGCCCAGCGTGACGTAAGCCGGGGTTTTTCCGACATTGATGCGGGTTTGCGCCTGCGTTACGAATTCAAGCGCAAAATAGCTCCCTATATTGCCGTGACCTATGCCGGCCATTACGGCAACACCGCAAACCGCAGGCCAAACTGGCACGGCACAGCCGATAACGGGCCAGAGGACATCCGCTTTACCTTTGGCGTGCGCACATGGTTCTAACCCCTGCCAGCGCCTGACCGGCACACTCCCTTTTGCGTCCGGCGCGCAGACATTCTACACAGGGAGCAAGATCACACTCCGGAACGGCTGCGGGGCCTGAAAAGCCCCTGCCCCGTTCCGGCCCCTGCCTCTTTTGTTCAGAACAGCCTGTAGAAGCCCATGTCCACAGACAAACCCGGTTGCCATGCCTGCACACCCCCCACCCCGGCCAGCACGGAACGGCACGTAACCCAGCCGGACAAGACTGCCCTGATCAACCGCCTTAAACGGATTGAGGGACAGGTCGGGGGGATACTGAACATGGTGCAGGATGACCGCTACTGCGTGGATATTCTGACCCAGCTTTCCGCCGTTAAATCCGCGCTGGATGGCGTGGGGGTGCAGATCCTGACATCCCACGCCAAAGGCTGCGTGCGCACCGCCATTGCTGAAAACGGCGGGGAGGAAGCACTGGAGGAACTCATGGGCGTTATCCGCAAAATGGTAAAATAGGACATTCTGCCAAAAGACCGCCCTCCCGCTATATTGACCCGGCCAGACATCCTCCGTAAAAAGCGTCAGTTTTCATCCCGCGATGCCCCATCAGGCGCAGCTTTACTGAGCGCCGGAGGCGCCGCTTTCCCATGTCCATGACTTTTGCCGACCTCTCCCTGATGGAGCCGCTGCTCCTTGCACTGGCCGAGGCAGGCTACGTAAGCCCCACCCCCATTCAGGCCCAGTCCATTCCCCTGCTGCTTGAAGGCCGTGATCTGCTGGGTCTGGCGCAAACAGGCACGGGCAAAACAGCCTCTTTTGCGCTGCCGCTCCTGCACCGCCTTGCCGCAAACCCGCGCCCGGCCCCCAAAGGGGGGGCGCGTATTCTGGTTCTGGCCCCCACGCGTGAGCTTGTGTCCCAGATTGCCGATGGTTTTGAAAACTTTGGCCGCCACCTACCCTTTAGCGTCACAACGGTATTTGGCGGCGTAAGCCAGATGCATCAGGTCAACGCGCTCAAGGATGGTGTGGATATTCTTGTTGCCGCCCCCGGACGCCTGCTGGACCTGATCGAACAGGGGCTTTGCGACCTGTCTCAGCTTGAAGCCCTGGTGCTGGACGAAGCCGACCAGATGCTTGATATGGGCTTTGCCAAACCGATTGAGCGGATTGTGGCAACCCTGCCCAAAGACCGGCATACCGTGCTGTTTTCCGCTACCATGCCCAAATCCATTGCCGCACTGGTGGAAAACCTGCTGCGCGACCCGGCCAAGGTGGAAATTGCCCCCCCCTCCACCACCGTGGACCGGATTGAACAGTCGGTCATGTTTGTGAACGCCGCCGACAAAAAAACAGCCCTGCTCGCACAGTTGCAGGAACCTGATATTGGTCAGGCGGTTGTTTTTACCTTGCAGAAAAACATTGCCAACGAAGTCTGCTCTTTTCTGACCGATGCCGGGATTACGGCAGAAGCCCTGCACGGCAACCGCTCACAGGGGCAGCGGGAGCGCGCGCTGAATGCGTTCCGTGAGGGCACGGTGCAGGTTCTGGTTGCAACGGATATTGCAGCCCGCGGGATTGACGTAGATACAGTCACGCATGTTTTTAACCACGACCTGCCAAGCCTGCCCGAAAGTTACGTCCACCGCATAGGCCGCACCGGGCGTGCGGGGCGGCGTGGCATTGCCGTAACCCTGTGCGATGCCGAACAGCGCGCATGGCTCCATGATGTGGAACGGGAGATCGGGCAGACCCTGACCGTCCATACCGAGCATGAATGGCACTCAGAAGACGCCCGGAACTCCACCATGCGCGCGCCTGTGCTGGGTGGCGGGCCGGTCAAGCAGGTCAAACCGCAGGTCAAGCGTGAGCGCCGGGTCTGGACTGAGGAAGAAAAACAGGCTGCACGCGCTGCATCCCAAAAAACAGCCTGAATAATACGGCTATTTTTACAGGCAGGCATGGCATAACGCTGCCATGCCTGCCCCGGTTACCGCACGCACGGGGTTAGTCCCGTGCAGCAGCCACGCCATCGCGCACGCGCTGGCCTATGGTGGCATCAATATTAGTCCAGTATTCAAACACCCGAGACAGCACAGGTTCTTCAACACCCTGTAGAACATGGCCGACAATATTGCTCACCAGCCTGTCCCGCGCGGCACTGTCCATAACGCGGTTGATCAGGGCATTGGCCTGCGCAAAATCATCATCATCGGCGCGTAAGGTGTAGGCTTCTCGCACAAAGGCCCCATCGGCCGCCCAGACTGCGTTATCTGGAAAACGCTGTGCATCCGCCACCGGCCCACCTTTGGAGTTGGGTACATAAGCCGGGTCGTGCGCGGGGTTCATGCGCATTGTGCCGCCCTTGGTGTACCCATGAACGGGACATTTGGGTGCGTTAACCGGGATCTGCTTGTAATTCACGCCAAGGCGCGCACGGTGGGCATCCGCATAAGCAAACGCACGGCCGAGCAACATCTTGTCTGGCGATAGGCCGGTGCCGGGTACAAAATTGTTTGGTTCAAACGCAAGCTGTTCGATCTGGGAATGGAAATCCGTTGGGTTCCGGTCAAGCGTGAGCCTGCCGACATCGGTCAGCGGATAGTCCTCATGCGGCCAGACCTTGGTCAGATCAAACGGGTTGATGTGGTAGGTTTTGGCATCCTCATACGGCATGATCTGCATTTTGAGTGTCCAGCTTGGATACTCCCCACGCCGGATTGCCGCGTACAGGTCCCTGCGGTGATAATCCGCGTCCTGCCCAGCAATTTTACCAGCCTGCTCCTGCGTCAGGCATTGAATACCCTGATCGGTTTTGAAGTGGTATTTAACCCAGAACCGCTCCCCCCGTGCATTGACCCACATGTAGGTATGGCTGGAAAAACCATCCATATGCCGCCATGACGCCGGAATACCCCGGTCCCCCATAAGCCAGGTAACCTGATGTGCGGTTTCGGGGCTGAGGGTCCAGAAATCCCACTGCATGTCGTTGTCACGCAGGCCGTTATCGACCCGGCGCTTCTGGGAGTGAATGAAATGCTGGAATTTGAGCGGATCACGCACAAAGAAGATCGGCGTATTGTTGCCGACCATATCAAAGTTGCCTTCATCCGTATAAAACTTCAGGGCAAAACCGCGTGGGTCCCGCCATGTGTCGGGGCTGCCAGCCTCCCCTGCCACGGTTGAAAACCGGGCCACAACCTCGGTCCTCGCACCCGGCTGCAAAAACTTTGCACAGGTGTACGCGCTCATGTCGTGCGTGACTTCAAACTTACCAAATGCACCGCTCCCTTTGGCATGGGGCTGGCGGTCGGGGATCATCTCGCGATTAAAGGCCGCCATCTGCTCGATAAGGTAATGATCATGCAGAACTATGGGACCATTCGCGCCAACAGTGAGCGAGTGCTCATCGCTCGAAACCGGGATACCGGATTCCGTTGTGTGTATTTTCACGGTTGAATCATTTGTCACCACGGTCTCCTTCGCGTGTTCGCCGTACACTTATGCAACGCATATCCTGTGCCGGGTGTTCACTTCCTGCTCATCACTTTTTCCGGCAAGGCAATGACCGGCATAGGCAAACGGGAGCGTACCTGCCCCCCCACACCCGCTTTAAGGCTCCACTGTCAGCCAGCAGGCCAACGCAGCAGCATAAGCACTCAACCAGAAGCCTGCCTGTGCGCTTTACGTCCCCAGCATACGCCGCACGGCAGCCACCAGATCATGGCGGCAACGCTCGGCCAGCGCAGAAGGCAGCAGGTCAAACCCATGGACCGCACGGGCATACACCACCAGCTCGGTTGGCACGCCAGCATGCCACAGGCGGTGTGCAAACGTCACATCCTCATCCCGGAACAGGTCCAGCGCGCCGGTTACGATAAATGTTGCAGGCAGCCCCGACAGGTCATGCATAAAGGTGGGGGACAGGTAAGCAAACCGCGGGTCATCCCCTGCCAGCGCCCCCCGCACTGCGGACCATGCGTGCCGGTTCTGTGCGCGAGTCCAGACAAACTCCCCGGTTGTGGGGTCATCCCCCGGGGCATCGGGGCTACCTGTGCGCAGGTCCAGCATAGGGTAGATCAGGGCCTGACCGCACAACCTTACCTGTGCGCGGTCCCGTGCCAGAAGAGCGGTAGCCGCCGCAAGGCAACCGCCCCCGCTATCGCCCATGACCATAATACGCGCGGGGTCTGCCCCAAGCGCACGCACGTGCTCATGCAGCCATACCAGCGCGGCGTAAATATCCTCCAGACCACCGGGAAAAGGCGTTTCCGGTGCCAGCCGGTAATCAACCGACACAACCAGAGCCGCCGTATCTGCCGCAAGGCGCTCCAGTGCCCCGGCCTGCATGTCTGGCGTGCCCGCGATCATGCCGCCACCATGAATATTGAGAATAACAGGCACAACGCCCTGAACACCCACCGGGCGGAACAGGATAATCCGCACATCTGGCGCACCCTTGGGCCCGGGGATGATGCGCTCCTCAAATCTGGCTGCGGCGGATTGCAGGAGTTCTGTTGTGCCTTCCACCAGAGCACGGCGGAATTCTGCCAGATCATCCTGCTCAGGGTTGAAGGCTGGAAACGACGCCACCATCCCGCGCTGCTGTTCATCAACCAGACCAAGGGTTGTCATCGTCAACACTCTCCATTTCTCTTGCGGGTCAGCAAGATCATAAAGAGCCGTCACGCAGGATAACAATGACCCCTACAACAATTTGAAGACTACCGTTTTTCAGCCAGCCCCGGCACGCAAAGCGCCCTCCTTTGCAAGGCTGGGAGCGATGCAGATACAAAAAAGGCTCCCCCACCTGCTGGTGGGGGAGCCTGTAAGCACAGCGTAAACGCCGTAAGGGTCGCGGTCTTAGTTCTTGGTTTTGTCAACCAGACGGGACTTGGCGATCCAGGGCATCATGCCACGCAGTTTTTCGCCAACGGCTTCAATCTGGTGGGCATCGTTACGAGCACGGGTCGCTTTGAAGAACACGTTGCCGGACTTGTTTTCCAGCACGAAGTTACGCACGAAGGTGCCGTTCTGGATGTCCGTCAGGATGTCCTTCATGGCCTTCTTGCTTTCCGCCGTGATCACGCGCGGGCCAGACACGTACTCACCATACTCCGCAGTGTTGGAGATGGAGTAGTTCATGTTGGCAATGCCGCCTTCGTAGATCAGGTCCACGATCAGCTTCATTTCGTGCAGGCATTCGAAGTAAGCCATTTCCGGGGCGTAACCGCCTTCAACCAGCGTTTCAAAGCCAGCGCGGATCAGCTCGACCAGACCACCGCAGAGCACGGCCTGTTCACCAAACAGATCGGTTTCCACTTCTTCCTTGAAGGAAGTTTCGATCGTGCCTGCACGGCCACCACCAATGGCGGATGCGTAGGACAGGGCGATGTCCAGAGCCTTGCCGGACTTGTCCTGTGCAATGGCCACCAGGCAGGGCACGCCACCGCCACGCTGGTATTCGGAACGCACGGTGTGGCCGGGGCCTTTGGGTGCGATCAGGAACACGTCCAGATCAGGGCGGGCTTCGATCAGGCGGAAGTGGATGGACAGACCATGAGCAAAGGCAAGTGCTGCACCCTGCTTGAGGTTCTTTTCCAGGGATTCGGTGTACAGTGCGCCCTGACCTTCATCGGGGGTCAGCACCATAACAACGTCTGCCCAAGCAGCGGCCTTGTCGGGCGTCATAACCGTAAAGCCAGCATTGCGGGCTTTTTCCGCTGCCGTGGAGCCTTCACGTAGGCCGATCACAACGTCGGAAACACCGCTGTCCTTCAGGTTGTTGGCATGGGCATGGCCCTGGCTGCCGTAACCGATAACGGCCACCTTTTTGGACTTGATCAGGTTAACGTCGGCGTCACGATCATAATACACGCGCATAGCCATTATACTTTTCTCCCTGTTGCCGGGGGTCAGTCCCCGGCGTTGCACCTGTCTATACTTCAGAAGTTCTGAATTGTCTGCGGCCCGCGGCAAATGGAGGCAACCCCGGTGCGGGACACCTCAACCAGCCCGAGCGGGCGCATCAGCTCAATAAAACTGTCCAGCTTGTCTGTGGAGCCGGTCAGTTCAAACACAAAGGAACTGGCGGTTGTATCAACCGCCCGTGCCCGGAACGCCTGTGCAATGCGCAGGGCTTCGGTCCGTGGTTCACCAGAGGATACCACTTTGACCAGAGCCATTTCCCGCGCAACATAAGGCCCTTCCGCCGTAAGGTTGACCACGCGCGAGACGGGCACAAGCCGCTCAAGCTGCGTTTTGACCTGCCGGATGGAAGACTGCGTGCCCGTGGTGACAATGTTCACACGGGAGGTGTGACCATGCTCATCCACCGGAGCCACGGTCAGGCTCTGGATGTTGTAACCACGGCCCGAGAACAGCTCCACAATACGGGCAAGAGCCCCGCTCTCGTTATCCACCAGAAGGGAAATAACAGCGGAACCGGAAACTTCGACCTGCATACTCATGTTTCTCGCAATCAAGGCAGAAGGGACAAGACGGAACCTAAAAGAACAGAACTGGCTAATCAGACCAGCATCTGCCCTTCCTTGCTGATCGTGGCACTGCTTGCTTCCTGCTCCGGGCCAAGGATCATCTGGTTATGGGCGGCACCAGATGGAATCATGGGGAAGCAGTTTTCCCCCTCCGCCACGCAAATATCCACCAGCACGGGGCCATTATGCTCCAGCGCCTTCTGGATGGTGGCATCCAGCTCGTCCAGCCGGGTCACGCGCAGGCCGGTGGCATGGAAACTTTCCGCCAGCTTTACAAAGTCCGGCAGGGCATCGGAATAGCTTTCCGAATAGCGCGAACCGTGCAGCAGTTCCTGCCACTGGCGGACCATGCCCATGTAGTGGTTGTTGATGATGAAAATCTTAACCGGCAGGCGGTACTGCGCGATGGTCCCCAGTTCCTGAATATTCATCAGGGTTGAGGCTTCCCCTGCAATATCCATAACCAGCGCATCGGGGTGCGCAATCTGCGCGCCAACGGCGGCAGGCAGGCCGTAGCCCATGGTGCCAAGCCCGCCCGATGTCAGCCAGCGATTGGGGGCATCAAAGCGGAAGAACTGCGCCGCCCACATCTGGTGCTGCCCGACTTCGGTGGAAACGTACGTATCCCGCCCGGTCTGGCGTGCCAGTTCGTAAATCCGCTGGATGGCCTGCTGCGGCTTGATCACGGCATCGGGGGCCTTGTCCTGCCCAAAGCGCAGGCAGTCCAGCGCGCGCCAGCTTTCAATCTGTGTCCACCAGGCATCCAGGTCAGACTTATGGGCGTAGGCGGGCTGTTTTTCCCACTCTTCGATCATCAGATCGATAATCTGCCCGACATCCCCCACAATGCCTTCGTTGACATGCACGATCTTGTTGATCTGGGAGGGATCAATATCAACATGGATTTTGAACGAGCTGGGGGAGAACGCATCCAGCCGCCCGGTTACCCGGTCATCAAACCGGCTGCCAAGGGCGATCAGCACATCGCAGCCATGGGTTGCCAGATTGGCCTCATACGTCCCGTGCATGCCCAGCATGCCAAGGAATCGCTGGTCCGTACCGGGGAACGCCCCCAGCCCCATGAGCGTGGATGTTACGGGAAAACCCGTCAGCTCCACCAACCGGCGCAAAGCGGCACTGGCCTGCGGGCCGGAATTGATAACCCCGCCACCCGTGTAAAACAGCGGGCGTTTGCCTGCCTTCATGGCTGCCACGGCACGGGTAATGGCCGCACGGTCTGGCTGGGAACCCATGCGGGTGGTGCGCGGGGTTACGGCGTGTGCCTCCACATAAGGGGCATCGCCCACCGTAATGTTCTTGGGCAGGTCAATCAGCACCGGGCCGGGCCGGCCGGAGCGGGCAATGGCAAAGGCCTCATGCACCGCAGGCGCCAGATCTTCAGGCTTGCGCACCAGATAGTTGTATTTGGTAACCGGGCGGGTAATACCCGTTGTATCCGCTTCCTGAAAAGCGTCATTGCCAATCAGGGGTGTGGGCACCTGCCCGGACAGGCAGACCAGCGGAATGGAATCCATCATGGCGTCCAGAAGGCCGGTTACGGCGTTGGTCGCCCCCGGGCCACTGGTCACCAGCACCACCCCCACCTTGCCGGTCGAGCGGGCATAGGCCTCCGCCGCGTGCACGGCCGCCTGCTCGTGGCGCACCAGAACGTGGCGGATGTGATTCTGCTTGAACAGGGCATCATAAATAGGAAGAACGGCGCCACCGGGGTAGCCAAAAATAACCTCCACACCCTGTTCGACCAATGCGCGCAGAAGAACTTCCGCACCCGGCAGGGTGGTGGTTGTCTGAGCGTCCAGTGTGGTCGAACCCGTTGTGCGTGTCATAGCGTCCTCTCTTCCCGGAATTGGGAGCAGGTCGCCTGTTTAGGACCCGATATTGGGTGCGTCAATCCCCTTTAGAATAAAAGAAATAATTTCATCATACTTTCTTTCCGAAAATTGCTCAAAATCGGAAAAACAGGCATTAACCATACAGGTCAGCCCCTCCGCAGTAAGCGGATGATGGGCAAACCATGTAGCCTGCCGCTTGGTGTAGCGCCCTGTGGCGGCAACGGCACGGGTTGCGGCTTCGGCCTGTGTAATCTCCCCCCGCAGCATGGCGGCCAGTTCGGGCACGCCATGGGCGCGCATAGCGGGCAGGTCCGGGTCCAGATTCTGTTGTAACAGGGCGCGCACCTCCTCCACGCCGCCCTGCTCCAACATGGCAGTAAACCGGGCCTGTATGCGCGCACGCAGTTCCACCCGGGACGGGTCCAGACGCACAGCGACAAACCGGGCCGGGGCGGGCGGCAGGCCGGGCTGGGCCAGCCACCAGTCCAGCCCATGGCCTGTGGCCTGCCATACCTCCCACGCACGGGCCACACGCTGCGAATCCACTGGCTTGAGGCGTGCGGCCGTTTGCGGGTCCACCTCCATAAGCCGCTCATGCACGGCGGGGGCCCCTTCCTCCGCCACCAGAGCGCGGGCAGCCTGCTGCACGGCGGGGGGGCTTTGTGGAATCTGGGCCAGTCCATCGGTCAGGGCGCGCATATACATGCCCGTGCCCCCGCATAGTATGGGCAACTGCCCCGCGTGCCATGCCTGCTGCATGGCTGCCAGCGCCTGCTCGCGCCACCATGCCACGCTCCCCTTATGGGCGGCGGGCAGCACACCATATAACCGGTGCGGCACGCGCTGTTCTTCCGCCTCGTCCGGGCGGGCGGTCAGCACACGCAGGTCTTTATAAACCTGCATGGAATCCGCGTTAATGACCACGCCCCCCAACTGCTGGGCCAGCCTGAGTGCCAGGGCGGATTTGCCCGAACAGGTCGGCCCTGCCAGTACAAGGGCCGGGGGCTGGCTTTGCGTATAGCGGGTTGCCGGGCTGGGGCATGGGTGTTCTGCTTGCTTCATGTCCGTATTCCTGCCACACACCCAAGTGCCATGACGAGCCTTGTTCTGACCCTTGTTGCCCCCCGTGAGGCAACAACACTCGATACCGCCACAATCTCCCTCGCGCGTGATATTATCCGTGCCCAGGGTGAAACCGTTATTCTCTCCCCCGGAGAGGCAGTGGATATTCCCTGCCCGGCCAGCACGCCAGACGTGCTGGCCCAGTTACACACACATCTTGGCAGCAAGGTGGACGTGGTACTGACCCCCGCAGAGGGCCGCCGCAAAAAACTGCTGGTCTCGGACATGGACAGCACCATTGTCGCCAACGAAACACTCGATGACCTGGCAGCCCTTGCCGGTATTGGGGACAAGGTTGCCGCCATTACCACCCGCTCCATGAACGGCGAGCTGGATTTTGCCACCTCCCTGCGCGAACGCGTAGCCCTGCTTAAAGGCCTGCCCCAAAGCCTGCTGGAAAAAGCATGGCAGGATGTACGCCTGAACCCCGGCGCGGTGGAAATGGTGCGCACCATGCGTGCGCATGGAGCCTACACCGCGCTGGTATCGGGTGGGTTTACCTTTTTTACCTCCCGCGTGGCCGCCCTTTGCGGGTTTGAGGAAAACCACGCCAATACTCTGCTGACCGATGCGACCGGCCACCTGAGCGGTGCCCCCGGCCTGCCCATTCTGGGCGCACAAACCAAACTGGACCTGCTGGAACAACTCAGCACGCGCCACAAGCTGGCCCCCGAGGCTACTCTGGCCATTGGCGATGGCGCAAACGACCTGCCCATGCTGCGCGCCGCAGGGCTGGGCATTGCCTTTTTTGCCAAGCCGGTTGTACGTCAGGCCGTAGCGGCCCAGATCAACCATACCTCGCTCCGCACGGCACTATTCATGCAGGGCTACCCCGCATCCGCTTTTGTAAGCGCATAACCCGTAACACCAGCCGCTGAGCGCCTGTAAAAAAGTAAGGCAGCACCATGCAGTTTGACCCAAGGGATATTTCAACCTACCCCATAGCCCGCGTCATCAGTATTGTACTGGGCGTGGGGCTGGTGCTGTACTGCTTCAACTTCTACCTGACTCTGCCACAGGACACACCCGAGCATGTCATGCGGCATGTGGCTGCGCTGATTGTCGGCACCATTCTGCTGCTGGGCAGTATCTGGATCTAAGGTCAGCTCAACCCGCCCTGCTTTTCCCATGAGTGAAGCGGGCAGCACTTCCATCTTTTAGAAGTCAATGTTCCCCTCCCTACTGCCCCCTGCACCTACTGCAAGGGTATGCGTGCTTGTGCGTTGCCTACCCCTCCCCCCTAGGGTAGGATGATGTATGGTTCATCATTCTCACCCCCTTATCCGGCGGCAACTGCAACAGGCCCACGGGCATCTGGCCAAAGTTATTGCCATGCTCGACGAAGGCCGAAGCTGCTCCGACCTTGCGCAACAGCTTGAGGCCGTGGAAAGTACGATCCGCAAATCCAAGCGCATGCTGGTGCAGGACCACCTTGAACACTGCATTATAGACGCCATTGCCGCAGGCGAGATGAGCCGCGAGGATGCCTTGCAGGCTTTTGCCGCCCTGACCAAATACCTGTAAGCGCATGCTGCATGTTTTGCGCCACCGCACCTACCGCCACCTGTTTGGGGCACAGCTTGTTGCCCTGACCGGCACTGGCCTTGCCACCGTTGCGCTGGGGTTGCTGGCCTTCCGCGTAGCGGGGGGGCATGCCGGGGCTGTGCTGGGCACCGCACTGGCCATAAAAATGCTGGCTTATGTGGGCCTAGCCCCCCTTGCCGCAGCTTTTGCAGGCCACCTGCCCCGCCGCACGGCACTGGTTCTGCTGGACTTTGTACGCTGTGGTGTGGCCGCCTGCCTGCCGTTTGTGAACACGGTCTGGCAGATTTACGTTCTGATCTTTGCCCTCCAAGCGGCTTCGGCTGCATTTACACCGACGTTTCAGGCGACCATCCCCGATATTCTGCCCGACGAGCAGGATTATACCGATGCGCTCTCCCTCTCCCGCATTGCGTATGACATGGAGAGCGTACTCAGCCCGTTACTGGCCGCAGCCCTGTTGAGTGTCGTGTCCTTCCACGCCCTGTTCGTGGGGACTGCGCTGGGCTTTTTGGGTTCTGCCGCCCTTGTCATGTCTGTTCGCCTGCCCGCCCCCAGACCTGCACCGCACCGGAGCGTGTACGAGCGCACAACCCGTGGCATACGCCTCTACCTTGCTACTCCGCGCCTGCGGGGCCTGCTGGGTATTAACATGGCCGTTGCTGCGGCAGCCTCCATCGTGCTGGTCAACACGGTTGTTTATGTGCAGGGCACATTCGGTTTGGGGCAGAGCGCAACAGCGCTCGCACTGGCCTGTTTTGGAGCAGGCTCCATGCTGGCAGCTCTTGGCTTACCCCGCGTGCTGGCACGCAGGGCAGACCGCACGGTTATGCTGGGTGGGGCCAGTGTGTTGTGTGTGGGGGCTGCTCTGGCCATAAGCGTGCCCAGCTATGGCTGGCTACTGCCACTCTGGGCCGTGCTGGGCGTTGGGTATTCCGTTGCACAAACACCTTCTGGCCGCCTGCTCCGCCGCTCCGGCACGGCGGAGGACAGGCCCGCACTGTTCGCGGCCCAGTTTTCGCTCTCTCATTTATGCTGGTTGCTGGCTTACCCACTGGCCGGGCGCGTAGGGGCTGCGTTTGGGCTGCCTGTTGCCGCTATGGGGTTATGCGTGCTGACCGTTATGGCCACGGCACTGGCGTCTCTGGTCTGGCCTGCAGACAACACGGGCACCCCCGAGCCGGCTCCCCTGTAGCCTGATACATTCCAGCCAGCCCAATACTGGGCCGGAGGCAGCACACTGGGTACTGCCCCAGCCTTCCATGCACTATAGGCGGGCTAGAAGCCGAGCCTGCTATGCATTTCCCCCACCAGTTCGGCCGTGTCATCCAGTGGGGTTACGTACCATGGCGTGGGCAGGCGGATAGCACTCTCACCCAGCACACGCACGCGCCCGGCCAGTTCGAGTTCCTCAACAAACTCATTGATCCGGCGGGATTTGCCAGGCAGCGGAAAAACCGTAACAGGCGCACGCCCTGCCACGGATTCGGACATCATGGAAACACTGTCTATGGTTACAAGCAGGCTGTCGGCACAGGCGATCAGCCCGATATAGGGGTTATCCCCCTCCCCATCCCATACAAAGCCACCTGCGGGTTCTATAATTTCCTTCAGTGCGGCCAGTGCCTGCGGGTCTGTCCGGCGGGAGGCGGTCACAATCAGGCTGCCGCCTTCATCCTTGCGGGTCTGCACCAGCACATGGGCCAGCCTGCGGGCTTCTGCCTCACCCAGCTGGAAGCGCCCGTTGGAGCCACCAACAAGGGCGGCTACCAGCGGGCGGGGCAAATGGGCAAACCGTGGCTCCCACTCCTGCCGGGCACTTGCAAGCTCCTCGGGGGTAAGGCCATGCAACGCGGTGCGGCCGAGCAGAACATTGGGGCCAGAAATATCATCATGCCGGCAGGCCAGAATCAGGTCAAAACGGGCGAGCGACTGCCGGGGGTTCTGAATCTGCACCACCGGGCGGTGGTGCGCGCGCAGGGCTGCCCCAATGGCGCCACCCTTGCCACCAATGCTGATCACCACATCCGCGCGCAGCAGGTCCTTGTGGGATTCCAGCATCTGCCCGCTGCTACCACGCAGGCATGTGCGGCCAAGCCAGCGCGGGCCAGCCAGTGCCACACGCGCCACACGGCTGGGGCATACAGGCTGGAACGTACCGTCCCACCCGGCACGGTGGGCAAGCCCCAATGCCTGCGAACGCATACCGGCAAAATTTTCCCCCACCACAAAAGCGTGGGGTGCCGCACGCGGCAAATCCTCTACCGGGTTCGAGCCAGTTTGCGCACCTGCATACATTGCGCTCGCCATAACGCGCATTCCTCCGCTACACATCGGCCTTTGCAACCACGCGCCCTGCATGGTCCGCTTTGTCCTTGCTATCGGTTTGTCTTTAAAAGCAAGGCACCTTGTACGCATTCCAGACCACGAGAAAGGCAACAGTATGTCCGCTAGCTTTAAGGATACGGGTCTGTCCCCAGCCCTTTGCGCCCATGCACAGCAGGCGGGAATGACACATCCGACCCCCATCCAGCTAGCGGCCATTCCCGCAGCACTGGAAGGACGGGACATTCTGGCCACCGCCCCGACCGGCACGGGCAAAACCGCAGCTTATGTGCTGCCCATGCTGCACAGGCTGCTCAAGGCCCGCAAACCCCGTACATTGCTGGTTATGGTGCCCACGCGTGAACTTGTGTTGCAGACCGCCAAGGTCTTTCGCGCCTGTCTGGGCGAAGGGGGCAAAAAGCAGGCAAACGCCAGAACACATACCCCCCCCATTATCTGCCTGTATGGCGGCGCGGACCGGGACGAGCAGGCCGCAGAACTCATCCAGACCAGCGGCATGAGCCGTATTCTTATTGCCACACCGGGGCGTCTGCTGGACTTTATTGGCACAGGCACATGCGACCTTACGGACTGCTTCCAGCTTGTGATGGACGAGTGCGACCGCCTGTTCACCCACGAGTTTGAGGAGGAAACCCGCACCATCCTCAACTACCTGCCCACACCACGCCAGACACTGGCTTTTTCCGCCACCATGCCGGCCGCGTGCAAGGCCATGCTGGCCAGCATTGTGTACAAGCCGGTGGAACTGAGTGTTGAAAAACCACCCGAGGAGCGCCCCGCCATCCGTCAGGGTGTGCTGTTTCTGGAAGACGAACAGAAGGCAGCCTTCCTCAAGACATTTTTTGGTCGCAGCCCCAAAACACGCAGCATCGTGTTTGTCCGCACCAAAGCGGAAGCGGATGTGCTGGCCGCCACACTCAAAAAAGCACGTCTGGCCGTGGCCCCCCTGCATGGGGACCTGACACAGGACAAACGCACCAGCACTGTGGCCAGCTTTGGCTCTGGCCGCCTGTTTATTCTGGTCGCAACCGATGTGGCCGCCCGTGGGCTGGATATTGCCTCGGTCGCGCAGGTTATTAACTACGACGTGCCCGAACAGCCCGAAACCTACCTGCACCGCATTGGCCGCACAGGCCGCGCGGGGCAGAAGGGCTCCGCACTCACCCTGTGTTCGGGGGCCGAACGCAAGCGCCTGCGGCAGGTGGAGGTTGGCGCGCATGTCAAACTCCGCGTGCTCAGCACGGAGCAGGCACTCCCGCCTGCAACGCCGTCTGGTCCGCGCGCTGTGGCAGGCAAGCCGCGCCCAAAAACCAAAGGCGCATAACCACACCCGCCACCACAACACGGGCATGTCCCCCATGCCCGCAACACCTCCACACCACCGTGCAGGGAGGGGATTGCAGCCACACGCAACCCGAACCATACTCAGGCCCATGTGGTGCAGTTTTTTCCTCCCTCACCCATTGTGCCAATCTTTGGGGACAACACTCCGTTGCAAAGCACCGGGGCAGCCATGAGCTGTGCCGCAAAGCGCAAACGGGGTGGCAAAAGCTCCTACCGCTTCCGCACCCTGCCAGAGGTTCTGCCTCCCCCTCCGCCACCGCTCCCCCACGCACCACCGCAAGACCCCTTGCCGGACATAACACCATGGGTGCAGGGGAACTGCGGCATAAGAGGGGTCCATCATTTTGAAAGCCACAGGCCCGGCCCCCACATTGCCATAACGGCTTTGATGCACGGCAACGAATATGCCGGGGCCGGAGCCCTTACCCACCTGCTGGCAACGCCCCTTACCCCCACACGGGGGCGGCTAAGCCTGATTTTTCTTAACCCGGATGCCTACGCGGCGTTTGACCCCCGCCACCCCTCCCGCTTCCGTTATATTGAGGAGGACATGAACAGGCTGTGGGCCCCCAAGCTTATCCACTCCACACACACATCCCTTGAAATGCAGCGCGTGCGCGAACTTGTACCCGTGATTGACACGGTGGACGTGCTGCTTGACCTGCACACCATGACATGGCCTTCCGCCCCCCTGCTGCTGACCAGCATGGCGGAACGCAACCTGCGCATGGCCAACACTCTGGCCTGCCAGCAGGCAGACCCTCCACAGGTTGTGCTGGATCAGGGCCACCCCACCGGGCCCCGCCTGATTGATTACGAGCGTTTTTCCACACCATCAGGCACGGCACGGGCCTGCCTGCTTGAAGCCGGGCAACACTGGACCCGCAGCGCCACCCAGCACAGCCTGAGCATGGTCCGCGCATTTCTGGCCCAGCATGGCATGGGGCCGCCTTTACCCACCGCCCCACACCAAGGCGGGATCAATGCCGTGGTGACCGATTGTGTGGAAGCCCATACCGCAGGCTTTGCCTTCCTGCGCCGCTATACGGGTGGAGATATTATTGAACGCGCCCAAACCCTGATTGCCGTGGATGGTATGGACGAAATCCGCACCCCCTACGACAACTGCATGCTGGTCATACCCAACCTGCGCCCCCGCCGGGGGCATACGGCTGTCCGGCTGGCGCGCCTTCTGTAGAATCAAGCCGGCAGTACAGGCTCAAAGCAAGGCGTGCCTTACGGCTCTGCCGTTGCAACCGGGGAAACACCGCCCTGCGCATCGGGCAGGCGGGGGGGAGGCGGCAGCGCGAGATAGGCCAGACGTTTGGTTTCCCGCCGCCCCAGCGCAACGCTATCCAGAATAAGACCACACCCCATGGAAAATACGGCCAGAATGACCAGCCCGGTCGCCAGAACAGCCGTGGGCAGGCGCTGCACCAGCCCGGTCCGGAAAAAGTCCAGAATAACCGGCAAGCCCAGACCAATGGCGCAAACCAGCACAACCACACCAATGGTGGTAAAGAACATCAATGGCCGTTCCTGTTTGACCAGATTGATGATCATACCCAGAATACGGAAGCCATCGCTATAGGTATTCAGCTTGGAGGCCGAGCCGGGGGGCCGTTCCACATAACGGGTTGGCTGCTCGCCAATAGGCATGGCCAGTTCCAGCGCATGAACGGTAAATTCCGTTTCCGTCTCAAACCCTGAAGACAGGGCAGGAAAGGATTTGACAAACCGCCGCGAAAAAACCCGGTAGCCCGAAAGCATGTCTGACAACCGGCGCCCGAACACACTGGTGACAAGCCCGGTAAGCACCTTGTTGCCCAGAACATGGCCGCGCCGGTAGGCATCCACCCGGTCGGTAACACGCGCGCCATTCACCATATCCAGCCCGTTGGTGTAGGCGGTTTTCAGCATCTCTGGTGCAGCAGCGGCCTCGTATGTGGCATCCCCGTCCACCAGAATGTAAAAATCGGCTTCAATGTCTGAAAACATGCGCCGGATCACGTAGCCTTTGCCCTGAAGGGATTCAGAACGAACAATGGCACCAGCGGCCAGCGCGGTTTTGACCGTCTGATCCGTGGAATTGTTGTCATAAACATAGATTGGCGCATTAGGCAGTGCTGCCCGAAAATCCCGAACAACTGACCCTATGGTTATTTCTTCATTATAGCAGGGTATTAAAACCACAACTTTAATATCAGCTAAAAATGACTTAGAAACATCCATTGAATCACTTACACTCTACTATATGGATGGCGAAAACTACTTTTCCACACCTCAATCCATCCATGTTGTCCAAGGCTTTTGCGTTGTATTTATTTCATTTTTTTTCTGTTGTATACGCCGCTGCATAAATTTCATTTTTTATAAAACAGGCTGCATATCTTTTCATATTCCGGGCATGAACAGACCAGCAAAAAAGGCGCGGGAGAAACCTCCCGCGCCTTTTAAGGCAGAACCGATTTAAACGCGGATTAGCGCGTATAAATGGGGAAGCGTGCACACAGGGCCTTAACCCGTTCATGCACAGCGTTTTCCACTGCGGTATCACCTTCCCCACCCGAGGCGGCAAGGGCGGTCAGCACTTCATCAATCATTTCACCAACCTGGCGGAACTCTGCTTCGCGGAAGCCACGTGCCGTAGCAGCAGGGCTGCCCAGACGCACGCCAGAGGTAATGGCAGGTTTTTCCGGGTCAAACGGAATGGCGTTTTTGTTGGCTGTAATGCCCGCACGTTCCAGTGCCTGTTCCGCTGCCTTGCCGGTCACCTTTTTGGGCCGCAGGTCAACGAGCAGCAGGTGGGAATCCGTGCCACCAGTCACAATATCAAACCCACGCTCCACCAGCACTTCGGCCAGCACAGCGGCGTTCTTCTGTACGGCTTTCTGATATTCCTTGAACTCAGGGCGCAGGGCTTCGCCAAAAGCTACGGCTTTACCGGCAATAACATGCATGAGCGGGCCGCCCTGCAGACCGGGGAACACGGCAGAGTTGATCTTTTTGGCCAGTGCTTCGCTGTTGGTCAGGATCAGGCCGCCACGCGGGCCACGCAGGGTTTTATGCGTGGTGGAGGTTACAATGTCTGCATATTCCAGCGGATTGGGGTACAGGCCCGCAGCAACCAGACCGGCAAAATGCGCCATATCCACCATAAGCAGCGCACCCACTTCGTCCGCAATGCGGCGGAAACGGGCAAAGTCGATAATCCGCGGGTAAGCGGACCCACCAGCCACGATAATGGAGGGCTTGTGCTCGCGCGCAAGGCTTTCCATCTGGTCGTAGTCCAGCATGCCGTCCTGCTGGCGTACGCCATACTGCACGGCATTGAACCATTTGCCCGAATAGTTGGGAGCTGCACCGTGCGTAAGGTGCCCACCCGCTGCAAGGCTCATGCCCAGAACGGTGTCACCCGGCTTGCCCATGGCCATGAACGCGGCCTGATTGGCATTAGCACCCGAATGCGGCTGCACGTTGGCAAAAGCTGCACCAAACAGGGTTTTGGCCCGTTCAATGGCCAGGGTTTCCACCTTGTCCACTTCCACACAGCCACCGTAGTAGCGGCGGCCGGGGTAGCCTTCGGCGTATTTGTTGGTCAGCACACTGCCCTGCGCCTGCAAAACAGCCTCGGAGGCCATGTTTTCGCTGGCGATCAGCTCAATCCCATCCTGCTGGCGGGTCAGCTCTGCGGCAATGGCGGACGCAACGTCCGGATCCGTCTGGGTCAGCGGCGCATGAAAAAAACGGTCCAGATCCGTGTGGCTCATTCGGGTGTTCCCTCAAAATCAAACTGTCGTTTGGCAACATGCCTGCCGGGCGGCAGATGGTGGTCACTCTATACGGTTCTGGCACGCTCTTTGCCAGACCATGTTCCACACTGCTTTTTATAACAGACACAAGCGCTGGGTGCTCTCTTACTCCGTTCCTTGCGCCCCTGACAGGAGAAAAACGCAAAAGGGGCGGAACTCTCCCCCTTTTGCAGCCCTGCACTTTTGCCCTCCGCACAGGCTTGCATACACCACTAGCACCAGCCCCGGCATGACACGGAGGCTGGCCCCCGCGATAGCTGCGGATTCGCATACCGTGGGCATTGCAAAACCACGCGGAGCTGACCTTTACCCCAGCGGGGTTGCATAACAGGGGCAGGAGCGCATACTCCCCCCGTTTTGTTCACCCCTGTGCTGCCATGGACAACCAGCCAAGCCTGCCCCGTGGCAAACACCGTGCAAGGAGATCCCGCCCATGATGGCTGGTCGTTTCCCTTTGACCCGCCCGCGCCGCAACCGGTTTGACGATGCGACACGCCGCCTGGTTGCCGAAAACTCACTGGGCATCAGCAACCTGATCTGGCCGATTTTTTTCATGGAAGGAACAGGTGTTACAACCGAGGTTTCCTCCATGCCCGGTGCGCACCGCGTTACACTGGACCGGCTTGCCAAGCATGTGGAACCAGCCGCCAAACTGGGCATTCCAGCCCTTGCCCTGTTCCCCATCACCCCGACAGAAGCCCGTGATGACGTCGGGACCGAAGCGCTCAACCCCGACAACCTGATGTGTCGGGCTGCCAGACTGCTGAAAAAAGAGTTCCCCGACATGGCCCTGATCGGGGACGTGGCGCTGGACCCCTACACCAACCACGGCCATGACGGCGTGATCGAAGATGGCTACGTGGTCAATGAGGCCTCGGTCCAGATCCTGTCCCAACAGGCTGTTAATCAGGCCCGCGCAGGGGTGGATATTATTGCCCCTTCGGACATGATGGACGGGCGCATTGCCGTTATCCGGCAGGACCTTGACGCCAATGGCCTGATCAACACCCGCATCATGTCCTATGCCGCCAAATATGCGTCCGCCTTTTATGGCCCGTTCCGTGATGCGCTTGGCTCTGGCGGGCTGCTGAAAGGCGACAAAAAAACCTATCAGATGGACCCCGCCAACAGCGATGAAGCCCTGCGCGAAGTAGAGATGGACATTGCCGAAGGCGCGGACATGGTCATGGTCAAGCCGGGCATGCCGTATCTGGACATTATCCGCCGCGTAAAAGACACCTTTAGCGTGCCGACTTTTGCGTATCAGGTCTCGGGAGAATATGCGATGCTCATGGCAGCCATTAACAATGGCTGGCTCGACCGCGACCGTGCCATCATGGAAAGCCTGATGGCTTTCCGCCGTGCTGGAGCCAATGGCATACTCACATATTTTGCCATTGAAGCTGCACAGCGCATCCGGGAAAGATCGGGCCTGTAACCACCGCCTGGCCCATGCCGGGCATAAGCGGGCCGGTTCTACTGGCCCGCCATGCATCCGGGATTGCCGATTATGACGCCTCCGCTGCGCAACCCGCAGTTTTTTTACACCACCACGGCACAACCATGCCCGTACCTGCCTGCGCGCATGGAACGCAAAATTCTGGTTGATCTGGCAGTCCCCGATGCCGACACCCTGCACAGCCGCCTGTCTGCCACGGGCTTCCGGCGCAGCCACACACTCGCTTACGCGCCTTTGTGTGCAGGATGCTCTGCCTGTATTCCCATCCGCCTGCCTGTGGCGGCCTTTGCCCCCAGCCGCACACAAAAACGGGTCTGGAACCGCAATACGGACCTGAGCGCGACCTTGCTGCCCCCTGTAGCAACAGGCGAACAATACGATCTGTTCCGCCAGTACCTGAACACCCGCCACGCAGATGGCGAAATGGCAAACATGACCGCGCGCGACTACCGGATTATGGTGGAGGAAACGACGGTTGATACACAGATCATAGAATTCCGCACGGCAGACAACAAACTGGTCGCCGTCAGCCTGACCGATACGCTCGATGACGGGCTTTCGGCCGTGTACAGCTTTTACGACCCCCAGCAGACCACCCGCTCACTAGGGGTGTATGTTGTGCTTTTTCTTATTCACCAGACATTTCTGCTCGGCCGCCCGTATCTGTATCTGGGCTACTGGATTCCGGGCAGCCCCAAGATGGCGTACAAAAGCCGCTTCCGACCGGCAGAAATCCTGCGTGATGATACATGGCAGCCACTGGACCCGGAGCAGCCCATCAACACCACGCGGGACGCCCTGTTCCCCGATGCGCCGTTATTCTGACCCACCTGCCAGACATGGGCCCGCCCCCGCAGGCCATGTGCCCGAGGAGCAGGCCTGATAACAGGCTTAGGCTTTTTTGTTCGCCCAGGTGGGAGCCAGCTTGCCAACACTTGCACGCTTGCCCAGCCAGTCCTGCAAATCCGCCATAACGCGGTTCCGTACGGCTCCGGGCCAGACCAGCCCTTCGGATGCAGTAAACACCACAGCCTGACGCAGCTGCCCGCCATCAGCGTATTTCTGCAACGCCACCCCCAGACCACGCCCCATGACGGGGAGCTGATCGAGCGGGAAAATCAAAAACCGGCGGTTATCCCCAAGCACTGCCACATGGTCCCCTTGTGCGGGAATGCACAACTGGGCGAACTCATCGCCTTTGAGGTTAAGCACCTGCCGACCTGAGCGCTTTTCGGAGACGAGGTTATCATCCTCCACCACCATGCCACGCCCCGCACTGGAAGCCACAAGGCGCTTACCACCTTCCTCCAGCACAAAAACCGCTAGCAGTTCTTCATCATTGGAGAGGTCCATAAGCAGGCGTACCGGCTGGCCATCACCCCGCCCGCGTGGCAGGTCCACACCCTTGAGCGTAAAGGCACGGCCATCGGTCGCAAAAAAGCACAACTTGTCCGTGCTCTGGCACGGAAGGGCCAGCTTGAGGCCATCCCCTTCCTTGAACTTCTGGCTTTCCAGATCAACATTGTGGCCCTTGATGGCCCGCACCCACCCTTTTTGGGACAGGATCATGGTCAGCGGTTCACGCTCCACTGTTTCCACCACCGAAATATCAACCGGCTTGGGGGCGGACAGAATGGTGCTGCGCCGTGGTCCAACGCGGCCCTTGCCAAACGTCTTGACCATGCCCTCCAGTTCCTGCCCGATCTGCTTCCAGCGCTGCTTTTCATCCCCCAGCAACGCGAGCAATCCGGCTTTTTCGGCAGCAAGGGCATCATGCTCCTTGCGGATTTCCATTTCCTCAAGGCGGCGCAGGCTGCGCAGGCGCATGTTCAGCACGGATTCGGCCTGCATGTCGGTCAGGCCTAAGGTGGCCATCAGGCTGGCTTTGGCATCATCCTCCTCGCGGATAATGCGAATGACCTCATCCAGATTGAGGTAAACGATGAGAAAGCCTGCCAGAATTTCCAGCCGTTTTTCCACGGCGGCAAGGCGGTGGCGGCTGCGCCGTTCCAGCACTTCGTGCCGGTGGTCCAGCCATGCCTGCAACACCTGCTTGAGCCCCAGCACACCGGGAGAGCGGTCCGCCCCAAGCACGTTCATGTTCAGGGGGAAGCGGCTTTCCAGCGGCGTGGCGCGGAACAAGGTTTCCATCAGCACTTCGGGTTCGATCCCGCGTGTTTTTGGCTCAAGGATCAGGCGAATTTCATCCGTACTTTCGTCGCGAATATCGCCTAGCAATGGGAGCTTTTTCTGCTCCAGCAGGTCAGCCACCTGCTCGATCAGGCGGGACTTCTGCACCTGGTACGGTATTTCCGACACAACAATATGCCATGTACCAAACCGCCCCTGTTCCACAGCCCAACGTGCACGCATGCGGAAGCCCCCGCGCCCTGTCTCGTATGCCTGCAGAATAGCCGAGGCATCCTCCACAATCAGCCCGCCGGTGGGGAAGTCCGGCCCCGGCATAAGGGCCAGCAGGTCCTGCGTGGTGGCGGTGGGTTTGCGCACCAGCAGCGCTGCGGCCGCGCACACTTCTGCCGCGTTATGGGGGGGAATGCTGGTGGCCATGCCCACGGCAATACCCGCAGCACCATTAGCCAGAAGGTTGGGGAACGCCGCTGGCAGCACCACGGGTTCCTGCTCCTCACCATCATAGGTGGGGCGAAAATCGACTGCATCGCTCTCGATCCCGTCCAGCAGGGCTACGGCCACTTCGGTCAGGCGGGATTCCGTATACCGCATGGCGGCTGCGTTATCGCCGTCAATCGAGCCAAAATTCCCCTGCCCTTCAACCAGCGGGTAACGGGCGGCAAAATCCTGCGCCAGACGGACCAGTGCCTCATAAACCGAGGCATCACCATGGGGGTGGAACTTACCAATGACGTCCCCCACAACACGCGCACACTTTTTAAACCCCGATGCCGGGTCCAGCTTGAGCTGGTGCATGGCGTAAACCAGCCGCCTGTGCACGGGTTTGAGCCCATCGCGCACATCTGGCAGCGAACGTGACATGATGGTGGACAAAGCATAGGCCAGATAACGCTCGCTTAGCGCATCTGCCAGTTTTGTCTCCTCAATATGGCCTTCGAATGTCTCGTTCATGTTCTGCCCCAGATAAAACGGTGCGATGTGTGATGGCCATGACATACCGCCACAGGCCAAGTTGTGCCAGCCTTGGTGCGCAGTTCAGGTTGCGCCCGCCCCTGCTACCAGTTTTTCCACACGCCCGAGCAGCCTCTGCCGGGCGGCAGGGAGGGGCAGATGCCGCTGGCCAAAGGCATCCCGCGCCAGAAAATGCCCACTCAGGCGCAGGCCATCCAGCCAGTCCGGCCAGAAACCGGCCTGTGTGGGGTCATGCAAAAAAGCAGGGAGGGGCAGGAGCCGGTCCTTCCACACTCCTGCTCCTTCGCGGCTGACGGCACGCCCTGTGCGGGGGGAGACAAAAGCGAGGTCGCTCGTCTGCTCGGTCACGGCGCAGCAGCTTAAATCCAGCCCAAAGCCCAGCACGTCCAGCAAGGCCAGCTCCCACTCAATATAATTGGGCAGGCCAGTTTGCTCCGCAACGTCGGGGCTGTAGCCGATAAAGGAAAGAAGTTTGAGGGTCGCCCCAAAAAATGCCGGGCAAGGCTCACCCTCGGGCAGGGTCGCATCGGCCAGAACACAGGCCGACTGCATCATGGCCAGTGCCAGCGGCATGCTCAGGATACGCGCCGCACAGCCGTACAGCAGCTCACCCGATACCTGAACAGGAGCCCCCTCGCCCCGTTGTGTCAGGCGGACCTTGACCACATTACCCGGCTGCCACAAGGCGCGACCGGCACGGCCAGCACCCCCGTAAGCCAGAGCACGCACCAGCCCGTCCTGCTCGGTCAGCATATGAACCCGCGCGCCATTTTCGCCCTGCGGGGCCACAAAAACAACAAGAGCGGGAGCCTCCCTTTGCAGAGAAGTCCCGCTCTTGTTCAACATGCAAAAGACCCGGTCTTAGACGCCGGAAACCTTGGCCACTTCAGCAGCAAAGTCATCAACGGTCTTTTCAATGCCTTCACCTAGGTGGAAGCGGTCAAAACCAGCCAGCTTGACGCCAGCTTTTTTAACAACGTCCTTCACGCGGGTTTCGCCGTCATGCACCCAAACCTGTTCCAGAAGCACCACTTCTTCGTAGAACTTGCGGATACGGCCTTCGACCATTTTTTCAATAATGGCTTCAGGCTTGCCCGATGCGCGGGATTGTTCGATCAGAACAGCGCGTTCACGCTCGACTTCTTCCTGGTTCAGGCTGCTGACATCCAGCGCAGACGGGCGGGTAGCTGCAACATGCATGCCAACCTGGCGGCCAAGCTGTTCGATGGCTTCATCAGCCGTCGGAGCTTCAATAGCTGCCAGAACGCCAATTTTGCCCAGACCGGGGCGCAGGGCGCCATGCACGTAAGTTGCCACCACACCAGACGGCACGGTGAACACGCGTGCGCGGCGCAGGGTCATGTTTTCGCCGATGGTGGCGATCAGGTGGGTCAGTTCGTCAGCAACGGTGCGGCCCGTGTCCAGCGTAGCTGCCTTGATGGCTTCCAGATCATCACCAACCTTGAGTGCAACCTGAGCAACGGATTCCACAAAGTTCTGGAACGCTTCGTTACGGGCAACAAAGTCGGTTTCGGCGTTGACTTCCACCATGGCAGCGGTTTTGTCGCCAGAGGCAACGGCAACCAGACCTTCTGCTGCCACGCGGCCGGATTTTTTGGCGGCGGCGGCAAGGCCCTTGGTGCGCAGCCAGTCAATGGCGGCTTCAATATCACCCTGCGCTTCGTTCAGCGCCTTTTTGCAATCCATCATGCCTGCGCCGGTTTTTTCGCGCAGTTCCTTGACCAATGCTGCGGTAATTTCCGCCATATTCCTACTCCTTAGAAAACCGCAACGCGCCCCTGGCAGGGCGCGTGGCAGAACATTCCGTTGCCTGTAAAAACCACAGGCATCTCATGCAAAAAAACAGCCCGGTTTAAGCCGGGCTGTTTTTTAAAGGCTTCAGCCTGCTGCCGGAGCTTCTTCCGCCACCGGAGCCGCTTCCAGAGCGGGTTCAACCGGCAGTTCTTCAGATGCACCCACGTCATGGCCCGCTGCACCCAGTTCGGCGGAAATACCGTCGAGCACGGAAGCGGAAACGAGGTCGCAGTAAAGGCCAATGGCGCGAATGGCGTCATCGTTGCCGGGGACCGGGTAGGTCACGCCGCGCGGGTCGGAGTTGCTGTCCAGAATGGCCACAACCGGGATACCCAGCTTGTTGGCTTCTTCAATGGCCAGCTTTTCCTTGTTCGTGTCGATCACGAACAGGACGTCGGGCAGACCACCCATTTCCTTGATACCACCAAGGGAGCGTTCCAGCTTGTCGCGCTGGCGGGTCAGTTCCAGCACTTCCTTCTTGGTCAGGCCGGAAGTCGCGCCTTCGAGCGTTTCTTCAATCTGGCGCAGACGCTTGATGGAGCCCTGAATGGTCTTCCAGTTGGTGAGCATGCCGCCCAGCCAGCGGTGGTTGACGTAGTACTGACCGCAGCGACGTGCTGCTTCTGCAATCGGGTCCTGTGCGGCGCGCTTGGTGCCAACGAACAGAACGCGGCCACCGCCAGCTACAACATCGCGAATCGCCTTGAGGGCGCGGTCGAGCAGGCCAACGGTCTGCTGGAGGTCGATGATGTGAACCTGGTTGCGCACACCGAACAGGAACGGCGCCATGCGCGGGTTCCAGCGGCGTGTGTGGTGACCAAAGTGAACACCAGCTTCAAGCAGCTGGCGCAGTGTGAAATCGGGCATCGCCATGGGGCGTATTCCTACCTAACTGGTTAAACCTCCGCGAGACACCACCCAGCCATCTGACTGGGCACCAGAGGTGTATGGCCCCGCGTGTGTTATACCCCGGCCTGCGCCGGGGCGGCTCTATATGGCGTTTTTTGGCCCTGCGGGCAAGGCCAAAAAGTGCGTTCAGCCCTGCTTGAGCGGTTTGGCGTAACGGTTGGGCACCCCGCTGCGGGCCAGCAGCTCGCGCAGGCTTTTGACAACAGGGAACACTTCCACGTTGTGGTCCCCGCCCAGTTCACGCCATGCGTTCTGTTCCATTTCCACAATTTCGCGGTCTTCTTCAAAGATGCGATGCGTAAACAGACCCAGCACTGGCCATGCCATATCAAGCAGGAAAGTCCATTTGGGCTTTTTAACCGACAGCAGACCAAACGCCTGAGTAACCTGCTGGGTTTCCCCCAGCGGCAGGTAACATGCCCACAGGTCCATGATCAGGTCGCCGTCTTTATCGTGGATCTGGAGCGTCTGGTACGGATAGGTAGTGCGGATGGACACGACCTCTTCCACCGGCTGTTCGCGCCCGTCATCATGGTGTTTGCCAAAAATCAGGGCTTCGGCCAGCGGCTGGTTGCCTCCTTTGCGCGCAAAGCTGTAGCGGGCTTCCATAAAGTTATCGCCCTTGTCCTGCCCCAGAAAACGGGCCGTGATGGAACCCATCTGGCGGCGGTGCAGGAACTGATGGTTCATGTCCATCAGGTTTTCGTGCATGAACGTGTAGTGGCACTTCAGGCGGGGGCTGAACTGGCGGGTCTTGTATTCGGGGTTCCCCACCTGCGCGATGTCGGGCACGGGCACCTTGTCCGCCAGATCGGGGTCGCCGGGGAAGATAAAGATCAGCCCGCTTTTTTCGCGGCAGGGGTAGGATTTAACCGGGCGGCCCACGCCTTCCTTGTTCAGGTAGGGCACGGTTACGCATTTGCCCTGCTGGTCAAACGCCCAGCCATGATAACAGCACTTGATGCAGCCCTTATCGTCCACAACGCCTTTGCTCAGCGGGACCTGACGGTGGGCGCAACGGTCTTCCAGCGCATAGACCGGGCCGTATTCGGGGCGGATAAGCGCAATGGGGTGGCCTGCAAAGCGGGCGGCAAATGCCTTGCCCTGCCGTACCTTGCTGGACCATGCCACAGGGTACCAGAAATTGGGATCAACATCGATCTGCCTCAGATCATAACGGGGGGCATGACCCTGCTCCGCCTGTTGCTCCGTGGCTGTTGCTGCCTGTTGCATGGTGTCACCTCATCAGAATACCACAGACCGGCTGTTCCGATGCATATCATTCCGGCCTGAAAAGGACGGGCGAACGATTGAGCATTCAGGCAGGTCTGCACAAGCCCTTATCGTCGCATGCCTGCCCTCTAAACGAAAAGGGCATAAATCAAAACCGGCTTATGCAGTGTGCCGCAGGCATTGCTCCAGTTGCGCGGTGTGTGGTTCGTCCACCGGCAAAGGCGTTCCGTCCAGTGCTGTTACCACCCGGAGCGAAAGGGAGTTGACCAGCCACACGCCACGCGCGCGCAGCAGGTCCGCCGGGGCCAGACGAGCCTCGCGCACAAGATTCTGCTCCAGCAGGCGCTCACGGGCAATGCCCGCCAACGCACCTTCGGCCACATGGGGCGTGAGCAGCCCCGCATCCGTTGCTACCAGCAGGTTGCTGATTGTACTTTCCGCCAC
Source organism: Acetobacter sp. DsW_54 (assembly GCF_002153575.1). Taxonomy (NCBI): domain Bacteria; kingdom Pseudomonadati; phylum Pseudomonadota; class Alphaproteobacteria; order Acetobacterales; family Acetobacteraceae; genus Acetobacter; species Acetobacter sp. DsW_54. The sequence continues at coordinate 332,491 of NZ_JOPD01000003.1, forward strand.
CCGCCCCTGCGTATTGAGCAACAGCGCATCCTGCGCCCCCAAACGCTCGGCCTCCTGCCGGGCCAGAATACCGGGCAGATAGTTCAGGCTCTTGATATAAGACAGGGGAGAGACCTCATCCCGCCGGATCAACCGGCTGGTCACGGCTTGAATACAGGCAAGGCTAAACTCCCCCGGGGTCGCCGTAAGCAACACGGTAGGGTGCGGATGAGCCGGAGGCAGCAACCCCCTTGGCCCCTCCCCGCGCGCCACGCTCAGCCGCAGCACCGCGTTTTGCAACCCGCATGCCTGTAGCAGCGCCGTGGCCGCCTCCTCCACCACACCCACCTGCGGCACGGGCATGCCCAGCACACCTCCGCCCGATGCCAGACGCGCCATGTGCCGGGGCAGATGCAGAACCCGCCCGCCAACCGCGCGCATGGTCTCAAACAGGCCATCACCCAGCGTAAAGCCACGGTCTGCCGGGCTTATGCGGGCCTCATCACGCGCGAGGAGCGCACCATTGAGCCAGACGACGGTCATGCTCCCTCCGCAAAGGCAGCAAAAGGGGCGAGTTTCAGGCGCATTTCCTCATATTCCTTTTGCGGGTCAGACAGAATGGTAATCCCGCCCCCCGTGCCCATACGCAATTGCCCCCCATGGGCAACAAAACTGCGGATGATCACGGAGCTATCCATCCGCCCATCCACACCAAGGCAAAAAACCGTCCCACAATAAGCCCCACGGGGTGTGGCTTCCAGTTCGTCAATAATTTCCATGGCGCGGTGTTTGGGCGCACCTGTTACGGAGCCGGGCGGCAGGGTCGCTGCCAGCAGGTCAAACACATCACACCCCTGCCGCAAATGCCCCTGCACTTCGGAAACAAGATGATGCACATGCGCAAACCGTTCCACCGCCCATAATTCTGGCACACGTACGCTGCCAATACGGGCAACACGCCCGATGTCATGGCGCATGAGGTCCACAATCATCAGGTTTTCAGCCCGTTCCTTGTCGTCTGCTGCCAGAGCCTGAGCCAGAAGCTGGTCCTCCGCCCCGCTCTGGCCCCGTGGGGCTGTGCCTTTTATGGGGCGGGTTGTCATATGCCCGTGCCGGTCAACCTGCAAAAACCGCTCTGGCGAGCATGAAAGCAGCGAAAACCCTGCCCCACAGGATAAAAACGCCCCAAAGGGTGCCGGGGCCACCTGCCGCAACCGGCGATACAGGCCAGATGCACACACATCTGCCGGCAGGTCCGCAACATGCTGGCAGGTGATGTTAACCTGAAAAATATCCCCCTGAGCAATATAGCGTTGCGCCGCACTGACTGCCCGGCAGTATTCGGTCTGTGTCTGACTGGCCCGCAAATGCAGCGGGGGCACCTGTGGCGCAGGCTCCACGTGCTCAGGCAGGGCGGACCAGAGTGCCTGAGCCTGCTCACGCGCATGGGGCGTTAACCCGCCATGCGCCAGCCCTGCCAGCACCACCTGCCGGTTTTTGCGGTCCCATATATAAGCATGATCGTAAAAAGCTGCGGAAAATACAGGAGCATCCCCTTCCGCATGCCGGGACGGAACACCTTGCTGGGCCCGACCAAATGCGTAGCTGGCAAAGCCAACCCAGCCACCGCAGAACGGCACATCAGCCTGACAGGCACCAACCTTGAAACCTGCCTGTATTTTACGCAGAATATCCAGTATCTGATCAGGCGTTTTCCGAGCCTGAGACACCCCATCCACTTCCACCCTATCTGCAAAAACCTGTAGGGTATGGCGTGGATTATGGCAGAAGATACGCCACCGGCTGCGCGCGTCCAGCACTCCGCCACTATCGAGAAAAGCGCACCACGGGGCACCGCCCCACAGGGCCAGAACCGTATCCGGCTCCCGCCATGGCAGGGTGCGCGTCCATGCCACGGGCTAGACCTGCTCCACGCGGGAAATACCATTCAGGGTACGCAGCTTCTGCCCGAGCAGAGGGGTCACCTTGTAGCCACCACGCAACCGGATTTCCACATCGCAGCTTTCAGCCACACCGGGCAGCAGCACAATGCGGCCTGCTCCGCCCTTCTGGTCGCTCAGCACGGTTTGCAGGGCGGGCAGAGCTTCTTCCTTTTCCAGCCATATCCGCAATTCGCTTTGGCCTTGGGCGGCTGCGTCCTCCAGTTCCACAATGTCGGAAGCGGTTATGCGCATGGCCTCGCCCTCCAGCTTAAGCTCGGCCGTAACCAGCACAGCCCGGCCCGCCACCAGACTTTCCCGCACACGGCCCAGCACTTCGGAAAATACCGTGACCTCACACCCACCTGTGGCATCGGACAGACGCACCCATGCCATTTTATTGCCTGTGCGGGTCGGGCGTTCCTTGCGGTCCACCACGCAGCCCGCAATTTTAACCCGCCCTACCCCGGCTTCTGCCGCGGCAAGCAGCTGGGAGGATTTAACAACCCCCAACCTGCGCAACACCGGGCCGTAGGAATCCAGCGGGTGGGCTGTCATATGGAAGCCAATTGCTTCTGCTTCCATGGCCAGTTTTTCAAACTCCGGCCAGTCCGGCCCTTCGGCCAGACGCAGGGGCTCCTTCTGCCCGCCACCACCAAACAGGCCAATCTGGCCAGATGCCGCCTCCTGCGCCTGACTATGGGCACGGCGCAAAAGGGCATCGGCGGAATGAAAAACACGCGCCCGGTTTTTATCCAGACATTCAAACGCGCCTGCCTTGGCCAGATTTTCCATTTGCATGCGGTTGATGTGTTTGGGGTCTATACGCGTTGCAAAATCGGCCAGATCGGTAAAAGGCTTGTCCCCTCTTGTGGCAACCAGAACCTCCATGGCCCCAAAACCAACTTTTTTAACCGCGGCCAGTGCATAACGAATGCCATATTCACCATTGGGCATGACCTCCACGGCAAAATCGGCCTCTGAACGGTTGATGTCTGGCGGCAGCACGGCAATGCCCATGCGCTCGGCTTCCTGCCGAAGAGCGGCCAGTTTTTCCGTCCGCTCCCGCGCGAGTGACATACAGGCCGCAAGGAAGGCCACAGGGTGGTTAGCCTTCATCCATGCAGTCTGGTAGGAGACAAGAGCATAGGCCGCAGCATGGGATTTGTTAAACCCGTAATCCGCAAACTTGGCCATGAGGTCGAACACCTCTACCGCCTTGTCGTGGTCTATGCCGCGCCCGGTGGCCCCTTTGGTAAAGATCTCGCGCTGGTGGTCCATTTCCGCACGGATTTTTTTACCCATGGCACGGCGGAGCAAATCTGCCCCACCCAGACTGTAGCCGGCCATCTTCTGGGCAATCTGCATGACCTGTTCCTGATAGACCATAATACCGTAGGTCTCTTCAAGAATATCGCGGATTTCCTCGTGCGGGGGTTCCCATGCCTCTCCATGTTTACGGCGGCAGTAATCGGGAATATTGGCCATTGGACCGGGGCGGTACAGGGCCACGGCGGCAATCAGGTCTTCCAGCCGGGTGGGGCGCATCTGTTTGAGAACATCGCGCATGCCAGCACCTTCGAACTGGAAAACGCCTGCCGTATCCCCCCTGCTGAGCATGTCGTAGGTTGGCGCATCATTGAGCGGGATGCTCGCCAGATCCACGTCCTTGCCCATGCGGTGAATAAAATCCACACCGCGTTTGAGAATGGTCAGTGTTGTCAGGCCCAGAAAGTCGAACTTGACCAGACCGGCCTGCTCAACAAACTTCATGTTATACTGGGTAACTAATGTATCACTCTTGGGGTCTCGGTACAGTGGCACCAGTTCCACCAGCGGGCGGTCCCCGATCACCACCCCGGCGGCATGGGTGCTGGCGTGGCGGAACAGCCCTTCAAGCTGCTGGGCAATTTCGAGCAGTCTGCGCAAAGCCTCGTCGTTATCACGCATTTCCTGCAATTTGGGTTCGCCTGCTATGGCTTCCTTGAGCGTAACAGGCTTGGCAGGGTTGTTGGGAATAAGCTCGGCCACACGGTTGACCATGCCATAGGGCAGCCCCAGCACACGCCCCACGTCACGCACGGCCGCACGGGCCTGCAACTTACCAAAGGTAATGATCTGGGCAACCCGGTCGCCCCCATATTCACGCCGGACATACGCGATCACCTCGTCTCGCCGGTCCTGACAGAAGTCGATATCAAAGTCAGGCATGGAGACACGTTCGGGGTTAAGAAACCGTTCGAACAGCAGGTTGAAAGGAATGGGGTCAATATCCGTAATGGTCAGTGCCCATGCCGCCAGCGAGCCTGCACCCGAACCACGCCCCGGCCCTACCGGAATATCATGCGCCTTGGCCCACTGGATAAAGTCCGCCACGATCATGAAGTAACCGGGGAACCCCATTTTGGAGATAATATCCAGCTCGAATGTCAGGCGTTCCCGGTAGCGGTCCTGCGTTGCGTCATCCAGCGTCATGGAGGCCATGCGGCGCTCCAGCCCTTCCCACGCCATGGCGCGCAGGGTCTGGTCCTCGGTCGCACCTTCACGCACTTTGGGGCAGACGGGCAGCAGGGGTTTGCGGGTTTCCACCTTTATGGCGCAGCGGCGGGCAATTTCGAGCGTATTGTCGCACGCATCGGGCAGGTCCGCGAACAGGGCGCGCATCATCTGCGGGGGTTTGAACCAGTGTTCGGGGGTCACGCGGAAGCGGTCTTTTTCCGCCATGGTGCGGCCCTGGGCAATACACACCAGCGCGTCATGCGCCTCGTACATTTCCGGCTTGGGGAAAAAGCACTCATTGGTGGCCACAAGCGGCAGACCAAACTGGCTTGCAAGGCCCAGCACACCCGGCTCCACCGCTTTTTCCACAGCCAGCCCGTGGCGGTGCAGTTCCACCACCAGCCGGTCGCCAAACGCTTCCTGCATACGGGCCAGCCAGCGTGTGGCCTCGTCCTTCTGCCCTTCGGCCAGCATCTGGAACAGCGGGCCGCGTGTGCCGCCGCTAAGCAGCATCAGCCCTTCGGCGCGTGCGCAGAGTGTGTCCAGCGTTACAAACGGGTCAGACGGGTCGGATGTCTTGAACCCTTCGGATGAGAGGAACTGGAGATTGGTCAGCCCCACCTCGTTCTGGGCCAGCAACACCACCGGTTCAGCCGGGGCCCCGGGTTTGTCATTGCGGGCAGGCAGGCCGATCTGGGCCCCGATAATGGGCTGAATGCCACTTTTTGTGCAGTACTGCGAAAATTCCAAAGCGCCGAACAGATTGCCCGAATCGGCAATAGCCACGGCAGGCATATGCATTTCCTGCGCGAGGGATGCAATTTCCGGCACCCGGATTGCCCCCTGGCTAAGCGAGTAGGCAGAGTGCACACGAAGATGAACAAAATCAGCGTAGGACATACGCCCCCTATAGCACAGGCCCGGCCCCTCTCCACCGGGTTGTCTGCACTTTAAATCCCGCATGCTGTAAAACCGCCCTCTCTGGAACCGCGCGCCAATCAGCACTACAATGCGGATATTCCTGCCCTGTCCGGGCAATCCCCTTATGGGGGTTCATCTGTTTTTCAGGATTTTTCATGCGGATTATCAGATCCAGAACCGAACTGGCCACACTGGTAGCCCAATGGCGCAACGCGGGCGAAACCATAGGTTTTGTGCCCACCATGGGCTCGCTCCACAATGGTCACCTTACCCTTGTTAACGCATTGGACGGGCAGGCCACGCGCCGGATTGTGAGTATTTTTGTCAATCCAATCCAGTTTGATAACGCAGCCGACTTCCAACTTTACCCTCGCGGGCTGGAAGCCGATGCCGCCCTGCTGGAAGGCACAGGCAAAGTAGATGTGCTTTACGCCCCGGACGGGGCAGAAATGTACCCTGAGGGTTTTGCAACCCGCATTACGGTTTCCGGGCTGGATGGCATGTTGTGTGGCGCGGACCGACCGGGCCATTTTGATGGCGTTGCAACGGTTGTTACCAAGTTGCTGCTCCAGACCGGGGCCGACATAGCCGCGTTTGGCGAAAAGGATTACCAGCAGCTCTGCCTGATCCGCCGCCTTGTGCAGGACCTGAACCTGCCCGTGCGCATAAAACCCGTCCCCACCGTGCGCGAGGCCGATGGACTTGCCCTGTCCTCACGCAACCGCAGGCTCACCCCCCAACAGCGTGAACAGGCTCCTTACCTGCCTGCGGCATTACGGGCCTGCATTGCGGATATTCAGGCTGGCAAAGCGGTTGATGCCTGCCTGCAATCCTGCCGTGAAAACCTGAAAAGCCATGGCTTTAACGTGCATTATCTGGACCTGCGCTCGGGCGATACACTCCTTGCGACCGAAACGCTCACACCCGATGCACGCCTGTTTGTTGCCGCAAGTCTGGGCGACATCCGCCTGATTGACAACATGGCGGCTGCGTAAATTCCTTTACCCACCAAGCTTTTTTTTTGCACAGGAAAGACAACAGCATGAGCATAACCCGCCTTGAACCTGAAGAACGCCTGAGTGGCGCTGTTATTCACAACGGTCTGGTCTATCTGGCGGGGCAGGTCGCGGATGACGCCACACTGGATGCGCAGGGGCAGATGGAAGATATTCTGCGTCAGGTGGATGCCATTCTGGCCAAAGCCGGAACGGATAAAAGCCGCCTGATTTCAGTCCAGATTTTTCTGGCCGACATGGCCGATATGGCAGGCATGAACCGCGCATGGGATGCATGGCTGGACAAGGGCAACAAACCCGCCCGCGCCACGGTAGAAGCCAAGCTGGCTGATCCGTCCTGGAAGGTGGAACTCACCGGCGTTGCCGCTCAGGCCTGAGCCCACGCAACACACTCCACATTCCGCCGCCCGTGCTGGCACACCACTCGGGCGGCAAAAACATGCGCGAACGCACACAGAGCGTTTGAAGCTACGGTGTAGGGATTTGTATTTTAGGGGGGGGGGAGGAATAAGTGTGGCTCCCGAAGTAGGACTCGAACCTACGACCCAGCGATTAACAGTCGCTTGCTCTACCAACTGAGCTATTCGGGAATAATTATTTTACAACCACTTAGCGGCATTTCAGGGCATAATCTTTTTCAAGATGCCGCCCGTCGTGCTGCTGAATGGGTGTATAACGGCAACCCTTTGAGGGTGCAAGACCCTTTTTATATTACAAAATGTTAATCAAACTTCCCCTGTAAATACACTCTGTTTCCGCCCGCACCGTCTCTGCCAAAACCCCTATCTGCTGCCTGTTGGCCAATGCGCTGGCCTGTATGACCTACCCTCGCGCCGCACATTTTGCGCCGCATCCAAACTGGCAGAACACATACCTGCGTACACATCGCCAGAATGTACAAAGAGCTTTTAAAAAACCTTTCCAAAACAACAAACAATAAAAACAATAGTACAGTTTCCTCCTCACCACTGCGGCCATAAGGCTCTGGCATGCTCCTGTTTTTTTGATTTTCTGCCCCCTTAACCGGGACACCTCCGCCAACACGGTGTAAGATAACGCATATGAGCGCACCCGCACCTTCCCCCTTTTCACGCCGTGCCCTGCTCTGGGGGGCCGGAAGTTGCGTTGCCGCAGGTGGCGTTGTGCTTCTGGCGAGCCAGCAGCACCCCCGCAAGCCCCGCAAACAGCCCGACGGTGTTTACCGCAAGCTCCGGATTGCCTGGCCAGAGGCCGCCATGTCCCCCGTGCTGGCAGCAGCACTGGAAAAGAACTTTTTTGCCCAGTACAATCTGGACGTGGACCCCCTGCCCAATATCCACAACGGGCAGGAAGCGCTTGCAGCACTGGCGCAGCAAAAAACCTCTTACGCGCTGGCCCCGGCTCTCACATGGCTTCAACACCTGCATTCGGGGTTGCCGGCTCATCTGGTTATGGGGGTACAGTCGGGCAGCCGCCGCCTGCTGGTGCGGCGGAGCAGCGGCATTACACGGCTGGACCAGCTTATGGGCCGCAACGTGGCGGTGCCAGACCAGAACGCGGCAGACAAACTGTTCTTTTGTATCATGATGCGCCGCAAGGGCATGGATGCACTCAACCACATCAACTGGGTTGACCTGCCCATCCCGCAAATAGAACAGGCTCTGCATGACCAGACAATAGAAGCTGTGGTCACGCATGATCCCGATGCGTGGAGCCTGCTCCAGAACTACGCGGACCTTCTGTACGAACTTGTTGGCAGCGATACAGGCCATTACGCCGCACGCACCAGCCTTATTCTGGGCGTTGCAGACACCGCACAGGACAAGGACCCCACAGCCGCCACGGCACTGGTCATGGCCCTGCGCGACGCGGCCCTATGGGTCAACACCCACCGCGATGATGCCGCAACCCTGATAGCCGATAACGCCGCCGGTCTGCCCGTGGCCAGTGCCCGCAGCATGTTGCGCAACGAGCCGGTTATCCGCCCCCTTGTAGGCCACGGCCTACGTGAGCAAATCGCGCAGTACTGCGATGAACTCCAGCTTGTGGGCATGATGGCCGATGGAGAGGATTCCACCGCCCTTGCCCGTGCCTACACCTTGAATGTTCTGCACGAATAAACGGTTTTTTCTAACCAGCGGCCTGTATCACACACTCAGGCAGAATGACCGGAGCCACTTTACAGGGACCTCCCCTTCCTGCCCCGCCCCTGCCTGCGCGGCAGCCGCACTTCGCTGGCCAACACGCCCAGAATAACCAGCGCGCCACCCGCCAACGCTCTGGCTGGCAGCATATCCCCCGCCAGACGCCCCACCAGCCCGGCCCATACGGGCTCACCCGCATAAATAAGTGTTGCCCGTGTGGGAGAAACTGTTTTTTGCGCCCAGTTCATAACCAGTTGAATAACCGCGCTCATGGCCCCAAGGCCCAGACCGGGCAGCACCCACCACCACGTCAGAGCCGGTACGTGTTCGTGCATAATGGGCATGGCAGCAAATGCCAGCAGCCCGGCAACCAGCAACTGCACGATCGCTACCCGAAAACTGTTAATGGCGGGGGAGGCAAAACGGCTGATCAACACAACTTCCATCGCAATAGCCACAGCGCTGACCAAGGTTACAACCTCCCCAAACTGGAGGTGCATATGGGCTATGGCCTGCGGGCCGGTTAGCAGCACCAGACCGGAAAAAGCGAACAGCACCCCCAGCCACACCATAAGATGAGGGGGTTTGCGCAGGAAAAACCACTGCAAAAACGGCACAATAGGCACATACATGGCCGTAATAAAGGCCGACTGGCTGCTGGAAATGCTCCCAAGCCCCAGAGTTTGCAGCGCATAGCCAAAAAAAATGGCCACCCCCACACAGGCCCCCGCCTGCACTTCCCGCAGGGTCAGGTCCAGCAGCAGGCGGCGAAACAGCAGCATGGAAAGCAGAGCCGCCGTGGTAAAGCGCAGCCCCACAAAAAACATGGGCCCCGTGTAACGCATGGCCGTATGCACGACCAAAAACGTTACCCCCCACAGAACAGTAATGCAGACCAGAGCCATCTCCTCACGCGAGAAGCTCCGGAATACACGTTTCTCCCCCGCAGGTAGCGGCGCGGGCTGGGGCTGGTCAGGCACGTTCAGGCACTCCTGGCCGGGCCTTGGAACCTGCCCGACCGTATGATTACGTTAATCCGCCCACAAAGCGCGCAATACGCTGGCAGGCTTCGGCCAGAACCTCGTCCGAGGTTGCGCAGGACAGACGCAGGTAGGGGGACTGCCCAAAGGCGCTACCGGGTACTGTTGCCACGAACTCTTCATCCAGCAAAGCTGCGGCAAAGTCGTGGTCAGTCTCTAGCAGGCGTCCGGCGGCTGTTGTGCGCCCAAGGCAGGCGGCCACACCGGGATAGGCATAAAAAGCCCCTTCGGGCATGGCGCAGGTCAAGCCCGGCACCGCACGCAGGGCCTGCACCACATTGGTACGGCGGCGGCTGTATGTGGCAACCATGGTCTGTACAAGGTCCGGCGGCCCATCCAGTGCCGCAGTGGCAGCCGCCTGCGCAATGGAACACACGCCCGATGTGGCGTTCCCCTGCACACCGCGCATTGCGGTTAAAAGGTCGGCTGGTCCACCGGCAAACCCCACGCGCCACCCGGTCATGGCATAAGCCTTGGAAACACCATTAAGCGTAATGGTGCGGTCCTTGAGGTCGGGTGCCACGGCGGCAATTGATGCGGAGCGTGCTCCGTCAAACACCAGATGTTCGTAAATTTCGTCCGACAAAATCCATACATCGGGGTAATCGCGCAGGACTTTGGCAAGAGCGGCCAGATCCTCGGCCGGGCAGATGGCCCCGGTAGGGTTGTTGGGGAAGTTCAGCACAACCCAGCGTGTACGGGGCGTAAGAGCCTGCGCCAGCACATCTGCCCGGAGCCTGAACCCGTCCTCCTCCCGGCATGGAGCAAACACCGGCGTGGCCCCGAACATGCGCGCAATCAAGGGGTAGCTGACCCAGTAGGGTGTTGGCACCACCACCTCGTCCCCCGCGTTCAGGGTCGCCATGAAGGCGTTGAAGATGACCTGCTTGCCCCCGTTGGAAACCATGATCTGCTCGGGCGTGTAGTCCAGCCCGTTCTCCCGCGCGAACTTGCGGGCAATGGCCGCCTTGAGCGCGGGCGTACCATCCACAGGGGGGTATTTGGTCTGCCCGGCCAGCGCAGCCTGATGGGCGGCTTCCACCACCGCAGGCGGCGTTGCAAAATCGGGCTCGCCCAGAGCAAGCGAGATAACCGGCCTGCCCTCCGCCTTGAGAGCCCGGGCGCGCCGGGCCATCTCTATTGTTGCGGGGGCTGGCAGGCCATTCAGGCGGTGCGCAAAACTCCGGGACATGGTTTACAGCAGACCTTCACAAAAATTCTGGATCCGGGTGCAGGCGTCCCGCAGGCTCTGCGTATCGGTTGCGTAGGAAATACGCATATACCCCGGATACATGAAGGCCGACCCATGCACGGCTGCCACGCCTTCTTCTTCCAGAAGGGCCGTTACAAAATCCTCATCCGTTTTAAGCAGTTTTCCGCCAGCGGAGGTTTTGCCAAGGCATTTTTCAATGCAGGGAAAAACATAGAACGCCCCTTGGGGAACATCGCATTCCATGCCCTTGGCCTGATTGATCATGCTGACCACCATATCCCGCCGCCCCTGATAGGTATCGACCATGGTCTGGATAAAGTCCTGCGGGCCGGTCAGGGCTTCCACCGCTGCGGCCTGCGCAATGGAGCAGGTGTTGGAGGTGGACTGCCCCTGCAACTTGTTCATGGCCTTGGTCAGTTCCACCGGCGCGCCGGAAAAACCAATACGCCAGCCGGTCATGGCATAAGCCTTGGATACGCCGTTCATGGTTACGGTGCGGCTGCGCAGGCGGGGTTCGACCTCCACGAATGTTGCGGGGCGAAAACCGTCGTACACAAGCTTGGCGTAAATATCGTCCGTAAAAATCCACACATGCGGGTGGCGCAGCAGCACATCGCACAGCGGGCGCAGGTCTTCGGCCGAGTAGGCAACCCCGGTGGGGTTACAGGGCGAGTTCAGGAACACCCATTTGGTGCGCGGGGTAATGGCGGCTTCCAGCTCATCCGCCTGAAGGCGAAAACCGTTTTCGCGCTTGCAGGGCACCACCACGGGTACGCCTTCGGCCAGCGTGACAATATCGGGGTAGGACACCCAGCATGGCGCGGGAATAATGGCCTCATCACCCGGGTTCAGGGTCGCCATCATGGCATTGTAAATGATCTGCTTGCCACCGGTGGAAACAATAACTTCCTCAGGCGTATAATCCAGCCCGCTATCCAGCTTGAAGCGCTCTGCCACGGCCTTGCGCAGTTCAGGCGTGCCGGCCACATCCGTATAACGGGTCTGGCCTGTGGCAATGGCCTTTACGGCGGCCTGAGCAATGTTGTCGGGTGTGTTGAAGTCCGGCTCACCCGCAGAAAGGCTGATAATATTCCGCCCCTCTGCCTTCAGCGCCCGTGCACGCGTTGAAATGACGATTGTCTGGCTAGGACTGATCCTGTTCAGGCGGTCAGCAACAAGGCTCATGGTTTTCTTACTTTCCGACACAATATTTTAAGGCACTCGGCACCTACGCGGGCACAGACCCGGACAAAGGCGGCAAATGCGCTGCTCCGGCGCGCACAGTAATCCTCTTCCGCTCAGGGCGGAACCGGAGATTCCACCTGCTCTGTCTTTTTTGTTCTGCGCGGGCTTTTTCCCTGTCATGCAAATAAGGAGGGCAGTGGGCAGGAACACCTAACCCTGCAAGGGCGCGCTGCCATGGGGAGCCGCCGCAAACACGGCCTTGTCCCGCACCTGCTGGGCACTCAGCCCGCTCTGGCGCATGGCGCGCACGCTCAACGCACCATCACGCTTGGCCAGACGGCGGCCTGTGGCATCGCACAGCAGGGGGTGGAACGCGTAATGCGGGGCGGGCCAGCCCATAAGGGTCTGCAACAACCGGTGCAGACTGGTGGCGGGGCGCAGGTCCTCCCCCCGTGTGACCAGCGTGACGCCCTGCGCAGCATCATCACACGTCACGCACAGGTGGTAGGATGCAGGCACGTCCCGCCGGGCCAGAACCACATCGCCAAACAGTTCGGGGTGGCAGGGGACCGGGCCACAGGCCAGATCATGGTAGATGAGCGGACCACAGGCCCCTGCCCCGCCATGCTCCCCACCACTCCGGGTGCGGGCCAGCGTGCGGGCACACTCCATGGCGCGCGCCATATGCAGGCGCAGCACGTATGGCTGGCCCTGCGCCATACGCTGCGCCCGTGTGTGGGCATCAAGCTGGCGGCAACGGCCGGGGTAGAGCAGGCTGCCATCGGGGGCGGTATGGGGGGCGGAGAACATGGCCGCACTCTCCCGCGCAATATCCGATCGGGTGCAAAAGCATGGATACAGCACACCCATATGTTCAAGCGTGTCCAGCACGGCCTTGTAAACCGCCATACGGGTGGACTGGTACAGAACAGGCCCATCTGGCACCAGCCCGAGCCATGCGAGGTCTTCCAAAAGAGCGGTGGCATAGGCAGGTTTGCAGCGCTGGGGGTCTATATCCTCCATGCGGACCAGCCATTGCCCGCCGGGCTGCGCCAGTTCCCACCCGAACAGGGCAGACGCCACATGGCCCAGATGCAGCGCCCCTGTGGGGCTGGGGGCGAACCGCGTAACCCATTCTGTTTTGCAATGTTCATTGTACTGTAATTGAATAGTCATATTAATCTTACCAGATATATAAAGATGCCAAATATCGGTGACTATTGGCCCGCATTTTCTTGCCACACCTCTTTGTGTCTGCAATAGTCTTGGCGGTAATTATCTCGACGACGCACTTCTGCTGGCGGTCGGCTTGAGTTGTTCTGACCCCTTCGGAACTGTGTTCTCGTGCTAACGAGGAGACACATCTTGGCCGATGGCAGTACTCTAAACTACCCAGCCCTTGTTCTGAATGCAGACTTCCGACCACTTTCCTATTTCCCGCTTTCCCTCTGGGCATGGCAGGATGCCATAAAAGCGGTGTGCCTCGACCGGGTTTCGGTCCTGAGCGAATATGACATGGAAGTGCATTCACCCCGCCAGGCCTTCCGCCTGCCCAGCGTGGTGGCCCTCAAGGACTATGTGCCCGCCGCCCGCAAACCGGCCTTTACGCGCTTTAACGTATTTTTGCGCGACAACTTTTCCTGCCAGTATTGCGGGGAGCGCCACCCCACGCAGGAACTGACGTTTGACCACGTTATTCCCCGCTGCAAGGGCGGGCGCACAAGCTGGGAGAATGTTGTTACCGCGTGTGGCTGCTGCAACCTGCGCAAGGGCCCGCACATGCCGCACCATATTGGCATGCTGCCCCGCCGCACCCCTGTACGCCCCACGTCATGGGAACTACAGGAAAACGGACGGGCTTTTCCACCCAACTACCTGCACAAAAGCTGGCATGACTATTTATACTGGGATGCGGAACTGGAAGGTTAAACCCGCCCACACGGCCTAGCGGGTGTAGGTGTAGCCGTATTCATCCGCCAGTTTTTGCAGGTCCGGTGCGCCCTTCAGGTCAAGGGGGAGCGGCTTGGCCTTGGCCTCGCCCAGCACAAAACCATTATTGCTCATGCGCTGGCAGGTATTGGCCGCCAGTGGAAAACTCAAAAACATGGGGCCAGCCATCTGCTTGTGCAGGCAGCTTATATCCGTATCCAGCATGGGCACACGCCCGATTTCGGATGAACACCCAGCCAGCAGCAAACCGCCCGCCGCCATTACACCCAGAGCAAATTTGTTTGTTTTTTGCGTCACGGACCAGCTTACCTCTGTTTTTGCCTGTCGAGCGGCTTTTAAGCACCGGTTACTCCGGCACACCCCATGGTGCCATGCCTGCCCCCCAACAACCAGAGAGCGCAGCTCACGCCCCCTTTCCGCTGGTTGCATGACACGGCACAATGCCGCTCAGCTTACCTCGTAACCAGCACCACGAATGGCGTCCCGCAGGGAAGAAACACCAACACGTGCGGGGTCATACGTTACCTTGACCTCACCATTGGCCAGATTCACATCCGTACCATCCACACCGTCAATTGCGGCCAGCGCACGTTTTACGGACGAAACACAACCGTCGCATGTCATTCCTTCGACCATAAAGCTTGCTGTCGTCTGGCTCATTGCGTTTGCATCCTTTTTACAAAATTCCATACATGGCGTTTTTACACGGCCATTCTGCTTCTTCCATAACGCAACTCCGCCTTGATGCGAAACAGTGATGTGCAGCCCATACCTGCCCCAAAGCATGATATAAGACCCACATGCCCAACTTTGCGCCCCCTCAACCCGCCACGGAGCCTGCACGCCCCCTCTGGCGGAACAGCTTTATGCACCGGCTTATGCTGGCAACCCTGATCAGCCAGATGGAAAACCGCCTGCTGGCCGAAAACAGCGCCACACAGACGCTGGAACACTGGCTGCGCGAGCACGCACTCCTTGGCGCGCATGAAACCCTGCGCGCCGAGCGTGAAGCCGGTGCCCACAGCCCCTGCCCACCCGACCTGCTGGCCGCACTGGACCTGCCCACCACACAAGGTGGCCAAAGCCTGCGCTACCGCAAAATACGGCTGGCAGGGCACAACCGCATTTATTCGGAAGCGGAAAACTGGTTTGTGCCAGAGCGCCTGACAAAAGCCATGACCGAGGCACTGGAGCAAACCGACACACCCTTTGGCCGTGTTGTATCCCCCCTGCGGTTTACCCGCCAGCTGATCCGGCGGGAAACCCTATGGTCCCCCTTGCCAGAGTTGTGGGAAATGCAGCTCCATCCGCCAAACAGCACAACGGGGGCAGACCCACTGGCTCTGCCCCCGCATCTTTTCCGGCATATTGCCCTGTTACGGACCCATGCCGGCACGCCGTTCAGTCTGGTGGTGGAAACCTACACCCCGCAGGCCTTTACTTTTACTCCGCCCCCTGTGTGTTAAACACCGCACAGGCCAGCAGAGGCAGCACCAGCACTCAGGCAAACGCCTGAGTGTGGGTAAAACTGTTGGGAAGATGCGGGTTACGCATCTTCCCCCATACGGGTCTTGTCCACAAAGGTTTCGGTCGCATCATCCAGCGCGCGGGTTTTGCGGCCGCCGGGGCCATGCACGTACAGGTCATTACGGTCCACCTTGTCCACCGCATCGGGCTGCACGGGCATAAGGTAGCGCGCAGGACGCTGGTGGTCGGCAAGCTGGAGTTCGGGGTTAAAGACCGAGTTGAACTTCCACAACATCTTAACAAAGTTGGTCTGGCCGTTCTTGAGCAGGTTAACCGCAATCCCTGCCGTGTCCTTGAGTGCCTGCCAGCCCATATGTTTGGTGTTGAGCACCTGCTGGGTCTTGACCAGTTCTTCATAAAACTCGGGCAGAGGCAGGGTGGTGGGGAGGACCGCGTGCTGGATGTCAAACAGGCGGTAGTCACGCGTGGTCAGGCGGCGTGCTTCCTTGTGCCAGATTTCCGTCCCCGGATAAGGCGTTGTGACGGAAATGTTCACAATATCGGGAATTTCCAGGCACCACTGCCGCACAGCCTCAAACCGCGCACGATCCCAGGATGGATCGGCAATGATATTGATGGCCACGATCAGCCCTAAAGAGCGGGCATATTCAAGGGCTTCAAAGTTCTTGTCGAGTGAAACACGCTTGCGGAACTGCTTGAGCCCTTCCTCATCCACCGCTTCCAGACCGATGAAGATGTAGGAGAGACCGATCTCGCTCCAGACCTTGAACACTTCCTTGTTGCGCAGCAGCACGTCTGCGCGGGTTTCAAGGTAATATTCCTTTTTAATGCCACGCTTTTTAATTTCGTTGGCAATGGCCATGCCGTGTTCTTCATGCACAAAGGCCACGTCATCCACAATAAAGATGCCGGGTTCCTTGATCTCCTCCAGCTCATCCGCAATGACCTGCGGGCTGGCCGTGCGGTAGGAGCGACCATAGAAGGTCCAAGCCGAGCAGAACGTGCAGTCCCACGGGCAGCCACGGGCAAATTCAATGGAGGCTGCGGGGTCCAGCGTGCCAATAAAGTACTTGTTGCGGTGGCGCAGCAGGTCACGCGCGGGGCGGACCTCATCAAGCGATTTAACAAAAATGGGGGGCGGGCCTTCCCCGTCCAGCGTAATGGTGCCGGGGACTTCCAGAATATCCGTGCCGTTCTGCACCGCATCCAGCAGCAGGCCGACCGTAGCATCGCCCTCCCCTTTGAGAATGCAGTTGACCGTCCCTTCGGAAAGATCAAGCACATCCTTGGCGATAAACGAAACCGAATGCCCGCCAATAAACTGGAACACCTGCGGGAAGCGGTAGCGTGTTTCACGACACAGATCGAGAATTTCCGGCACATTGGCCAGATAGCTGCCCGAGTAGCACACGGCATCGGGCTGGAACTCGTCAACCAGCTTCCAGTAATCTTCGTGCGTTTCGGCCTGAAGGTCGATAATCCGCACGTCGTGTCCGGCATTCCGCGCAGCACCTGCCACCAGTTCCAGCCCCAGCGGCTCCAGCCGCAGGAAAACCTTGGTGTACATCAGGGCGCTGGGATGAACCGCCAGAACTTTCATGACATTCCTTTCTGCCTACTGCGGGCCGGGAATGCGAACGGCATCCCGCCTTGCCCATAACGCTCGAGCATAAGAAATGATTATATAAGAAATGCACCCCATTGCCCTATCCTGCAGCCGGGTATCTCCCATGCGCAAGACGTCTGGCTTGGCGTTTAAGCGCCATTATGGCGGCCCCGACGTATGCGCAAGGCACAACGCCGGGGTGTGACCTGCCAGAATTAGGGCAGGATTTCCGTTTCTGCAAAGAAGAAGCGGATTTCGTTTGCAGCATTTTCCGCGCTGTCGGAACCATGCACGGAGTTTGCTTCAATGCTTTCAGCAAACTGGGCGCGAATGGTCTGGGGGTCGGCCTTTTTGGGGTCGGTTGCACCCATGACTTCACGGTTTTTAGCAACGGCGTTTTCGCCTTCAAGCACCTGCACCACAACCGGGCCGGAGATCATGAAGGACACCAGATCGTTGTAAAAAGGGCGTTCCTTGTGCACAGCGTAAAAAGCGCCAGCCACAGCGTGGGACAGCTGGACGCGCTTTTGCGCAACAATGCTCAGGCCTGCATCTTCAAACACGGCGTTGATCTTGCCGGTCAGGTTACGACGGGTTGCATCCGGCTTGATAATGGACAGAGTACGTTCTTTAGCCATAAGGCCCTCCTTGGGTATAAACGCAGATATCCGCCTTGGTCTGGCGAACGTTCAGCGTTTCCATCTAGAGCATATCGGCGCTGGCTGGTAGGTACCACACAGAATGTAATGAACAATTCCAGAAGAAACGAGACTTGAGTTGAGCCTGCTTGTCATCTCCAACCTTAGCCTGCGTATGGCTGGCCGCGTTCTGCTGGACCAGGCGAGCCTTTCCATCGACCCCGGCCGCAAGGTCGGGCTGGTCGGGCGCAATGGTGCTGGCAAGTCCACCCTGCTGGCCGCCATTGCGGGGGACATTGCCCCCGATGGGGGGGAAATCCGCCTGTCCTCACGCGCGCGCATGGCCCGCGTTAAACAGGAAGCCCCAGCAGATGGCGCCAACCTGCTGGACACCGTTCTGGCAGGAGATACCGAGCGCACAGCCCTGCTGGCCGAGGCCGAACAAGCCACAGACCCCATGCGCCTTGGCGAAATACACGAACGCCTGCGCGCCATAGGAGCAGACAGCGCCCCCGCGCGCGCCGGGGCCGTGCTGGCGGGGCTGGGCTTTAGTGCTCAGGCGCAAATGCGCCCGGTATCGGACTTTTCGGGCGGGTGGCGCATGCGTGTCTCGCTGGCCACGGCCCTTTTTCTGGAACCTGACCTGCTGCTGCTCGACGAACCCACAAACCATCTGGACCTTGAGGCCACACTCTGGCTGGAAGACTGGTTACGCCGATTCGCAGGGGCTGCCCTTATTGTCAGCCATGACCGTGGCCTGCTCGATTCCTGCGTGGACGCCATTGCCCATCTGGAACGCGGCAAGCTGAGCCTGACCCCCGGTGGCTACGAAAATTTTGTCCGAATCCGTACCGAACAGGCGTTGCAGCAGACCCGGCAGGCCGAAAAAATTGCCGCCCGCCGCGCTCATATGCAGTCTTTTGTGGATCGCTTCCGGGCCAAGGCCACCAAAGCCAAACAGGCACAGGCCCGGCTCAAGGCGCTGGAAAAACTGCCCGTGATCGACGCTGTGGTGGAAGATACCGCTGCGCACTTTTCCTTCCCCGAGCCCGAGCAGCTCCCTCCCCCCATCCTGAGCGTCAACCGCGCAAGCGTGGGGTATGAGGGCAGGCCTGTGCTGAGCAACCTCTCCTTCCGGCTGGATATGGAAAGCCGGATTGCCCTGCTTGGCGCCAACGGCAATGGTAAATCTACCCTCGCCAAACTGATAGCTGGCCGCCTTGAGGCACTTTCGGGCGATTTGGAGCGCAATGCCCGGCTCCGGGTTGGGTATTTTGCCCAGCACCAGACCGAAGAACTGCATCTGGACCAGACCCCGATCGAGCACATGGCGCGTGCCCTGCCCAAAGCCACCATGCCGGTTGTACGCGCGCAGCTAGCCCGCTTCGGGCTAGATGTGGACCGCGCGGAAACTGCGGTCAAAGACCTCTCGGGCGGGGAAAAAGCCCGCCTGCTGCTGGCCCTTGCCACGCGAGATGCCCCCCAGCTGCTTATTCTGGACGAACCAACCAACCATCTGGACCTCGACGCGCGTGATGCGCTGATCCGCGCTCTGGCGGATTTTGAAGGGGCGGTGGTGCTGATCAGCCATGACCCGCATCTGGTGGAACTGGTGGCAGACCGGCTGTGGCTGGTGGCCGATGGGCAGGTCACCCCGTTTGAAGGGGATATGGCCGAATACCGCACATGGCTGCTTGAGCGTAGCCGTGCCAGCAACCGCCCCAAACAGGACGCCACAAGCCAGAACAGCCGCAAGGACGAACGCCGCGACCGGGCCGAAATCCGCAAGGCACAGGCTCCCTTGCGTAAAATTATCAAGGATGCGGAAGCCAAGCTGGCCAAGCTGGCCCTTGAGCGCACAAAGCTGGAAGCCGCACTGGCTGACCCGGCTGTGTACGAACCGGGCAAGGCGGCAGAAGTAACCCGCCTGAACACCCGACTGGCCGCCATTGCCAAAGAGGAATCCGAAGCCGAAGAACGCTGGCTAACCGCCGAAGCCCAGATGGAAGAAGACACGGCCAGCGCCCCATAGGCGCAACCCAGCACCTCTCCCTTTCCGGTTGGGCTGGGGGAGGTTTCAGGCCGTTATGGATGTTGTGGAGGTGGTGTAATTCACATCGTTCTCCTCAAGCACCTTGCGAAGAGACTTAAGCGATTCAATGTTTTGCTGGACGTTGAAGACGCCGTTTTTTTCCTGATAATCCAGTAGCGAATCAATCATGGCGTACATGTTGGTTGAGCCACTCACGAGCTTTCCACCATTCACGCCTTCCAGAGCATAACCATCCATCAGAGCCATTGTCACACTTTGGTGGAGCGAAATCTTGCCCTCCAGCGACAGCTCCCGCCGTGCGGATTCCATTTCCTGCGGTGTCATGTTGCTGAAATCCAGCCCGAGGGATTTCCTGTTCTGGCTTTGCTGGGCCGCGCTCGCCGGGCTGTTCAGGATCTGGTAGGGGCTGCTGATTTCCATGCACACACACCTTCAGTATTGATCTGCTTTTTGCACCTGCCCGCTCAGGGTTATAAATAAACAGCAAGCAGGTCGAGTAAAAACCACGGCAATACCTGCGGTAACGGCCCTATGCGCCCTCCGGGCCGCAAAGCAGCCCTTATGCGCGTACAGGGCCTGTTGTTCGGCTTACGCAGCACCACCTTCTGCCAGCGCGGCTTTTCTGGCGTCCAGCGTTTCCACCCGTAGCGAGAGCAGGAAAAGCACCAGCCCCACGAGCGAGAGCGCCATGCCGGCCCAGCCTGTGGCTTCCAGCCCAAACCCCACAGCCAGTACCATCCCGCCCAGCCAGGCCCCAATGGCGTTGGCAAGGTTGAAGGCCGCGTGGTTCATGGAGGCAGCAAGGGTCTGTGCATCGGCCGCCACATCCATCAGGCGGACCTGCATGGCCGGGCCAATGGCAATGCCACCGCCAAGCATAAAAACGGCCAGCGCCGTCAGCCAGACCGAATGTGCAACCAGTGCAAACAGCCCCAGTGCAGCGGCATTCCACAAAAACGCAAAAATGGTTGCCCATTTCAGGTTCCTGTCCATCAGGTGGCCACCTGCCCATGCGCCCGCACACATGCCAACACCCCAGAGCGCCTGAAAAAGCGGCACGCCCCAGAGCGGCACATGGGTCACATCCTGCAATGTCACGGAAAAATAGGTGTACACGCAGAACATGCCGCCACACCCCACCGCCACGGTGCCCATGACGTACCAGACCTGCTTGCGTGAAAACGCACCAAGCTCCGACAAGGCCGAGCGCGCCCGGTTAGGCGCATCATACGGCACCCATGCCAGCACCATAAGGCAGCACGCAACGCCAATAAGGCCAATAAACAGGTAGGACAGCCGCCACCCGAAATACGACCCGGCATAAGTGGCAAAGGGAGCCCCCACCACATTGGCAATGGTCAGCCCCGAAAAAACACGCCCCACGGCCCGCCCACGGTAGCCACGGTCCACCAGCCCCGCAGCAACCAGTGCCGCAACCCCCATAAAGGAGCCATGCGGCAGCCCGGTTACAAACCGCGCCAGATCAAGCATACCCAGCGAGGCGGCCAGTGTGCCCAGCGCATTGGCTACGGCAAACCAGCCCATAAGCAGCACCAGCAACTGCCTGCGCGACATTTGCGCAGCCATGACCGACACAACAGGAGCCCCCACCACAACCCCCAGAGCATAGGCCGAAATAGCCTCCCCCGTGCGTGGAATACTGGCATGCATGCTGTCCGCCATCTGGGGCAGCAGCCCCATTGCCGCAAATTCTCCCGTGCCGATGGCAAAAGTGCCCACCGCCAGAGCGAGAATGGCTTTGGAGGCAGCCGCCAGCCCACCGTCGTTCCCGCCAGACATGTCCGTTTATGCTCCTGCAACTATATAAAGAATTTTCTTCTCACATCCGTGCATGAATGGATAAGAGTACACAAAAAAGTAAGACATCGTGTGCTTACAGATTAACGAACGGACAGCCGTTACACAGCCTCCCCCGATCCTGAAAGAGTTTTCTTGCATGCCATCCGATAGCGGTTCCCCTCCCCCACCCACACCACGGCCGGACTCGCCAGTGTTTGGCCCCGAACATATTGCCCGCATCCTGCGCCTGTCCGTGGGGGCTGTGTGTATGGGCCTGCTCATATGGCTTTTGGGTGATGTGCTTATGGTGGTGTTTGCCTCCGTGCTGTGTGCGGTGGTGCTGTACGGGCTGGCCCGCATCCTGCGCCGCCACCTTGGCGTGTCGCACGCATGGGCGCTCAGCATTGTCGTGCTGGCCCTGCTATCCAGTGCAGCCCTGCTGGTCTGGAACAGTGGCCCCGCCATTGTGAGCGAGGCCATCCGCCTGCAAGAAGCTCTGCGCCAGCAGGAAATGGCCTTACGGGGCACCCTGCAGGGCACGCCCACCGGGCAGATGATCCTCAACTACCTGCCTGCCTCCCTCGGGGGGCACCATACCGGGGGCGATAGTGGTCTGGCCTCGCTTGGCTCACGTATTGCCGGGTCCATGACCGGCATACTGGGCTCTGCCTTTGGTGCCATAGGCACGCTGGTTGTGGTGCTGATTGCCGGGCTGTATTTTGCCATGTCCCCCGCCACCTATGCCAATGGCCTGCTGCGTCTGGTGCCAGAAGAACGCCGCCCGGTCATCCGGCAGTTGTTGCTGCGCGCGGGGCAGACCCTGTGGGCATGGGTTGCCGGCCAGTCGCTGGACATGCTGGTGGTTGGCACGCTCTCGGGCATCGGGCTGTGGTTTATTGGCGTGCCTCTGGCACTGGCACTGGGTGTACTGGCGGGGATGTGTAATTTTATCCCCTATATTGGTGCCATCATGGGGGCTGTGCCTGCCCTGCTGCTTGCTCTCTCGCTCGGCACGCGTGAGACCATTATGGTGGCCGTGCTGTATAGCGTGATCCAGTTTTTTGAAGGCAACGTGCTTGCCCCCGTTATCCAGCGCCATGCTGTGCAGATGCCACCGGCCCTTACCGTGCTCTCCCAGACTTTGTTCGGGGCTATTCTGGGCTTTCCGGGGTTGATTTTTGCTTCCCCCCTTACGGCGGTTCTGCTGGCAATCCTTGATTCCCTCACAAAACCCCTAGCCGAAACAGACCGTATATGAAACATTTCCGCACTAACCCGTGACAAGAACATATATTCCTTGTAAGAATTTGGTAATCCGTTTGGGTAATTGAGGTCTGTCTATGCGTGTTCTTCTAATAGAAGATGATCAAACGGTCCGTAACTTTGTTGCCAAGGGTCTGTCCGAAGCAGGTCATCTGGTGGAACAGGCGGCAGACGGCAAGCAGGGGCTCTCCCTTGCCTGCCAGGATAAGTTCGATGTCATCATCCTCGACCGTATGCTCCCCGGTGGGGTGGAGGGGCTCCATATTCTGGAAACCCTGCGCCGTGAAGGGAACTTAACCCCCGTTCTCCTGCTGTCCGCTCTGGCGGATGTGGACGAGAAAGTCGCCGGGCTTAAAGCGGGTGGGGATGACTACGTAAGCAAGCCCTTCTCCTTTTCCGAACTTCAGGCCCGGCTGGAAGCCCTTGTGCGGCGCAACCGCAACGAGGCCCAGCCCCTGACCAAACTGAGCGTGGGCGATCTGGAAATAGACCTGCTCTCCCGCGCTGTGCGCCGGGGTGGGCAGAAAATAGACCTGCAACCGCGCGAGTTCCGGTTGCTGGAATTTTTAATGCGTCACACCGGGCAGGTCGTAACCCGCACCATGCTGCTTGAAGGCGTGTGGGACTACCACTTTGACCCGCAGACCAACGTGATTGACGTCCACATCTCCCGCCTGCGTCAGAAAATAGACAAACCTTTTGAGCACGCGCTGGTACATACCGTGCGCAACGCCGGGTACATGCTGCAAGAATGACCGGACCAGGCCGATTTATGCAGACCATTTTACGCAAGGTCCGCATACAATCCGTCAGCCTACGTTTTGGTCTTGTTTACAGTGTTCTGTTTATCAGCTCCGCCATACTGTTCCTGTCGTTTGTATGGTGGGGCACCATTGGCCTGCTGGAACAGCGCGTACGCCACTCCATTGCGCTTGATGCCCATGCCCTGCTGACGGAATGGCGGCATGACGGCATTCTGGGGCTGGAAAACCTGATCAGCAACCGTCTGGCGCAGGATATAGACGACAACGCCCTGTACCTGCTGAGTGCACCAGACGGCAAACTGCTGGCTGGCAATCTGGCCCACTGGCCCGTACGGCTCGACCCTACCCAGATCTGGCAGACCCTGCCCGTGCTCCGTGATGGGCAACTCAACCTTGCGCAGGTCCGCGTATGGACGCTGCAAGGCGATTACCTTCTGCTCATCGGGCGCGATATTAGCGAACGCACCCAGATCCAGCGCATGCTCACCGATGCCATGGTCTGGACCTGCCTTATGGTCGGGTTGCTGGCCATTGGCGGGGGCTGGGTTGTGCGCATCCTGTTCCGGCGGATCATCCACTCCATCAACCGTACAACTCTGGCCATTACGCAGGGTGATATGTCCCGCCGGATTCCCGTATCCGGCATGGGGGACGAACTGGACGATGTGGCCCTGACCATCAACCAGATGCTAGACCGCATTACCCGGCTGATGGATGGGGTCAAACAGGTTTCCAACTCCATTGCCCATGACCTGCGCACCCCCATTGCCCGTGCCCGTGCCGAGCTGGAAGATGCCTCCCGCTCCGCCACAAGCGAGCAGGCTCTCCGTGCAGCCATAGATCAGGCCGTGGTCAATCTGGATAACGTGACCGGCATTTGCGAAGCCCTGCTGCGCATTGCCCAGATTGAGGCAGGCACACGCCGCTCGGCCTTTGCCATATTCGATCTGGCCACCACCTTGCGCGACATTACGGAATTGTATGAAGCCGTAGCAGATGACCACGGCCTTAAATTACGGACAGATTTACCCCCCCACCTGCCATTCTGGGGGGATCAGGCCATGTTCCAGCAGGCTTTGGCCAATATTCTGGACAACGCCATCAAATTCTCCCCCCCACAAGGGGCCATAAGCCTGAGCGCGTGGCACATTCCCGCCCCGCCCGCTACGGAGCGTGAGCAGTCAGGCACCATCCGCATTATGGTGGTGGACAAGGGCATTGGCATGAACGAAGCAGACCTTGCCCGGGCATCGGAACGCTTCTTTCGGGCAGAGCGGGCACGCCATACCCCCGGTTCGGGGCTGGGTTTATCCCTTGTGCAGGCCATTGTGGAACTGCATGGCGGCACATTGCGTTTGTCGCACAACAACCCCGGCCTTGCGGTGACTATAGATGTGCCCGCAATACATGATTATCCAGATAAAACCTAAACTATACGTAATATTACAATGATGACGTAAATCTATTAACGTTAATAGATCGTTTTTGGTGGATAGTTTTGTTGAAATAACATGCAATTGCGTCTCTTAGTGTCTCTATGAATTTCCGCTTACCCCTTGTTCTGTCATTAGCTTTGGCGTGCGTTATTACGGGCGGTTCCGTCACCCTTGCCAGTAACACGCACCTGCCAACATCACTGCCGTTTGGCTGGCACTTTTTTCCCGCTCCCAGATTATCCACCCCAGTTGTTGTTACGTCTGACAGTCTCTCCTTCTGCCTTGAACTTGCCCATTTGATAGATTCATATTCAGCCACGAAGTCTTCTGCCTCCGTCTCCAGCCTGAAGGCGGAAGGCATAAACCTTTGCGAAAACGGGCATGTCCGTCCCGGACTGGTGCGCTTGCGCCGCGCCCTACTGAATGCAGAAGGAGCACCATCGTGACTCTCCTCCCATCTTTCAAATCCATGGGTCTTGTGGCTCTGGCTTCGGGCATGGCCGTGCTGGCCCACACGCCTGCCGCCCATGCCGAGGACAACAAAGAGCCTTATACCCGACTGGAAATCCATGCCACGGGCACCACAGAGGCGGCTCCAGACAAGCTGAGTGCGCGCTTCCGGGCGGAAAGCCAGAACAAGAATGCGGCCTCCGCCCAAGGGGGCGTCAATGCTGTGGTCAAAAAAGCCACGGATGAAGCCGCCAAAAATGCCGACATCAAAGCCGCCGTCCTCCAGTATTCGGTGTACGAGACACGGCCCGAAAAAGCCTCCCCCTACTGGACTGCCAGCCAGACCCTGAGCTTTTCTGCCACAGATGGCAAAAACCTGCTGCCACTGGCCGGGCAGCTGCAAGCCAAGGGGCTTATTCTGGAAGGGCTGGACTGGTCACTTTCGGACGAAAAACGCCAGAGCCTGTTTCTGGAAGCCGAGAAAAAAGCCATTATCGAGCTTAAAAAACAGGCCGATACACTTGCGCAGTCCCTTGGCCTCCACGTAGCCCGGTTTACGCAGATCAGTGTTTCCGACCAGGGCTACCCCCACCCTATGCCCATTATGCTCCGGGCTGCTGTTGCCGGTGCAGCAAACGATTCGCTCGATGCCAGCCCCTCCAGCACGGCGGAAACCCAGACCGTGCGCGCGGACCTGCGGGCAACCGTTCTTCTGGAACCCTGAGCAGACCTCTGGGGTCGGGTATCATAGTGGTAAGCTGCGCCCCAAAACCGGGGCGCATAAACGCTGCATAGAAGAATGCACGCACAAAAAAAAACCGCCCGGGGACCAACCCCGGGCGGTTTTTTGTAACCAGTCCAGACAGAAAAATGCTTAGCGCGGTGCCAGCACCATAATCATCTGGCGGTTTTCAAGGCGAGGCATCTGCTCAACCTTGGCCAGTTCATCAATCTCTGTCCGAATCCGTTCCAGGACCTTGATCCCCAGTTCCTGATGCGCCATTTCGCGCCCACGGAAACGCAGTGTGACCTTGACCTTATCCCCGTCGCCAATAAAGCTTTTCACAGAGCGCATCTTAACCTGGTAGTCATTTTCGTCGATGTTCGGACGAACCTTGACTTCCTTGATTTCAATAACTTTCTGTTTTTTCTTGGCTTCGTTGCGCTTTTTCTGCTGCTCGTACTTGAACTTGCCGTAGTCAAGAATCTTTACTACCGGCGGCTCAGCATTGGGGCTTATTTCCAGCAGGTCCAGCCCAACGCCATAGGCACGGGCAAGCGCATCACGCACGGACATAACGCCCGCCATTTCGCCTGTTTCATCAATCAGGCGAACCTGCGGCACACGAATTTCTTCATTCACGCGCGGCCCTTCTTTGCTGGGTGCCGCGGGGTAAGGGGATCTGACTATGGTCGGCTCCTGTAATACATTTCAAAAACAAACAGAAGCACCGTTACCCGGTGCTCCGCCTGCGGTTAGTATGTGCGCAATTCTCCGCTGTTTATCAAGCGGTCCATGCAATAAATCAGGGGCATTGCAGCATTGCCACAAAAACCCGGCCTGCTTCACGCCTTTTTGCGCAGGTCAGGTGGTGTCGCTTCGTGGCTGAGTGCAGCAATGGCCTGATCCAGCGTTAGCACCTCCTGCGCCTGCGAGCCAAGGCGGCGCATGGCCACAGTACCTTCCTCCGCCTCGCGCCGCCCGACGACCAGAATAACCGGTACGCGGCCTACGCTATGCTCACGGACCTTGGCGTTGATCTTGTCGTTACGGACATCCGCCTCAGCCACCAGCCCGGCATTACGCAGGGCCGCGGCAACGTCCTGCGCATAGGGTGCGGCATCGCTGACAATGGAGGCCACAACCACCTGAACAGGTGCCAGCCACAGCGGGAAGCGCCCGGCGTGCTGCTCGATCAGAATCCCGAGGAACCGCTCGAACGAGCCCAGAATGGCGCGGTGCAGCATAACGGGGCGGTGCTTGGCCGAGTCCTCGCCCACATAGCTGGCATCCAGCCGTTCGGGCAGAACAAGGTCCACCTGCAAGGTGCCACACTGCCAGTCGCGGCCAATGGCGTCACGCAGCACGAATTCGAGCTTGGGACCGTAGAATGCCCCCTCACCCGGGTTATATTCGTACTCGACCCCGGCAACGGTGCAGGCTTCCTTGAGTGCGGCTTCGGCCTTGTCCCACACCGCTTCGCTGCCTGCGCGCTGTTCTGGGCGGTCAGCAAACTTGACGCGTACGTGCTCAAACCCGAGATCCTGGTACACTTCGTGCAGCATCTTCACAAACTGCACGGTCTCGGCCGCAATCTGGTCCTCGGTGCAGAAGATATGCGCATCATCCTGCGTAAAACCACGCACACGCATCAGGCCATGCAGTGCGCCCGAGGGTTCGTAACGATGGCAGGCCCCAAACTCGGCCATGCGGAGCGGCAGCTCGCGGTAGGAGCGCAGCCCATGGCGGAAAATCTGCACATGGCACGGGCAGTTCATGGGTTTGAGGGCGAGGGTTTTATCCTCATCCTCCACCGTGGCGACAAACATGTGGTGGCGGTATTTGTCCCAGTGGCCCGATGCCTCCCACAGACCACGGTCCACAAGCTGGGGGGTACGCACTTCCTGGTATCCGTGGCGGGTCTGTGCGCGGCGCATGTAGTCCTGCAACACGGAATAAACGCGCCAGCCCTTGGCGTGCCAGAACACCTGCCCGACGGCCTCTTCCTGAAAATGGAACAGCCCCATCTCCCGCCCGATGCGGCGGTGGTCACGCTTTTCGGCTTCCTCAAGCTGGAGCAGATAGGCGTCGAGTTCCTTCTGGTCGCGCCATGCGGTGCCGTACACGCGGGTCAGCATGGGGTTGCGGTGGTCCCCGCGCCAGTAAGCACCTGCCACCTTCATCAGCTTGAAGGCGGTTCCCACATCCTTGGTGGTGCGCAGGTGGGGGCCACGGCACAGGTCCAGCCACTGGCCCTGCCGGTAGATGGAAATATCTTCCGTTTCCGGCAGGTCACGGATCAGCTCGGCCTTGAACGATTCGCCACGTTCTTCAAAAAACGCAATGGCGGCATCACGCGGCCAGACTTCGCGCTCGAACGGCTCGGCCCGTGCCACGATTTCCTTCATCTTGGCTTCGATGGCGGCAAAGTCTTCGGGGGTAAACGGCTCGGCACGGAAAAAGTCGTAATAGAACCCGTGTTCAATGGACGGGCCAATGGTCACCTGAGTACCGGGGAACAGCTCCTGCACGGCCTCAGCCAGCACGTGGGCGGCATCGTGGCGGATCAGTTCGAGCGATTCCGGGTCTTTTTTGGTAATAAAGCGGACCTTGGCATCGGCTTTTATGGTCTGGCGAATATCGCTGAGCTGGCCGTCCACTTCCATGGCCAAAGCGGCCTTGGCCAGTCCTGCACCAATGGACTCTGCCACCGTAGTGCCCGTAACTGGCCCGTCAAAACTGCGAACAGAACCGTCGGGCAGGGTGATAGCGGGCATAGGTGCAAGCTCCAGAAGGATAGGAAGAATAAAAGCAAAGAGTGTTTAATGGCGCTACCAGAGCGCGGCTGCAACCCTCTGCACCGAAAGGAATGCAAGATCACGCGCCCATAACACGTCCACCTGCCCCGGCGCATACCCCAAAGGGGCTGTGCGCGCAGGCGTACTCTCGCGCGAAAACAGGACAAGGCAGCGGCACCCAACCTCGGCAGCCAGGTGCATGGGGCCTGTATCGTTCCCCACCGCCCCCCATGCCCGCGCGGCAAGGCCCGCCAGATCGGACAGGCTGGTCTGGCCTGTCAGGTCCAGCGCCTGCGGGCAATGCCGCAGTATCTGTGCCGCCAGAGGCTGCTCCCCGGCACTGCCAACCACAACGGGGGTTATGCCGTGCGCTACCATCTGGGCCGCCAACTGGCCGTAATGCCCCGCGGGCCAGCGTTTGGCGGGGCGATGGGGGGCCGCACCGGGTACCAGCAAGGCATAGGGCTGGGGCAGGTGCGGCCCACCGCCCACCAGCCAGCCAAGGTCGGGCCGGTCCACCGGGGTAACGCCCGCCATGCGCAACTGGTCACGCTGGCGGGGGCGTGTGTGCATGATGTTCCGCCACGGATTGGCGTGGGGCAAGGCAGCACGCCCCACATGCCCGGACCACACCGGCCGCCCCGCCAGCCAGAAATACCGCGCAGTGCGCCCCGATGTCTGCAAATCATAAACCCGGTCATACCCGCGCAACTGCCGCCTTAGGGTGCGTAGCCCGGCAAGGTTGGTCCAGCGGGGGCGGTGGTCCACTTCTACATGGTCAAACCATGGGGCAAGGCGGGCCATATCCACAAAGGGGCGGGTTGTCAGCAGGGTTATGCGGGCTTTGGGGTGTGCGCGCCTTATGGCCTCGAACGGGCCAAAACTCTGCACAAAATCCCCCAGCGCACTCAGCCGGATAACCAGAATACGCTGCGGGTCCAGCCCCGGCTCTCCGCTCATGGAGAATCGGGGTCTGCCGCCATTACGGCCAGATCCTGACGGGCCATGTCTGCCTCGTGGCTATCGGGGGAGAGGTCCAGCACCTTCTGCCAGTCCTGCTGCGCACCAGTGGCATCGCCCTTGCGTTCGCGAATAATCCCGCGCTCCAGCAGGGCGGCTGCACTGTCTGGCGCAACAGCCAGAGCATGGGCAACATGCTGCATGGCAAGGTCAAGCCGCCCCATCTTGCGCTCGGCCTCGGCCAGCAGAACATAGGCTTCGGGCATGGCACCGGGCTGGTGGGCTATCAGGGCCGTGAGTTCCTGCTCCGCCAGGTCGGCCCGGTTCTGGGCCAGCACGCTGCGCGCCCGGGCAATTTGTAAGGACTGGTCATGGGGTTGGGCCAGCAGCCCAAAATCCGCGCTGGCCTGCGCCTTGCCCGGCACTCCGGCGGCAAGCCATGCCTCGGCGGCCTCATCCTCCAGAGTTGCACGCAGGGCTGGCGGCGGCACATCCCCCTTGGGTGCGGTCTGGTGGGCCAGTTCATCCAGCTCACGCGCGGATTCGTCTTCATCCCCCGCTTCAAGCAGGGCCAGAGCGTGGCAGTGCCGGGCATCCCGCCCGCCGCCATGGTGCAGCCAGTCCAGCGCGTAATCCCGCGCGCCGTAGGGGTCATCACCGATCATGGCCATGCAGGTGGTCACGGACCAGACCTGTTTTTTATCCCCAGACGCCTGCTGCGTGCGGGCCTGTGCGACATCTTCAAACGAAGATGCTCCCGCCAGAACAACAGCGCCAGCCAGCATGCAGGGCAAGGACCGACGCGCAGAGAAAACTGCTTTCATAGACCATCCATAGCAAACTCTGGCCCATACTGGTCAAGCGCGGACCCCAGCATGTTCAGAATATGGCACTTTTGCCCCTGTGCGTGATAATAGGAGCACCATGGCCAGTTCTCTAAGCTCTCCTGTTATTTTGCAAATTCTTCCTGCCCTGCAGCAGGGGGGGGTTGAACGCGGCACGCTGGAAATGGCGCAGGCCATTACTCAGGCAGGGGGCAAGGCCCTTGTTGCCAGCAGCGGCGGCCGCCTTGTGCCCATGCTGCGGAGTCTGGGGGCTGAGCATATTACCCTCCCCGAATGTGGCAGCCGCAACCCCGCACATGTCTGGAAGAATGCCCGTGTACTGGCCCGCATACTGGGCCAGCACAATGTGGCTCTGGTGCATGCCCGCTCCCGCATTCCCGCCTGGACAGCCAGAATGGCGTGCAGGCGTACCCGCACCGCGTTTGTCACCACATGGCATGGCGTGCATGCCAACACCATGCCGGGTAAAAAGCTCTATAACTCCGTGCTGGCCAGCGGGGACCGGGTTATTGCCATAAGCGCGCATATCGGGCGGATGCTCCACAAGGACTACAATGTACCTGCCACCCGCCTGCGGGTTATTCCGCGCGGGGCGGATATAGGGCAGTTCAGCCCCCATGCGGTCAGCGGGCAGCGCATGCACCAGCTTGCCGAACAATGGGGCATTCCCGCAGGGTCAGCCATTATTCTCATGCCCGGCAGGCTTACCGGCTGGAAAGGGCAGACCCTTGTGCTGCAGGCACTGGCGCAACTGGAAGCCGGGCTGCCCGACCAACCATGGCACTGCGTGTTTGCCGGGTCCGACAAGGCAGACGGGCGCTACGTGCAGGAACTCACCCAACTGGCCAGCAGCCTTGGGCTGGACGACAGAATCCGCTTTGCCGGCCACTGCGAGGACATGCCCGCCGCCATGGCACTGGCCACCATGGTGCTTGTGCCCTCCCTCCGCCCCGAACCCTTTGGCCGTGTTGTGGTGGAAGCACAGGCCATGTGCCGCCCGGTTATTGTCTCCCACCACGGGGCGGCGGTGGAAACGGTGGAGAATGGTGTCACCGGCCTGTCTGTTCCTCCCAACAATGTGGAGGCACTGGCCGATGCCATGTTGGCCGTACTCAATGCCCCGGCAGCCTCACTCGTCCATATGGGCACGGCCGCCCGGCAGGCGGTTGTGGCGCACTACACAACCGAGGCCATGCAGCACGCAACACTGGGCGTCTATGACGAGTTACTGGGCACCCGGCTGGCCCCTGCCTTCCTCCACACCAAAAATGAGGCCGCCCCCTTTCAGGACCACGGTCTTGCGGGGTAAGACACACTCTTCCTTCCTCCACCCACAGGGCAGAGCATGAGTGCCGCATCCCCCTCCACGCAGCCCCTTTTTGCCCAGACGCCGCGCAAGCTGGCCTTTATGGCCGCCCCCACGCATGAGGCACGGATGGAGTTTGACCGGCTGGTAGCCCATTACGGCAACTGCCACCCTGGCGATGCGGAAATTATTGTCTGCCTGGGGGGGGACGGCTTTATGCTCGAAACCCTGCGCGTGGTGCTGGAAACACAGCTCACCGCCCCGGTGTATGGCATGAACTGTGGCTCCGTTGGGTTTTTGATGAACCCGATGGACGAAGAAGACCTGCCCCACCGCCTTTTTCACGCACAGGCCGCCACCCTGCACCCGTTGCGCATGACCGCCACCACCAGCAGCAATGAAACGCACGAAGCGCTCGCCCTGAATGACGTGTATCTGTTCCGCCAGACACGCCAGGCCGCCAAGCTCCGCATAGATGTGGATGGGCTGGTCCGTGTGCCTGAGCTGATCTGCGATGGCGCATTACTGGCAACACCGGCAGGCTCCACCGCCTATAACCTTTCCGCTCACGGGCCTATTGTTCCGCTTTCGGGCAATCTGCTCCCGCTTACACCCATATGCGCCTTTCGGCCCCGCCGCTGGCGTGGCGCGCTGCTGCCCTCCACCGCCCATGTAGGTTTTACGGTCATGGAGGCCGAAAAACGGCCCGTGGCTGCTGTGGCCGATTCGGTAGAAGTGCGCGACGTGACCTCGGTTCAGGTGCGAGAAGACCGCAACCTGACCGTAACCTTACTGTTTGATCCGGGGCAGACACTCTCCGAACGTATTGCAGAAGAGCAGTTTTCCGCATGACTGCGCGCCGTTTTGCCCCACCTTGCCAGAATACCCCGTTTTATCCCTCCCACCTTCTGGGCTAGTCTGCACTGCAATGAAAAAAATGTTCTCCCTTTCGTGCCGTCTGTCCCTGCTCTGCGCCGCAGGGCTAGTCGGAGCGGGCACAGCCCATGCCCAGATCACGACCAACACACAGGCACTCGACAGTCTGGCAGACGCACAGCCCCCCGCGGCCTCCAGAACAGCCGCCACGCAGGCAAGGCAGAACACACCCCAGCACCCACGCACGCAGCGCCACGTAGCCCCCCGGCCTACGTCGCGGCCGCAGGCACAGACCTCCACACCCGGAACCACCCAGCCAGCC
Source organism: Acetobacter sp. DsW_54 (assembly GCF_002153575.1). Taxonomy (NCBI): domain Bacteria; kingdom Pseudomonadati; phylum Pseudomonadota; class Alphaproteobacteria; order Acetobacterales; family Acetobacteraceae; genus Acetobacter; species Acetobacter sp. DsW_54. The sequence continues at coordinate 365,683 of NZ_JOPD01000003.1, forward strand.
GCCACGGCAAATGCTGCCGCCACCCGAACCACGCCACCAGCACCAGCACCAGCACCAGCACCAGCACCAGCACCAGCACCAGCACCAGCACCAGCACCAGCACCAGCACCAGCAGGGCAGAACACGCAGCCATTGCCAACGCCAGCAGGTACTCCCGGCACGGCCCAACCTGCTTCTGCTCCAGCTCCTGCTCCTGCTCCTGCTCCTGCTCCTGCGGGTGGGGCTGGCACCGCGCAGGCACAACCGGTTGCAGCCCCTGCCCCGGTACGCCCCGCGCCGGAAGCCACTATCCCCAATGCGCCACCGGGCGTGCCGCAGCTTACTCCTCCTCCCTCCGATGTGGAGGTGCATCCCTTCCCCATTCCGCCGCAGCCTGCCGTGCAGCTTCAGGCGACCGGCACTCTCACGCCCATTCCCGGTGGTGTGCGCCTGACATTTGCCCCCGGCTCGGCCGACCTTAACCCCGAAACGCATCAGGCTATTCTGGCATTCGGGCAGAACCTTGCGTACAAGCCGCATGTTCGCGCGCTTGTGGATGCCTATAGTTCAGGGTCGGCGGATGACCCCTCGCTCCCACGGCGCATGGCTCTTGCCCGCGGCCTGGCAGCGCGGAGCGTGCTGATGAACGGCGGAACGCCTTCGACCAGAATTTATGTACGGGTTATTGGTCAGCCCCAGAACGCCAAGCCGGATGCGCCACAGGACTATATTGATATTTACCAGTCTGACATGGAGCCATAACGCGGCATAAGCCGCTACGGCGCACGGCTCGCCCCCAGCCTGCCGGGGGCGATGCACAAACCACTCTCAGATTGTAAGGTAAAGGTGGGCAGCAGGCGGCATTACGCGCCTGCTTTTTGCTCTTCCATGCGGATACGGGCCTGTGTGGCCAACTGGTCCACCAGTTCGTTTTCCGGCACGCCAGAGTGGCCTTTGACCCAGTGCCATGACACATCATGCGGTTTGGCCGCATCCAGCAGGCGCCGCCACAAATCCATATTGGCAACAGGGTCCCCCGCCGCATTGCGCCAGTTCCGGCGGACCCAGCCCGTATGCCAGCGCGTAATGCCGTTCCGCACATATTCGCTATCGGTATGCAGGTTAACGGTGCAGGGCTTGGTCAGCGCTTCCAGTGCTTCAGCGGCGGCTGTCAGTTCCATGCGGTTATTGGTGGTTGCCAGTTCCCCGCCCGAGAGTTCGCGCTCAACGCCCTTACAGCGCAGCAACACCCCCCAGCCGCCGGGGCCGGGGTTGGGCTTGCACCCGCCATCTGTCCAGATTTCAACCTGCATCCGGTTTTCCGGGGTTGGGGAAGAAGGTTCAGAGTCCATAACCACCCACAGTCTGCGTTGCCAGATGGAACCTGAGCCGTTTGAGGTAATCCAGCGGGTTTTTGGGCGTGACCAGCGCATCGGCCGGGGTGTTGATCCAGTCGTACAGCCGGGTCAGCAAAAAGCGCATGGCCGCACCTTGGGCCAGAACCGGCATGGCATAGCACTCGGCCTCATCAAGCTTCCGCACTTCCTCATACCCCAGCAGCATCTGGCGGGCGAAGGTCACGTTAAACGCGCCATCGGGCTGGAAGCACCACGCGTTCAGGCAGATGGCCACGTCGTATGCAAGGTAGTCCGTGCAGGCAAAATAGAAATCAATCAGCCCCGATACACCGTGGTTGAGGAAAAATACGTTATCGGGGAACAGATCGGCATGAATTTGCCCGCGCGGCAGGGTTGGATTGCCACCGTGGCCCGGCCATGCGGGCACAATACGGGCCAGAGCCTGCTCCAGCTCCGCCTGCAAACCCGGCTGCACCGTGTTGGCCCCACCCGCGCAGCTTTGCAGCAGGGGTGCCCATGCGGTTGGCCCCAGCGCATTGGCGCGCTCTGGGGCATAGGACCGGCCTGCCGCATGCAGTTGCGCCAGCGCACGGCCAAGAGGGCGGCAATGCTCACCCCGCACCGTACGCGGCCAGACACCGGGCAAAAACGTGGTAATGGCCGCAGGACGGCCCGCAAGGGTTTTTAGCGTTTCCCCCCGCCGGTCTGCCACCGGCTGCGGGCAGGTAACCCCTTCCCGCGAAAGGTGCTGCATCAGACCCAGGAACCAGGGCAGTTCGCGCGCATTCACCCGCTTTTCGTACAGAGTGAGAATAAAATCCCCCTCGGTTGTACGCAGCTGGAAGTTGGTGTTCTCCACCCCCTCGGCAATGCCACGGAACGACACCAGATCCCCAATGGCAAAATCTGCCAGAAAGTCCTGCAGCGCCTCGTCGCTAACGTCCGTGTAAACGGCCATAAACCACCTTTAGCCCAAGGGTGCGGGAAGACGGAACGTTACGTTTTCTTCCTTCACGATCCGTTCTTCAATGCACAGGGTGTAACGCTTGGCCATTTCTGCCAGCATTTCCTGCACCAGTGCTTCCGGTGCGGAGGCACCCGCCGTAATGCCCAGCGTACCCACGCCATCAAGCACGGACCAGTCCAGCGCATCCAGACGGGGCACCAGCAGGGCACGGGCAGCGCCAGAGCGTTCGGCCACTTCCCGCAGACGCTGGGAGTTGGAGGAGTTGGGCGAGCCAATAACAATAACCAGATCGCACTCGGGAGCTATGGTCTTGACCGCTTCCTGCCGGTTGGTGGTGGCGTAGCAGATATCCTCGCGCTTTGGCCCTTCGATCAGGGGGAAGCGCTCACGCAGGATGTCCACGATTTCTGCCGTATCATCAACCGAGAGGGTGGTCTGGGTAATGAACGCCAGCATGCTCGGGTCCGCAGGCTGCACGCTGCGGGCTTCGTCTGCATCGTTGATCAGGGTTACAGCCCCGGCGGGGAGCTGGCCCATGGTGCCCACAACCTCGGGGTGGCCAGCATGGCCGATCATGAGGATATGGCGGCTTTCCGGGCCACCTGCGGCATAATGGCGCTCGGCCTCGCGGTGGACCTTGGACACCAGCGGGCACGTGGCATCCAGATACAAAAGGTTGCGGCGCTCGGCTTCGGCCGGCACGGTCTTGGGCACGCCATGGGCGGAAAAAACAACGTGACCATCTGCGGGAACTTCGTCCAGTTCCTCCACAAAGATGGCACCCTGTGCCTCCAGCTCCTCTACAACGGTGCGGTTATGAACGATCTCGTGTCGAACATAGACCGGCGCGCCGTAACGGCGAATGGCTTCCTCCACCACACGGATGGCGCGGTCCACCCCGGCACAAAAGCCGCGCGGGCCAGCCAGAAGGACCTTGAGTGAGCGGCCATGCTGCGTATCCGCGGTCTGGGTGGTGGTAAGGGTGTCAGTTTGATCGGGCATGGTGTTCCCCAAAGTTGCAGCGGACTGTATAGAGAAGATAACTGGCTATGAAGACGCATACTGAAAACAGGCTACGCCCGAAACCCGGTAAAGGCCGTGGCAGTTGTGGCCTACGCAAAGGACGCATGTGATGCAACCCGTTTTGCAGCATTCAAGACGTGAAACACGCACGCTGCCGGGCGTTGCGGGTTGGTGCGTCACCTATTTTTGTTCCTCCACCCCTTATAATGCCGGATCACTCCATGCCTTATGATCTTACCCGCCTGCGCCGCCTGCTCCCCCGCGTAACTGCTTGTGGCGCACTGGCCATGGGCCTGCTGACAACTCTGGCGGCCTGCAGTGGCGGAGAAAGCGCCTCCATGGAGTTCGCACCTGCCTGCCCCATTACACATATCCCCTCCGAGGCAGCGGATTATTACCTGTATAACGGGAAAGGTACCGGTTTTGGTGATCTGGTGGCGCGGGCCAGTATTGTCAAGCTGGAGGGAGAATGCTCCGCAGGTGGCCCCAAGGACCTGAAGACCCGAGTCGTACTGCATATTACGGTTGAACGCGGCCCAGCCTCCTCTACCGAGATGCTGAACATACCGTGGTTTATTGCCGTGATGCATGGCGACCGGATTGTGAACAAGCACATCTTCCGCCACACCGTTACGTTCCCGGCCAACCTTGCAACGTTTGACACCACCAGCAAGGTGGTCACGATCGACCTGCCAATTCCCCCCCGCAATGTCGATTCCGACTACCGGTTCGAGGTGGGATTCCAGCTAAGCCCACGTCAGCTTGAATATAACCAGACGCACCTCAAACGGGCGAACTATCAGGCTTACTAAGCAAATTGGGGTGCGCAAGGGAGCATCCGCCCTTGCGCACCCCACCTTTACAAGCCTGTAACGCGCGCCCCACCCATTAGGTGGCGGGCGGTGCGTCAGGGGGGAAGCGGGCCTCTTTTATGGCGGCGTTCTGCCGGTCGGTCAGGGCCTGCTCATCAAACCCTTCCACAATTTCGTGGAACAATTCGCTCCAGTTCATTTTAACCTTGAGCCGCATAAACACCGACCCAAGCCCAATGGCCGAGCGGTCCACCAGCACAAATTCGCGCGGCAGGCGCACACCCCCTGTTTTTTGCAGCCCTTCATGCACACGGCTCAACACCTCGCGCCCGTGTTCGGGGGTGTTCTCTTCCTGAATGTAACGCTCGCGGTTATCCATGAGCGGGGCATAAAGCAGGCTTGCCCATTCATTGAGCACACGCACCTTCTCGCGCGAGAGGTCCTTGAAGCCCCATGCCTCGTACGCATGGGCTGCCAGGTCCTCGTCCTTCGTGCGCAGGGCGTTGTACAGGTCGATGTTGCCCTTGATGAACGAGGGCCGGAAAATGCGGATCGCCCCAAAATCCAGCAGGTTCAGCCCGCCATCCTCACGCACGGTAAAGTTGCCCATATGCGGGTCACCATGCACCACACCATACTGGTAGAGTGGCACGTACCAACCCCGGAACAGGGCACGGGCAATTTTCTTTTTCTGCTCATCTGAAAGCCCGGCCTTGATGGCGGCATTCAGGTTCTGGCCTGCTACCCATTCCATAGTCAGCAGGCGGCGGGTACTCAGCTCATCTACCGGCAGCGGTACGGTCACATCCGGACAGTCGCGCAAAATGGCGTGATAGAGGCGCATATTGGCAGCCTCACGCCGGTAATCCAGCTCTTCCCGCAGGCGTTCGGCCAGTTCTTCCACCACATCATCCTGACGGATGGCATTGTCGAGCTTGTGGTAAACACCAATGGCCATGCGGAACTGCTTGAGGTCCGCCTCCACTGCCGAGTTCATGTCCGGGTACTGGAGCTTGCAGGCCACGCGGCGGCCATCGGCCAGAATGGCTTGGTGCACCTGCCCAAGGCTTGCAGCGGCGGCGGCCTCCTTGCCAAAGGCGCGGAAGTTTTTCTCCCACCCTGCTCCAAGTTCCGCCGTCATGCGGCGGCGCACAAAGTTCCAGCCCATGGGTGGCGCGTTGGACTGGAGCTGGGCCAGTTCCTCCGCATATTCTTCCGGCAATGCACCGGGTATGGTGGCCAGAAGCTGCGCGGCCTTCATGAGCGGACCTTTAAGCCCCCCCAGCACGGATTTAAGGTCTTCCGCGTGGGTCAGGCCCGTGGTGCGGATCCCCATTTTGTGCCCGGCCATACGTGCGGCAATGCCCCCCACCGTGCCGGTGGTCTGCACCATACGCCGCAATTCCCCGAACATGCCGGAGTTATCAAGATCACGCGCCATGCTCTGCCTGCTCCAACTGGTCAATAAAGCCGGAAATCACATCCAGCCCCTTGCGCCAGAAACCGGGGTCCGAGGCATCCAGCCCGAAGGGAGCCAGCAGTTCCTTGTGGCGCAGTGTGCCACCGGCTTCCAGCATGGCGATGTATTTATCCTGAAAACCCGGAGCCCCTTCGCTGAACACCTTGTACAGCGCGTTTACCAGACAATCCCCGAACGCATAGGCGTACACATAGAAGGGGGAATGGATAAAGTGCGGGATATACGCCCAGAACACATCGTAATCAGGGGTAAAGTTAAAGGCCGGACCAAGGCTTTCGGTCTGCACAGCGCGCCAGATTTCACCAATCCGTTCGGGCAGAAGTTCGCCTTTTTTCCGCTCGTCATGCACGCGGGTTTCAAACTCGTAGAACGCAATCTGGCGCACCACGGTGTTGAGCATATCCTCCACCTTGCCCGCCAGCAGCAGGCGGCGGCGGGCGGGGTCTTTTTCCCCGTCCAGAAGGGACTGGAAGGTGAGCATCTCACCAAACACACTGGCGGTTTCGGCCAGCGTGAGCGGGGTGTCGGACATCAGATAACCCTGCTTCGCCGCCAGAACCTGATGCACGCCGTGCCCCAGTTCGTGCGCCAGCGTCATCACATCCCGAATGCGGCCGTGGTAGTTGAGCAGGATATACGGGTGGGCCGATGGTACGGTGGGGTGGGCAAACGCGCCGGGGGACTTGCCGGGAGCAGGCGGCACATCAATCCACGGGCTGGTCAGGAAGGTGTTGATCACCTTGCCCATGCGCGGGTCAAACCCGTCATACGCCTTCTGCACAATGGATTTGGCTTCAGTCCACGGAATCTGGCGGTCCTCGCAACCGGGCAGAGGGGCGTTGCGGTCCCAGTGCTCCAGCTTGTCCAGCCCCATCCATTTGGCCTTGAGCGCATAATAACGGTGGGACAGACGCGGATAATCCGTGCGCACGGCTGAAACCAGCGCATCCACCACGCCATCTTCCACCATGTTGGACAGATTGCGCGAGGATGTGGGGCGGGCAAAATGCCGCAACCCGTCGGATATGGATTTGTCCTTGGCCAGCGTGTTGGTAATGAGCGCAAACAGGCGCACATTCTCTTCAAACACGCTCCCCACGGCCTTGCCTGCGCGCTCGCGCACTCCACGGTCTGTATCGGACAGGCGGTTAAGCGCATCGCCCACCGTCATGGTCTGCCCATCCACCGTAACCCGCAGAGCGGCTATGGTTTCATCAAACAGGCGGCACCATGCCTGCGCGCCGGTTACGGATTTTTCCAGCAGCACTTTTTCCACGTCATCGCCAAGCTGGTGGGGACGGTACATGCGCACGTCACGCAGGTAAGGCTGCCAGCGGGCAAGAGCGGGATCGTCCATTTTGGCCTGAAGGTCGGCCTCTTCCAGCCGGTTGAGTTCCAGCCCGAAGAACAGGAGGTCGGTGGAAATATCGGTCAGCCGTTCGTTAATGGACTGGCTGAAGCGGCTGATGGACGGGTTAGACGAATCCGCAGCAAACAGCAGCGAGGCATAGGAGCCTGCCCGGCCCAGTTTTTCCTCTATCTCTTCAAACTCGCTCATGGCCTGCGCCAACTGCCCGCCGTTCAGGCTGTTCAGGCGGCCCAGATACAGCTTGGCAAAGCTTTTGGCAGCCGCGGCAGCTCCAGCCAGATCGGCCTCCAGTTGCGGATCGTCCATGCCCGCGTACAGGGCCGACAGGTCCCAGCGCGGCAGGGTAGCAACGCTCTGGTCGGAGGAAGGGGCAGGTCCGGCTTCCGCCGCCATGAGCGGAAGTGACAGCGAACGGGAAAAATGCGCGGTATGTTCCATGCCCCCACTCTACCGCGCAAATCCACCAGAGGCGAGAGCCCTTGCATGCAAAGACAAGGCACCAGAACGGCAAAACGGGCGAGAGCCATAAGCCCCCGCCCGTTTTGTGCACGCATGCCCTGTTAAGGCTGGTTCAGGCCGATTTGGCCTGTTCTGCACCTTCAACATCAAAGCCGATGATTCTGGCGTAGTCGCGGGGCACAATCTGCCAGAACTGGGGCAGAACCTCGTCCCACTTATGCAGCAGCATGGAGGCGTAGGCCGAGCCGGTTTCCTCCACATGGCGTTCCACCAGAGCACGCAGGCTTTCGGCCCATTTGGGGTCGGTTACACGCGACCACAGCAGAGCTTCGGGGTTGATGCGCTTGGTAAAGCCCCCATTGCTGTCCAGCACAAAGGCCATGCCGCCGGTAAAGCCTGCGCCAAAGTTGTCGCCCACTTCACCCAGCACCACAACGGTACCACCGGTCATGTATTCGCAGCAGTTGGAACCGCAGCCTTCAATAACCGCTGTAGCGCCAGAGTTACGCACGGCAAAGCGTTCACCAGCCTGCCCTGCGGCATACAACTCACCCGCTGTAGCGCCGTAGAGCACCGTGTTGCCAATAATGGCGTTCTGGTTGGACACAAGCGTGGAAGACGGAGACGGACGAACCGTGATGGTCGCGCCCGAAAGACCCTTACCCACGTAATCGTTTGCATCGCCCAGCACTTCCAGCTTGAGGCCCTGCACCGCAAACGCCCCAAGGGACTGCCCGGCCGAGCCGCGCAGGCGCACGGTCAGGTGGCCCGGAGCCAGCGTTTTCATGCCGAACTGGCGCACGATGAGGGAGGAAATGCGCGTGCCAATGGCGCGCTGGGTGTTCTGCACATTGTAGTGCAGCTGCATTTTCTCACCATGGTCAAACAGCGGACGGGCATCGTTGATCATCTGCGCGTCCAGCGTATCGGGCACCTCGTTACGGCCTTCAAGCGTGCAGTAACGGGCAAACGGCCCCGGGTCTGCCTGCGAAAGCAGGGAGTTCAGGTCCAGATCGTCCAGATAATCCGCCCCGCGAGAAACCTGACGCAGCAGGTCCGTGCGGCCAATAATCTCGTTCAGCGTACGGAAGCCAAGGGAAGCCAGAATGTTCCGCACATCCTCCGCAATGAAGGAGAACAGGTTGATCACCTTTTCCGGCGTGCCTTCAAACTTGGCGCGCATGGCCGGGTCCTGCGAGCACACGCCAACCGGGCAGGTGTTGGAGTGGCACTGGCGCACCATAATGCAGCCCATGGCCACAAGGCTGGCCGTGCCAATACCAAACTCTTCCGCACCCAGCATGGCGGCGATCACCACATCACGCCCGGTCTTGATGCCACCATCGGCACGCAGGCGCACGCGGTGGCGCAGACGGTTGAGCATGAGAACCTGATGCGTTTCCGCCAGCCCCAGCTCCCACGGCAGACCCGCGTATTTGATGGAGCTGACCGGGCTTGCCCCCGTACCACCGGAATGGCCGGAAATAAGAATGGCGTCGGCCTTGGCCTTGGCCACACCCGCGGCAATGGTGCCAATACCCGAACGGGCCACCAGCTTAACGGTTACGCTGGCATCGGGGTTGATCTGCTTGAGGTCATAAATAAGCTGGGCCAGATCCTCGATGGAATAAATATCGTGGTGCGGCGGCGGGGAGATCAGCGTGACCCCCGGCGTTGCATGGCGCAGCTTGGCAATAAGCTCGGTGACCTTGAAGCCGGGCAGCTGCCCGCCCTCACCCGGTTTGGCTCCCTGAGCCACCTTGATTTCCAGCTCGCGGCAGTCGTTCAGATACTGCGCGGTCACCCCGAAGCGGCCAGACGCCACCTGTTTGATGGCGGAGGATGCGTTATCCCCATTCGGGCGTGGCTTGGCGCGTGCCGGGTCTTCCCCACCCTCACCGGAATCGGATTTTGCGCCAATCCGGTTCATGGCGATGGAGAGGGTCTCATGCGCTTCAGGACTGAGTGCGCCGAGCGAAATGGCAGGCGAGATCAGGCGTTTACGCAGTTGCGTAATGCTTTCCACCTCTTCTACCGGAATAGGCGTGCGCCCTTCGCGGAAGTCGAGCAGGTCACGCAGGGCCACGGGCGGCTGGGCACGCACGGCATCGGCATAACGCTGGTAAATGGTAAAGCTGTCTGTTGCCACGGCGGTCTGGAGCATATGGATCAGCCCGCCATCAAATGCGTGCTGCTCCCCACTGCGGCGCAGTTTGTACAGCCCGCCAACCGGCAGGGTGAGCGCGGAAGCCGAACCCCATGCCTGCTCGTGGAAGCTGAGCGCGTTGCGGGCAATACCCGACAGGCCAATACCGGAAATGCGCGAAGGCATACCGGGGAAGAACTCCGCCGTAAGCGCGCGGGACAGGCCCACGGCTTCAAAATTGCAGCCACCACGGTAGGACGCCACAATGGAAATACCCATTTTGGACATGATCTTGAGCAGACCCTTGTCCACCGCCTTGCGGTAGCGCTCCATGCATTCACGCAGGCTGCGGCTGCCAAACAGGCCACGACGATGGCGGTCTGCAATGCTTTCCTGCGCCAGATACGGGTTAACCGTTGTGGCCCCCACACCAATGGTCACGGCAATGGCATGCACATCCAGCGCCGTGGAGGTGCGCACGTTAAGCGAGGTAAAGGTACGCAGGGACGTCCGTACCAGATGCGTATGCACGGCCCCGGTGGCCAGAATCATGGGGATGGAAGCCCGGTCGGGGGACTGGCCTTCATCTGTCAGGAAGACATGGGTGCAGCCACCCCGCACACTTTCCTCCGCTTCGCGGCGGATGCGGGCAATGGCCTCACGCAGACCGGCCTCACCATCCTTTGCGGGGAAGGTGCAGTCAATCACACTGGCGGACGTACCGCAGAAGCCGCGCAGGGCTTCATACTCGCCCGAGGTCAGAACCGGGCTGGGCAGTTGCAGCATGTCGCACTGCTCGGCCGACTGGTCGAGAATGTTGCCAAGGTTACCCAGACGCGTGGCAAGGCTCATCACCCCCGATTCACGCAGGCTGTCGATGGGCGGGTTGGTCACCTGGCTGAACATCTGGCGGAAATAGTGCGACAGGCCACGGTAACGGGGCGACAGCACGGCCAGAGGAGTATCATCCCCCATGGAGCCAATGGCTTCGCTCGCGTCTTCCACCATCGGGTGGAGCAGGGTTTCCAGCTCTTCCAGCGTGGTGCCTACGGCCAGCTGGCGGCGGCGCAGTTCATCGCCCGTGTAGTAAACCGGCTCGGTCACTTCGGAGCGGACAAGATGGCCGATCTTCTGGGTGCGTTTGATCCAGTCAGAAAAATCCTGACGGGAGGACAGCACATCCAGCAGGGCGCTGTTGCCGTAGAGTTTGGCGTCGTCCAGATCCACACCAATCATCTCGCCCGGGCCAAGGCGGCCACGGCTGACAATGGCGTTTTCAGGCACGCGCACCATACCGGTTTCGGACCCCACAATCAGCAGGTTATCGGTTGTAACCGTATAGCGCAGCGGGCGCAGGCCGGAGCGGTCCAGCCCGGCCACAACCCAGCGGCCATCGGTCGCGCACAGGGCGGCGGGGCCGTCCCACGGTTCCATAACCGCGTTGCAGTAGGTGAACATATCCCGGTGTTCGGGCTTCATGGCCGCATTGCCGCCCACGCTGGCGGGGATCATCAGCGCCTTGGCAGCGGGCGCATCCCGCCCGGCAAAGGTCAGCAGTTCAAACACGTTATCCAGCGTTGCCGTATCCGACCCACCGGCCTGCACCAGCGGCTTGATGTCCGCCATCCACGGGTCCAGATCCGGGTGAGACAGCCGTGTTTCGTGGCTTTTCATCCAGTTGATGTTGCCCGAAATGGTGTTGATTTCACCATTATGGGCAAGGCGGCGGAACGGCTGCGCCAGCTTCCATGTGGGGAAGGTGTTGGTCGAATACCGCTGGTGGTAAATGGCAAAGCGGCTGACAAAACGTTCGTCCAGCAGATCCGGGTAGAACTCGGTCAGATGCTCGGCAAGGAACATGCCCTTATAGATAAGGGAGCGGCAGGAGAGCGAGCAGATATACAGGTCCACCTGCGCTGCAATAGCAGCCTTTTCTATCCGGCGGCGAATAACGTAGAGGTCGCGCTCAAACGCTTCCTCCGTTTTGCCCGGCAGGTTGCGGATAAGGATCTGCTCGATTTCGGGGCGGGTTGCATTGGCTTTTTCACCAATGCAGGAGGTGTCGATCGGCACCTGACGCCAGCCGTAAATGCCATAGCCAAAGGCCAGAATCTGGGTTTCGATAATCTGGCGGCACTGTTCCTGCGCCACAAAATCGGTCTTGGGCAAAAACACCTGCCCCACGGCAATGGGGCCATCGCTCGGGCGGTCGCCCGTGCTGGTGATGGCGTCAGCAAAAAACTCCTGCGGGATTTCTACATGAATGCCCGCGCCGTCGCCCGTTTTGCCATCGGCATCAACCGCGCCACGGTGCCAGATGGCTTTAAGCGCGGCAATACCGGCTTCCACCACCTCACGCCGGCGCTTGCCGTCCAGTGCCGCCACAAGGCCCACACCGCAGGAATCGCGTTCGTCCGCCGGGTCATACAGCCCATCCAGCGCCTGTACGTTGGCGTCCCACGCCTTGAGAAACTCTTCACCGCTTTCAGCGGAAACAGTGTACGAAAACTGTTCCATATCCATTATCCCTGCTCCGCCGTACGAGCCATTGCATCGGCCTTGATCCACTCATGGATGCTCTGGGCGGCTTCCCGCCCGTCCTTGATCGCCCACACGACCAGACTGGCCCCACGCACAATATCCCCTGCTGCAAACACACCGGGCAGCGAGGTCATGAAGCTTTTCTGGTCCACTTTGAGCGTACCCCAGCGCGATGCCGCCAGAGCGGGCTCATCCCACAACTGCGGCAGGGGTTCGGGGTCAAAGCCGAGAGCTGCGATCACCAGATCCGCTTCCAGTGTAAAGGAAGACCCTTCCAGCGGTTCCACCGACTGGCGACCCGAGGCATCGGGCAGGCCCAGCTTCATGCGGGATGCGCGCACGCCTGTTACGTGGGTGTCGCCCAGAAAAGCTTCGGGGGCGGCCAGCCATTCAAACTGCACGCCTTCTTCTTCCGCGTTCTTCACCTCACGCGTGGAGCCGGGCATGTTCGCGCGGTCACGGCGATAGAGGCAGCGCACCGATTTGGCACCCTGGCGGATAGCCGTGCGCACGCAGTCCATGGCCGTGTCACCACCACCCAGCACCACCACGTTTTTACCTGCAGCATCCAGTGCCTGTGCCTCATCAGGCAGGACATCCCCAAGGGAGCGACGGTTGGAGGCGGTCAGGTAATCCAGCGCCTTTTCAATCCCGGCAAGGCCCGCACCGGGGCCACCAATGGCGCGGGACTTGTACACGCCTGTTGCGATCAGCAGCGCATTATGCCGCCCACGCAGTTCAGCAAAGGACAACTCGCCCGGGCCGTTGCCAATACCCTGCCCCAGATGGAAGACAACACCGCCCTCCACCAGCAGTTCATGCCTGCGGGCCACAATGTGCTTTTCAAGCTTGAAGCCGGGAATACCATACACCAGCAGGCCGCCCACGCGGTCATACCGGTCATAGACATGGACCTGATAACCCTGCGCACGCAGCTGGTCTGCCGCGGCCAGCCCTGCGGGGCCAGCCCCGACGATCCCTACGGATTCGGCGCGCTCACGCAGGGGGCTGACCGGCTTGACCCAGCCGTTTTCAAACGCCGTGTCCGTTACAAACCGCTCAACCGCGCCAATGGTCACGCTCTCGAACCCCGGTTCGATCACGCAGCTTCCTTCACACAGGCGATCCTGCGGGCAGATGCGGCCACAGATTTCGGGGAAGGTGTTGGTAGCGGAGGAGACACCATAAGCCTCCTCCAGCCGGCCCTGCGCCGTGAGCATCAGCCAGTCGGGAATGTTGTTCCCCAGCGGGCAGTGAACAGAGCAGAACGGAACGCCGCACTGCGAGCAGCGGCTAGCCTGTTCGGTGGCCTGTTCTGGCTTAAAGTCATCGTAAATTTCGTCAAAATCCGTCCGCCGCTCAGCCGCCGTGCGTTTTTGTGGCTGCTTTTGCGGAACGGAGACAAATTTCAGCATCTTGGTTGTCATACGCCATCCCCGGCTAACAAGGGCGCGGCAGACAGTCCTCGCCCCCCTAAAATCAAGCAGGAGGGAAAGTGCCTGTTATCCTTCCGGATAAAAAGACAGCATTGCTTACCTATTTTAATTTTAGGCCCGGAATGGCGTTAAATGGCGTATTTTTTATAAAATAATTGGTTCCATTCCGGACCTTTATGAACCCAACCTACCGTTGTGGAACAAAAACCCCGGACCGACCGCCGCCAGCCCTGTACCGTTCCAGATAGAAGGGCACACAGGCCGCCACACTGCGCGGCACAATACCCAGCACCTCGAACCCCGATTCCGTTGGTGGCACAACATTATCCTGCGAGAGCATGAGCAACTGGTCGCGCGTGAGCAGCTTGCCCGGCAAGCGCTCCAGCACCGCTGCCTGCAACCGCGCCAGCGCCAGAGGCACACGCATTACGGGCTTGTCACGCTGCGTCTGCTGCAATGCGAACTCGGCAATATCCTGCATGGTCATAATATCCGGCCCGCCAAGCAGCCATTCCCGCCCGGCCAGTTCGGGCGTGGTCGCCAACTGCGCCACGGCCTGCGCCACATCCCCCACATAAACAGGCTGCACGCGGGTGGTTGCCCCATAGACCGGCATAAACGGCAGGTAGCGCGCCAGCGTACCGAACAGATTAAAGAATTTGTCTTCCGGCCCAAAAATAACCGAAGGGCGCACAAGGGAGGCATCCGGACGGAACTGCCTGACCAACTCTTCCCCCGCAGCGCGGCTCCGCCCGTAGGCAGAGGGCGCATCGGCCGAAGCACCAAGGGCGGACATGTGCACATAGCGCGCAACCCCGGCCTCCGCCGCAAGGCGGGCCACGCGCCCCGCCCCTTCCACATTGACCGCCTGCAAGCTCTGTGCGGAGGATGAGGACAGAACCGCCGCAAGGTTGACCACCACATCCGCCCCGCGCACGACACAGGCTACCGTGCTGTCATCCAGCACCGAGGCATAAAAGGGCGCAACCTGCCCCACCCGCCCCATGGGGCGCAGCAGGGCACCCTGGTCCGGCCTTCGGCTGGCAACACGCACCGTGTATCCGGCCTGCGCCAGACACTGCACAACATACTGGCCAACAAAGCCATTCCCGCCCAGCACGGCCGCAGTCTTGTTCCCACTCATGCCCGCATTCCCTTGCTTCAGTCTCTTGCGCTTCACGCAATACATGCACTGTGTTGCATTCGCTCCCAACAGGCCAGAGGAGGGGCCGACACAAATTCGTCAAAAAAAATCATTTTACCTGTTGACGGTAGCATGCGTGCGGGGTAAATGCCTCTTCACCAGCCCGGAACACTCCGGGTTGCCATTTGAGCCCAGATGGCGGAATTGGTAGACGCGCAGGTTTCAGGTACCTGTGACCGAAAGGTTGTGGAAGTTCGAGTCTTCTTCTGGGCACCAAATTCTCCCCCGGGAATTTGTCAAGCAAAGCAGCCCCCGCAAGGGGGCTTCTGCTTTTCTGGCCTCCCGCTTTACTCTCCCCTTTTCAAAAATACTGATGCCCTGTGCGCAAGCCGCCAGCATTTTGGCCGCAGGCTATTCCTAGCCACCCCGGCAACAGCACACACCCCAAAATAGTTTCAGCCTGCCAGCCCCGCACCAGCAGAGGCAAAATACAGGTTAACGGCATGGCACATGGCCCCTGCCACCATAGCCCTGTGCCCTGCCTGCCGCAGAGCCGCCTCATCCAGCCTGTTGGACATAAAGCCCATTTCCACCAGAACCGAGGGAATCTGTGCGGATTTAAGCACCGCAAATGCCGCATGGCGGTGCGGGTGCGTTAAAAGCTGCACGCGGGACTGAAAAGCAGACACCACCGCCTGCGCCATATGCGAGGACCCCTTGCGGGTTTCCTCCGTTACCAGACTGGCCAGAATACGCTGCACCTCGGGCGAAGCCCCGTGCACCATGGGGCCACCAAAGCGGTCTGCACTATTTTCTGTACGGGCCAGATCTGCCGTCTGGCTGTCCGATGCCCCGTGGGCGTGGGTGTACACGCTCGCCCCACGCACACTGGCATTATGCAGCGCATCTGCATGCATGGACACAAAAAGAGACGCCCCGTGCTGCTGGGCCATATCCACCCGCCCGTCCAGCGGAATAAAGTGGTCACTCGAGCGCGTAAGGGCTACGCGGTAGCGCCCCGTTGCCAGCAACTGCCGCGCCAATTCCTGCGCTGCGGCCTCGGCCACGTGCTTTTCATAGGTGCCGGAAAAACCAATGGCTCCGGGGTCTTTACCCCCATGCCCCGGGTCCAGCATGACCAGCGGCTTGGGTGGCTGGGCGCGCCCGACCACGGCAGGCGCATGCACCGCCGCAGTATGGTGCGCCGTACGCGCACTGGCGGGATCCAGAGAACTGGCCACAATACCAGCCCCCACCACCCCGCCTGCCGCAGTGGTCAGGAAGGTTCTGCGCGGCACGGACAGGCCCTGCGGCGCAGGGAGCAGCAGGTGCGTATCCGACCAAACGTGGTCCGGCCTGTGCGGTGCCATCAAGCGCGCCTTTATCCTTGGGTTATCTGGCGGACACTGTGCCCGAAAAATGGCAAAAAAATAACCACTCATTTACACCCCAAAGCCTTTATTACGAATAGCTTGCAGTCTTGCTGTATTTGGGTCATGCTTAATGTGCATGGCATCTGGGCATTAGTGTACCTGCCGTGCATCCTGCTTGTAGCCTTTTGGGCGTTGTGTTTGCGCGGCATGCCCCGCCACCACCCAGCACCCGGAAGCCGAGCAAAGTGATGATTGAAGGATACACGACCATAGCTCGCCCCATTGCCCTGAGTATCTCGGCCAGACCACAGGCACCAGCATGCCTGCCGGGCACTGGCGCGCGGCTGCCAGCGGGCGTTGGGTGCACCTTCGGTTTTCCATTTCACGCCTGTTTATACCCGCTGGAAGCGCCCCTGCTCCGTGCTGCGCCACGTTGGCAAAAGCACCGCTCAGGCTGGCCACCAGCGCACCGGAGTTTTTCTTTTTATGTCAAAGCGGATGCTGATCGACGCAACACACGCAGAAGAAACGCGTGTTGTTGTGATGGACGGAAATAGACTCGAAGATTATGATGTTGAATCTGCTGCAAAAAAGCAGCTTAAAGGCAATATCTACCTCGCTCGCGTTATTCGTGTAGAACCCAGCCTGCAAGCTGCCTTTGTAGAATATGGCGGCAACCGGCACGGCTTTCTCGCCTTTAGCGAAATTCACCCGGATTATTACCAGATCCCGGTAGCTGACCGCGAAAAACTTCTCGCCCTTCAGGCCGAAGAAGAAACGCTGATGGACGACGCTGGCTCCGATTCCGATGAGGACGAAGCCACCGCCCGCAATGCGGATGCCGAAGCGGATGAAACCTCCAGCACCGCCGAGAACGACGGTGCCGAAGGGGATGAAGACCGGCAGGAAACACCCGAATACGTAAGCGGTGAAACCGATACGGGCGAGGAAGCGCTTATTCAGAAGCGGATTGCACGCTTCCTGCGCAACTACCGTATTCAGGAAGTTATCCGCCGCCGTCAGGTTCTGCTGGTGCAGGTCGTCAAGGAAGAACGTGGCAACAAGGGTGCAGCGCTCACCACCTACGTCTCGCTCGCCGGCCGTTACTGCGTGCTCATGCCCAACGCGCTGCGTGGGGGCGGTGTTTCCCGCAAGATTACATCCGTGGCCGACCGCCGCCGCCTGCGCGATATTGTCAGCAGCCTGAACCTGCCGCGCGGCATGGCCATGATCGTGCGCACCGCCGGTGCCCAGCGCCCCGGCCCCGAAATTACGCGCGACTGCGAATACCTGCTCCATCTGTGGGACGACATTCGCGAGCACACGCTCCAGTCCATGGCCCCGGCCCTGATTTATGAGGAAGCCAGTCTGGTCAAACGCGCCATCCGCGATGTATACACGCGTGATGTCAGCGAGATTGTGGTGGATGGTGAAAGCGGGTGGAAAGCCGCGCGCGACTTCATGCGCATGCTCATGCCCCAGCACGCCGAAAAAGTGCGCCTGTGGAGCAAGGAGCATCAGCCGCTCTTCACCCACTACCATGTGGAAGGGCATCTGGATGCCATGTTCTCCCCCGTGGTGGCGCTACGCTCGGGTGGGTATCTGGTCATCAACCAGACCGAAGCACTCGTCGCCATTGACGTAAACTCCGGCAAGGCCACCAGCCAGCGCAATATTGAAGAAACCGCCTTCCGTACCAATCAGGAAGCAGCGGACGAAGTGGCCCGCCAGCTCCGTCTGCGCGATCTGGCCGGGTTGATTGTCATTGACTTTATTGACATGGAATCCCGCCGCCATAACGCCACCATCGAGCGCCGCCTGAAGGACGCCCTGCGCCACGACCGCGCCCGTATCCAGATCGGTTCCATATCGCATTTTGGCCTGCTGGAAATGTCCCGCCAGAGGCTGCGCCCGTCTGTGGCAGAAGCGGCCTTTACGGTCTGCCCGCACTGCAACGGCACCGGCATGACCCGCAGCGTGGAAAGCTCCGCCCTGCACGTGCTGCGCTCCGTGGAAGAGGAAGGCGCACGCCGCCGCGCTGGCGCCATTACGGTGCATGTAGCGGCCGAAATTGCCTTCTACATCCTCAACAACAAGCGTGACTGGCTGGCCAATATTGAGCAGCGCCACCAGATGGAAGTGCTGTTCTCGCCCGATAACACACTCCCCGCGCCGGAAATCCGCATCGAACGCCGCTCCCCGGCCCGCCCCATGGCAGCCGCACAGCAGCACGCGCTGCCTCCGGTTGAAAATGTGGATGTGGATGTTCCCTCATCCGCTCCCGCGGCAACACCTTCCAGCCCCACCCCAGACACGGCAGAAGCCGCCACAGGGGATGAGGAACCACGCCGTCGTCGCCGTCGCCGTCGTCGCCGTGGCGGGAATGGCAACGGTAATGCGCAGGGCCAGAATGGCACGCCCGCTTCCGCCGAAACGGACGCGGAAGACACCGAGGAACCCGCAGCAAACGAGGCCGCTCCAAGTGCTCCCGCACAGCAGCAGGGCGCCGATGGGCAGCACCTTGTTCCCGGTCGCCGCCGCACACGCCACTCCCGCGTGCAGCGTCAGGCTCCCGAATCGGGGGCAGAACAGCGCGTGACCATAGAGGAAGGCCCCGCTCCCCGCCCGCAACGCGCGGTCTGGACCGGGCCAACCCCTGCCAACCCGTTTGGCGATGGGCCGGATATTTTTGAACTGCTAGAAAACAGTGCGCAGGCCAAGCCCGCCCCTGCTCCCGCAGCCAGAGAACCCGCCCGCAAGGATGTGGTGGCCGAAGCCGCACCAGCCCCGCAGGCAGACGCACAGGTTGATGAGCAGGAGGCCCCCAAAAAGCCAACCCGCCGCCGCGCCACGCGCAAACCTGCTTCCGCCAAGGCCGAGGCACCTGCGGATACGGCAGACGCACCGGCAGAAACCCCAGTGGCCGATGCGGGTGAAACTGCCGAGGCAGCTCCCAAAAAGCCGGCCCGCCGCCGCGCAGCACGCAGCAGAACCGCCGCTGCAAGCACGGAAGCCGAAACGGTGCAGGATACCCCTGCCGCACAGGGCGCGGAGGATGAGGCCCCCAAAAAGCCGACCCGCCGCCGCACCACGCGCAAAACCAGCGCAGAGGCCGCACCGCAGGCAGACACCACGACCGCCCCTGTCACAGAGGAAAAAGCCGAACCTCTGGTACAGCCGATCGTGATTGAGGACAGCCCACCCGCTACCCGCCGCCGTACCGGGTGGTGGAAGCGCTAAAACCCGCACTGTCTTTTCCGGGTGGAAGAACGTCTTCCACCCGGAAAACAGGCTGCCGGTTTTTCTTCCCGGCCACCTTGTGCTAGGAGAGCAGGCCGCATTTCAATGCCTTGCCTGCCGGAGTTTGCATGAACCAGCCCTTTCCAGACCCCCAGACCGCCAACGCGCTCGGTGCGGGCCATGACGGGCAGATGGTTCTGGCCCTGCCCAAGGGCCGTATTCTCAAGGCCGTAACCCCCCTTATGGCGGGTACCGGCATGGCCCCTTCGGCCGATTGCCTTGGTGACAGCAGCCGTAAGCTGCGTTTTTCCACCGAAGACCCCGGCGTGGACATCGTGCGCGTTCGCTCGTTTGACGTAGCCACCTTTGTTGCTGCAGGCGGCGCGCAGGTTGGCATTTGCGGCTCTGACGTGCTGATGGAATTTGACTACCCCGAAATTTATGCACCGCTGGACCTTGGCATAGGGGCGTGCCGCATTGCCGTGGCCCAGCCAGCCCACCTGCCGCATGACCCGCAGGAATGGGCCCGCTGGTCGGAAGTTCGGGTGGCGACCAAATACCCCGCCATTACCCGCCGCTTTTTTGCCGCACGCGGTATTAACGCCACCATTGTGCATCTGCACGGTGCGATGGAACTGGCCCCCATGCTTGGCCTGTCCCGCCTGATTGTGGATCTGGTGGACACCGGCTCCACACTGCGGGCCAACGGGCTGAAAGAGGTTGAAACCATAGCGCAGGTTTCCAGCCGCCTGATTATCAACCGCACGGCGCTCAAAACCCGCCCTGACCAGATTGACTGCATTCTCTCCCGCTTCCGCACGGCGCTTGCGGGTACCACAACCGCTGCAAAATAATGTGTAAGGCAGATCGGATTCCATGAAACGGCTTAATACGCGTGATGCCGGTTTTGAGAGCGCCTTCAACGCGCTGCTGACCAACCGGGAAGAACAGGGGCAGGAAGTTACAACCCCCGTGGCCAATATTCTGACCTCCGTGCGCAAGGAGGGCGACGCTGCCCTGTGCGCCCTGACCGAACGCTTTGACCGCCTGCCCGTAACCCCGGCCACGCTGGCCTTTACAGCGCAGGAAATTGCCGAAGCCACGGCACAGGTCAGCCCCGAACTGCTTGAAGCACTGGACGTGGCGGCGCGGCGGATTGAAAGCTTCCACCAAAAGCAGCTTCCATCCGACATGCGCTACACGGATGCCGAGGGCATGACTCTGGGCATGCGCTGGATTCCGCTGGATGCGGCGGGGCTGTATGTGCCCGGTGGCAAGGCGGCTTACCCCTCCTCCGTGCTGATGAACGCCATTCCCGCCAAGGTGGCGGGGGTCAACCGGCTGGCCATGTGCGTGCCAACGCCTGACGGGGTGATCAACCCGCTGGTGCTCGCCGCAGCCGCACGCGCAGGCGTGACCGAAATCTACCGGGTAGGTGGCGCACAGGCCGTTGGGGCCATGGCTTATGGCACCCAGACCATCCGCCCCGTTGACCGCATTGTTGGCCCCGGCAACGCCTATGTGGCCGAAGCCAAGCGGCAGGTCTTTGGCCATGTGGGGATTGATAGCATTGCAGGACCGTCCGATGTGGTGGTCATTGCCGATTCGGGGTCCGACCCGCGTGTGATCGCACTCGACCTGCTGGCGCAGGCCGAGCATGACGAGCTTGCACAGGCCACCCTGATTACCCCCGATTCAGCTTTTGCCGACAAGGTCATTGCGGCTGTGGATGCAGAGCTTAAGGTTCTCTCCCGCACGGCCATTGCCAGTGCAAGCTGGGCCCGTAACGGGGCTGTGCTGATCACCCGCGATCTGCTGGAAGCCGTGGAACTGGCCAACCGTCTGGCACCCGAACATCTGGAACTGATGGTGGATGACCCCGAGGCCCTTTTTGTCCATGTCCGGCACGCGGGAGCCGCATTCCTTGGCCGTTTCTGCCCGGAAGCGGTAGGCGATTACGTGGGGGGGCCAAACCATGTTCTGCCCACATCACGCACCGCGCGCTTTGCCTCTGGCCTGTCGATTTACGACTTCATGAAGCGTACCACTTTCCTTTCCGGCGGGCCGGATGCCCTGCGCCGGATTGGCCCTTCCGCCGTGGCTCTGGCCCATGCCGAAGGGCTGCAAGCCCACGCCCTTAGCGTTTCTGCCCGGCTGGATGCCCTGGCAGAGCAAACACCTAATGCTTGACCGCCAAGCGCCCCTCAACCATATCTGCTGACCAAACTTCCGTCAGTTTCAACATACACGAAGGATGCAATGTCTAAAGAAGACATGATCGAATTTAGCGGCACAGTGACCGAACTGCTGCCTAATGCCATGTTCCGCGTAAAGCTGGACAACGAACACGTTATTCTCGCCCATACCAGCGGCAAGATGCGCAAGAACCGTATTCGCGTTCTGGCGGGTGACCGGGTGAATGTGGAAATGACCCCTTATGACCTGTCCAAAGGTCGTATCACCTTCCGCTTCAAGTAAGCATGACTTCCTCCGGGCAGACACAGGCGGGGCAGGGTACAACCCCCC
>NZ_JOPD01000053.1:0-1224 GCF_002153575.1 Acetobacter sp. DsW_54
CGGTTTTTGCGATGGCGTCCAGTCTGCGTTTTGAGCAGATTGGGAGTTGTCTCTCGCTGGATGGCTATGCGCTCGCGTTCAATCTTTCGAGGAAGAGGAGGCGGCGCATATTGTAGACGATATTGGCGAGCCCGATCCTCATGGTGGCTCGACTGATACCGACAGTCCGGACAAACAGCCCCGTCTGTGACTTCTGATCGGCAAAGACATGCTCGACACGCGAGCGGATGACCGACTTTCCAGCATTTGATTTCTGGATATGCCGGGGCATAGGCTTGAGATGCGGCTTTTTGCGATGAACCTTGGAGACAAAGCCCTGCTTTTCCATGAAGTCTTCGTTGGCTTTTGAGCGATAGGCCGTGTCGGCCCAGACACTTGAGGCCGTATTGGTTTTATCCAGAAGCCCCTCTCTCAATCGCGCGCCATCACTGGCAGCGGCATGCGTTGTTTTCCATTTCCGGATGAACCGGTATTTCCGATCGATGGAAACATGCGATTTATAGCCAAAGAACGGGATGGCGAGATCGCTGGATGGCATGGTTCCATCATCCTGCCGCTTCGCCTTCGTGAACTTCAGTGTCCAGCGCGCATGACGATCCTTGTGCGACAGCTTTGCGGGTTTGTCCTGCCAGTCTTCAGGAATACGGCCTGCTCGCAGATCCGCTTTCTCTGCATTGGTGTTCCGCTGCTTCGGAGCCGCTACCAGCGTGGCATCCAGGATCTGGCCTGACATCGGCAAATACCCGGCGTTACGCAGGGTCGCATCAAAGCGGTTGAACAGCCCATCGATCGCACCCGCCTGGGTCAGACGCTTTTGATACAGCCAGACCGTTTTGGCATCCGGCACCCGATCTGAAAGTCCCAGCCCAAGGAAACGCATAAAGGAGAGGCGATCGTTGATCAGATATTCCGTCCGCTCATCAGACAGATTGTTCAGCGTCTGGATCACCAGGATCTTGAACATCAGCACAGGATCAAATGGCGGCCGTCCGCCCTTGCTTCCATCGGAATACGCCAGGGCCTTGTCCAGATCAGGACGGAACGCTTCAAAATCCACAGTCCGGGAAAACGCTTCGAGCTGATCGCCAAGCCCACTCAGCCGGGCAAGACGCTCTTCAACATCAAAGAAACCAGACTGCTTCATATCGCCATTCCCTCAATCAACGCAGAAGAAATAGAATCATACAGAAGACCTCAAAACCAGGGGGTTTTTAGAACCCTCCA
>NZ_JOPD01000054.1:0-2248 GCF_002153575.1 Acetobacter sp. DsW_54
TAGAGGGGAAGATATAAGAGTATAAAAATTATAAGTTTATTTGATATTTCTGTAGAGAGAATATCGATGAGCGCATTGCTACATTCCTATATTGATGTCGAAAAAGATATTTATACAGAAATAATTCATCCTTTTATTGTTGAGTCTATTGATGTATTGGCGTCTGTACTCAAAAATACCGATATGATCGGCCGTCGCCATTTTATAGATATGGTATACCACGATAGTAATCGTAGAACTGAGTTTGCACTTAAGCTGGCAGCTTTTGTTTTGCACGAAGTGAATAAAATTTCACCACCGGATGCTGGAGCAGCGGCAGCCAACATTATCCAATTAAGTCCGGACCTCGGGATTGGAACAATTAGTACAGGACAATTGCTTTATGCCAGTGCATTGCACGAGGGACGTAGTAAAATAACAAATTTCGACCTCGAGCCTATCCCGTATAATGATAATATAGAAAACACGTCACTTGGTTTTCAAGTGGGGAAATATCTAGCATCCAACTGTATTGCAAGTTGGGTGTGCATGCTGTCTGTCAGTTCGGAATATGACGTATCTGGCGTTCTGCGTCTCGGTGGGCGCGAAAGCAAAAACGTTATAAACCAGCTGTTTATTTATGACTGTATTAAATCTATCAATGTTTTTTCTGGAATATCTTCTGCGTTTGATGAAATTTATAAACGGGCTAAACTTATATCAACCCGAATTTAATTGCTTTTGCCACAGCCCCGCAGGTCGTTTGTGCACAAAGTTTATGCCGAGCCGTCGCAAGATAAAGTCTTACAGTCGCTTCAGAGATATTCAGTCTGTAAGACACTTCTTGCGTCATCAAACCCTCGCCATGGTAAGCAAGACATTCTCGTTCGCGAATGGATAACCGAGGAGGCGCCAGAGCCTCTCGACGCCCTCCATAATTAGCAAACCATTCATGCATGTATGCACCAATCTGAGAGAATGTTGCCGCATAAACCCTTCGCCGATCTTGCCCGAAATCATGGATATTGCGACTGGTTATAGTCAGAAGACCCACTTCACCACGTAACCCTCTTAACGGAATGGACATTCCATCCTTGCCCATATTCTGTTCAGAAAAAAGCTGCATGACCCGTTTCTCTTTCTGAGAAAGTATCTTTATTTCTGACCACAAAAAAGGAAGTGCGCTGGTTAGTGCAGTACGGACTACCGGATCTGAATGAACAAGATTTTTTTCAGTATACAAGATTTGCCATGACAGCGGGTATGTAGTGACCCCCAATTCTCCTCCCTCTCTAACCCAAGGGTTGGATAGAAAGTGGTAGGTAAGATGGGCCGCGCCACTATTATCCCTGATCTCGAATGCCAACTCCTGCATTGTCGAGATGCTTTCGCATGACTGAATGCGTTCGAGAAGGGTATCCCCTAGGGGAAGAAGCGCATTGTGTGTGTCAGGAACCATTACGATTAAGGCCAGCCAAGATGTTCTTGGCTGGCATATAGGATTTTAAGCGGCCAATGCAAATTTTTTATTAATTTCGTCAAGACGCGCCTGCGACACATCAAACGTGGCAAGCGTAATCATCTTCCCTTCAAGTTGAGCACTCATAATAGGTTCAGGTGGCCAGCCCGCACGCTCATAAATCCGTAACATTGGCCGAAAAAAGATACCTGTAAGATGAGTAATTCCGTTTTCGAGGCACGTTTGACACAGAGTGCGTGCTAACTCACCTGTATAATGTATCTCACCAGGTCGTAATGTCGCGCAGTAACGGGTGCTTTCCCATATTGTTGGACTATAGATATCCGGGCAATCTGGAAAAAATGAATGAAATTTGTCACGCAACATTGTCGGTCCTGTGGTGGGGATAATACGCATGGATGTTGCGTGTGAACCATCTGGCCGCTCTGCTACAAAATAGAGTGGGTTATACTCCCGGTCATATTCGTCTTCTTCTTTTCCATCTACAACATTAACATCCCAATTCAAGCGTCCTGAAAAAACAACAGCACGCGCTCGAAGCATTTTTTCATATGTTTTGGCGTGAAAATGTCTTTGATTGTAACTAAATACTTTTATCATCACAAACCTCCCTATGGAGATTTTGATTTATTCAACACTAATATCATTTATAATTAGTTAATATTGATAGGTTAACTAATTATACATTGATCATATAATGGAGTTTTTTTGCGTTCACGGTCGCTTTAAAACACTGAACTGCCCCGGTTTTACCGGAGAGTAAAACTCTCGGAGGATGAACCCTATGGT
>NZ_JOPD01000055.1:0-1021 GCF_002153575.1 Acetobacter sp. DsW_54
CTAGGTGTTTAGTCCCGTGGTTTGATGGTGTGATATTTTCACGAGAGTGGAAGGAAGCATTATGGGACAGATACGTCATGGGAGCGCCACGACCACGCACGCCGTGCGAGCAGCAATACAGCGATCGCAGGCTTCGCTCGCGGCGCTGAGCGAGGAGTTCGGGATCAACCCGAAGACAGTGGCTAAATGACGGAAGCGACAGAGTGTCGAAGATCAGAAGACAGGTCCTAAAGAGCCGCGCTCAACGGTCCTGTCCGAGACGGACGAAGCGATGATCGTGGCCTTTCGCCGGCATACGTTGCTGCCGCTGGATGACTGCCTTTATGCCCTGCAGGCCAGCATTCCCCATCTGACACGCTCGGCCTTGCATCGCTGCCTTCAGCGTCACGGGATTTCACGACTGCCGGACATAGAGGGGGACAAAGCCAAACGCCAGCGCTTCAAACGCTACCCGATCGGGTTCTTTCATCTCGACATAGCGGAAGTCCAGACCGCTGAAGGCAAGCTGTACCTCTTCGTTGCCATTGACCGGACAAGCAAATTCGCTGTCACACAACTGGTCGAGAAAGCTGATCGGAAGACGGCCTGGGAATTCCTCGAACATCTCCTGAGCATCATCCCTTACCGGATCCACACCATCCTGACCGACAATGGGATCCAGTTCGCTGACCAACCCCGTAATCGCAATACGGCCTGGTCGCGTCCCATGCGCTTCGACATGATCTGCGAAGCTCACGGGACCGAACATCGTCTGACGAAACCCAATCATCCCTGGACCAATGGTCAGGTTGAACGGATGAACCGGACAATCAAAGAGGCAACCGTCAAACGCTTCCATTACGACAGTCATGAGCAGTTGAGGACACACCTCAACGACTTCATGGCAGCTTATAATTTCGGGCGAAGGCTCAAGACGCTGAGTGGCCTCACGCCTTACGAATACGTCTGCAAAATATGGACTTCAGAGCCAGAAAAATTCATCATCAATCCACCCCATCAAACCCCGGGACTAAACACCTAA
>NZ_JOPD01000056.1:0-10443 GCF_002153575.1 Acetobacter sp. DsW_54
AAACCCCGCCACGGCGTACCGTTCCCTGCCACAACCCCTGCAGGAACTGGCCGACAAGCTCTGGGCCATTCACACCAATAACGAATATGACCACACGGACCTGATTGCCGAGCGCGACTGGGAGTTTATTCAGTGGCAGGCCAATGTTTTTGCCGCCCGCGTGTTTGAGGCCAAACACCCCGTCGTGCGCGTACACCCTGAAACGGGGGAGAAGGTTCTGCTTCTGGGTCAGTTCATCAAACGGCTGGTCGGGTTTAACCTGCCGGATTCACAAGCACTGCTTGGCATTTTGCAAGGGCATGTCACCCGGCCGGAAAACACCATAACCTGGCACTGGCAGGCCGGAGACGTTGCCATGTGGGACAACCGCGCCACCGAACACCGCGCCATTGCCGATTTTGGTCAGGAGGAACGGGAGCTCCAGCGCGTAACACTGGTGGGGGATGCCCCCCGTAGCGTGGACGGGCAGCAGAGCGAGCAGGTGGTCAATGGCACACCCAACCCGGTCCTGCTTTTGGAACAGACCGGCGCGTGGAGCCGGCGCGAGCAGTCCTGACAACACCCCCGGAGCTGGAGCGGACCTGAATGGGGCCGCTCACTCCCACACCAGAGCCGTTTCCGTATCCCGTGTGCCAGCAATGGCCTGCTGCTGGGGGCGGCCAAGGTAGTAGCCCTGCGCCTCCGAGCAGCCCATGTTGCTGACCATCTGCAACTGGGCTGCGGTTTCCACCCCTTCTACCGTAACCGTCATGGCGCGAATGCTGGCAATGCCCAGAATGGCCTGTATGATTTCCTTGGCGGTGGGGTCTGGCAGGGCCTGAATGAAGCTGCGGTCAATTTTGATCTTGTCGAACGAGAACTTCCACAAATAGCTGAGTGAAGAATAGCCGGTTCCAAAATCGTCCATGCTGATCTTGCAGCCAAGTGCCTTGAGCTCGTTCAGAATAACGTTTTTATGCTCGTATTCATCCATCAGCACGCTTTCGGTTATTTCCACCTCAAGGCGGGCACCGTTCAGGCCAGTTTTTTCCAGAACATTTTTGACAATTTCAGGGAATTTTCTGTTTTTTAACTGAAGGGGGGAAACATTGACCGAGACATTGATATGCTCTGGCCAGTTCAGTGCCTCGCTACAGGCCAGATGCAGGATCCGCTCGCCCAGCTGGTGGATCAGCCCGGTTTCCTCCGCCAGACGGATGAACACATCAGGCGGGATCATCCCGCGTTCGGGGTGGTTCCAGCGGGCCAGTGCCTCGTAGGATTGCACCTTGCGCGCGTGAATGCCGTAAATGGGCTGGTAGTGCAGTAACAGGCCATCGCCTTCCACCAGCCGGTGCAGGGCGGCAACGAGTTCGGCCCGTTCCAGAATTTCATAGCTCAGGTCTGTATCAAACAGCTTGTGCTGGCAGCGGCCCAGAGCCTTGGCGCGGTAGAGTGCCATATCCGCATATTGCAGCAAGGTTGTGACATCCCCCGCCTGAAGCGGAAAACCCGCAGCCCCGATACTGGCCCCGGACTTGGCCTCCGCCCCCTGAATAATGTAGGGGCGGCCCAGGCTTGCCACCAGTTCCTCCAGCCGGGATTCAATCTCGTCCAGCGGGCCGCAGTGCTGCCAGATCACCGCAAACTCATCGCCCCCCAGCCGGGCTACAAAATCTTCCTCGCGGCAGCAGGCCTTTAGCCGGTTTGCAGCGGCGATCAGCAGTTCATCCCCCCCGCTATGGCCGTACATGTCGTTGATGGATTTGAAGTAGTCGAGGTCTATATAAAGCAGCACAAACGGGTTGCTCAGGTCCTGCGACAGCTCGCCCAGACGGATGCCCAGATAATAGCGGTTGGGCAGGCCGGTCAGGCTGTCGTAATGGGCAAGGCGTTCAATCCTGCGCTGGGCATCGCGGTATTCGGTAATATCGTCAGCTACGCAGAGCTTCCAGCGCATGTTGCCATCATCATCCGCAATCAGCAGATCATGGCGGGAGACAACGCGCGCACGGCCCTCGCGGTCCACCAATGTTTCTTCCACTGCTTCGGGCTGCTGGTACAAAAACGGGTCTTCGGCCAGTTCACCGTCCAGTTGCAGGGGGGCATCAAGGAGCATGCCCGCGTAGGAGGCTGCGGTTTGCAGGCCATATTCCTCCGCTGCCTTGTTATGCACAATGATGTCACCCGTTTTAATATCCCGCACCTGAATGGCGGTGGGGATATTGTCCACTATACCGGAAATAAAGGATTTATCGCGCATGATGGTTTTGTTGGCCTGCCGGAGTTCGCCCGCAATCTTGTTGAGCTCGTTAATGGTATCCATGGCCTGTGCGTGCAGGGAACGCGTAAGGCTGAGTGCAGAACCCAGCCCGTAATACTGGCCACATTCGGTTATGATGAATTCATTAATCTGGTTGAGTGAGCGGATATTCAGGATTGTTGCAACAAAGTCGGAGACTTTTTCATGCACATCCACCTGTATGGGTTCGCACTCCATAAGCAGGGAGATCGGGCGGTTGGCGTACACCTCGTACCCAAAGCGCTGGCCCAGACGCAAAAAAAAGTCCCGCCGCTGCACAATGCCTATGGGCCGGTTGCACTCATCCACAACGGGAATACCCGCGAGTTCGGCATTATCCTGAAAAATGGACAGAACATGCGACCCCGCTTCCGTCGCACGCACGGGCTCTACCCTGCAGGCAATATCGCGCATCTGGCGTTGGTTGGAATACGCGGGCACGTCCACCTCTAGTAAGCGCAAGGTCATGGTTTTTCGCCTCAATCCAGCCCGCAAGGTCAGGACGGAAAATTCTTAACAACCGATTGACCATACAACAACATGAAAAATAACTGTTTTTTTGTGAACTTATTATTATTTTCTCTTATCCCGCTTGACCCTTCATCCTCTTTTTCTTCCTCTTCCATCCTCCCCTTTTCCAACCTGCCGATTCATTACGGGTACAAACCCCTCCTGGCTCCACACGGCAACCCGGTGCGCAACCATGCCCCGTACAAGGCTGTACAGGGCCATTTGCTGCGCTTGGGGCTGTGCGGAACAGTTTTTTCAGGCGGCAATAGCGCGGGCAAACAGGGCCGTATTCCGCTGTGCATCCGCAGCACCCAACAGTGTATTATAAAATTGTTTATGGTACGCGCTTAACCCTGCGGAATCCGTTGCCGCAGGCAGTTGGGCGGGGGCTCGCACATAGGCCATGCGCGCCATGGCACAGGCATAGGCCAGATTGCTCACCAGCAGTGCTGCACTGCCCACACCGGCCCCAGCCCCCCCAACCTGCCGCACGGCACTGGCCAGATCGGGGCGAAAACGCAAAAAGTTCCGCCATATGTCATCATGCGTTGCGGGTTCCATCTGCCACAGGCCCAGAGCGGGACCGCCACCATTCTGTTGGAGCCATACAAGCCCGCTTTCTACCAGTGCCGTGCCGCTCAGCGGTCGTATCTGGTCGCAACACGTCGCCAGTCTTTCAGTTTTGCGAACATGTTTTCGATCAGATGGCGCTTTTTATACAGATACCAATTATAGGGTGGCTTTGATTTCCGGTTCTTCTTCGGCGGAATACAGGCGGTGATGTTCCGGTCTGCGAGCGACTGTCTGATTTTATTGCTGTCGTATCTCCGATCACCGATAACCTCTTCTGCCTCACCCGACAGGTCCGCCAGCAGCACATCCGCACATCCGCACCCTTGAAATCACTGACCTGCCCTTCAGTCAGATGAAGACAGACAGGTCGACCCTGATCATCGCACATGGCATGAAGTTTTGAGTTCAGGCCGCCTTTTGTCCGTCCGACATGGCCGGGAAAAGCCCCTTTTTGAGCAGGGACGCCGATGTCCGGTGTGCCTTAAGGTGTGTTGCATCAATCATCAGGCGCTTCGAACGGCCAGCCTGTTCTATCAGGGCGACAAGGATCCTGTCAAAGACACCCAGGCGGCTCCACCGGATAAAGCGATTATACAAAGTCTTGTGCGGACCATATGCTTTCGGAGCGCCTTTCCACTGAAGACCGTTACAAATGACATAAACGATCCCGCTCAGAACACGCCGGTCATCCACGCGTGGCACTCCGTACGCCAGAGGAAAAAACGGCTCAGTCCGCTCCATCTGGCTCTCAGACAGCATAAACACACCACTCACAGGCCCACCTTCCATCGGTAAGCTTGTGGATCACAACCTCTCGCTCAGTTCAATAAATTAATAGATCCTGAGCCTAGCCTGCCGCCACACCGGAACGCGGTTTTTTACGGTTCTGGTTTGCCCGGCGCAGACTGTTATAAAATCCTTCAAGCTGTTCCAGCAGCATGGCGCACTGGGCAGAAACCTTGAGCCGCGCCCGCGCATCTGACAGATGCGGAAAAAGCACGCGCCCCATCTGCATGAATGACAGCTCATCCACCAGCATCAGTTTAAGCCGCACATCGGCACACAAACCAAGAGCGTGACGCACATCGGCCAGACGGCCAGCGGCGTGCGCGCGTGTCATCTGCCAGGACACATCATCATGCCGGGTCAGGGTATTGGGCGTATGGTTTGTGGGGTATTCAATATGCCCCACATAGGCAAACACCCAGTCCTTATACCAGCGTTCCGCGGCATTGGCGGCATCTTGGGTAATGTCTCGCGCATTCAGCAGCGCCTGCACCGTACCCAGCACCCGCAACGGGTTGCCCGGCGTTGCCGTGTCCACCGCAAAGATGGACTTTTCCATCCGCTCGGCCGTGGGCTGGCACCCTGCCTGCGCGGATAAAAGACCCGCATGGGGTGCTCCACCCTGTTTTTTGGAAACCTGCGTGTGGGATGCATTCATTTGCATAAAATCCTTGCCTGCCCTGCCTTTTCCACCTCTTTGGGGAAAACGGGCCATAAACTGTTCAATTTTTTGTAAAGTAGCGCGCAATCAGGTCCGATTTTGCATACAATCCACATTATCCACAGGGTTGTACACAGGCTGCGGCGCATGGTGCTGCTCCCATTGTGCCCAGCGCAACTCCTGCGCCTGCGCGCGTGCCATGCGCCGGTCGGCCTCTGCCACCATCAGGCGCAACCGGCCCTGCGTGGCGCGGGCCTCGCCACACTGTGCCTCCAGCAACGCCACCAACTGTGCCGCGGATGGAAAAAACGTAAACGCCACAAGGGCACGGCGCACAGTGGCCTCGCTCCATGCCAGTGCTGGCACTGTGGCGCAGGCGGTAACCAGCGCCACACAACGCAGTTGCAGGGCCACGCCGGGCAGTGGGTTAACCACGCCCGCGTTCAGCATTTCGGCAAACTCCTCTACCCTGCTGGTCAGTTCCAGCACAGGTAGGGGGGACAGGGCGCGGGTATAGGCTGGCAGAAGGGCACGTGCCTCGTCCACAAGGGCAGCCGGGGGAGCAAACCCTCCGGGGCGGAACGCCTCCAGCTGGCCAGCCAGTGCGGGGCTGGGCTGGGGCAGGCCCGCCATGCCGTGGCCCTGCGCGTTCAGGCTCAACATTCCGCACCACCGGGTTTGTCATCACCCGCCGTGTGGGGCTGCGCCTCTGGCGTGTTACGCGCTGGCTCCCGCCCCTGTTTGCGGGCCGCGCTGCGCTGCCTCAACCGCGCGGCCTGCTCCTCCAGCGGGTGTGGCACATGTGCCTTGCTGGAACGCCCCCGCGCTAAATCCGCCTGATTATTCCCCCGCGAACGCAGTGAGCGACTCTTGCTCTCCCTCTCACTCTCCCTTGCATCTGCGTGGGCTGTGCCGTGGCATGCGGGGGCCGGTATGAGGGGAGCACTCTCCTCCGGCGCATGCCCCCAGCGGCGGGCCGCACGGGCACGCTGGGCCAGACGGGCCTTCCAGGCCTGATTGGCTTTTTGCGCAATAACGGGGTGGTACAGCCGCCCATCCGAGCAGACGACCCACCCATGCAGGGCCACCGTGCGCAGCGTGGGCCACCGCCCACCTGCGCCGGACAAATGCGCCAGAACCCGGTCGTTATGCGGCAGGCTGCCCGCTGGCACCTGCTGCCATGCCTTGCACCACAAGGCTACGGCGCATTTAAACCCGTCCCCCGTGCTCAGGGCGAACAGGTCGCTATCCAGCAGGCGGCAGGTATCGAGCGGCATAAAGGGCAGCCCCCGCAAATCGCTCTGCGGTGGGGTCATTGGGGCGGGAAAAGGCCGGGGCGGCTCTTGCACCGCATCCGGCAGGCTGGTATGTGCGTTGTTCATGCACATAATGTGCGTATTAAAAATACAAACTGCAAGCGGTTTTTACGCACTGACATGCACGACACTTTTGACCACAATGCAGGCATGAACCAGAATCGGATCACGGACAGGCTTAAAACCCTGCGCGAGCGCGCCGGTTATACGATTCGTGAGTTTGCGCGCGACCTGGGGTACGGAGAGAAGTTTTCCTCCTACCGCATGTATGAGACCTCCTACAAAAAGGATGTGCTGCCCTTACCCATGGTCAAATCCATGGTGCCATTGCTCAATGGCAGGGGGGACCCGCCCATTACCGCCAACGAGGTATGGAACCTTGCCGGTGTAAGCATGGGGGAAGCTGGCCTTGTGGCCAAAATGACCCCCCAGCCTACGCCCGCGCCAGCCCCACCCCAGCCCGATACCCTGCCCCCGGCGGGCTCCGGCCGCATTGCCATACCTGAGTATGATGTCATCACATCGGCCGGGCCGGGCTGTGTGCCGGTTCTGTGCGCCCCGCAGGACGGGTTGCGTCCGGTGGAACACTGGACCTTGCCGCGTGGCTACGTTGCGGCTTTTTCCGAAACACCAGACACGCTGGCCATTGTCCGCGTGGCGGGGGACAGCATGGAGCCGGACTACCAGTCCGGAGACAGGGTGCTGGTGGACACAGCCCACCGTATTCCCTCCCCCCCCGGTGTGTATGTTCTGTGGGACGGTTTTGGCCTTGTGCTCAAACGGCTGGAACTGATCCCCGGCATGGAAGAGCCCCGGCGGGTGCGGATCATGAGCATTAACAGCGCCTATTCCACATACGAACTCACACTGGAAGAAATCAGCATTAACGGCCGTGTTGTGGGCAAATGGACCTGGAAGTAACGCCCAGTCCTCCATAAGCCCGCACTCCCCCGCACACATATGCGTGTTATGAGGTCTTGCGTTGTGCATTTATTACGCACATACTGACCGCGTGTTGTTGAGGGAGAACACTTTGGAAGCGCACCCGCCCTGCCCCGACCACCGCCACGCGGCGCAGGTCGATGCCTATACCCACGCTGCCCGACGCGGCCTGTTCAGCACCGATACGCTGCCCAGCGCCACGGCGCAGGAGCTTGCCCGTTACGAGCAGGCCATCCTGCACCTACGCGCAGCCAGCCACAGCCTGCAATGGCCTTTTTACACCAACACCACCTTTGCCGCCGACCAGCACCGCTACTGCGAGGAAAGCATAGGCGAGATTGTACAAACCGTGCGTGACCTGCTGGAACGCCAACAACAGCCTTTGGGGTAACGCCACGCGAAGTCTCGCGTGGATGATCGCGGTGTATTAAGCGGGACCATCTTCGTCAACCGAATCGCCTTGCACTGACGAACCGGTCGAGAATCACTCTATGTGTCTAGAAATAAGAAATGTCGTAACATCAGACATCGAACACTCTTCGTAAGAAGATTCACTCGAAGTAATAACTTCGAATACAAGCTTACCTTCATTGGAAAAATAAGTGATATCATATATTTCTTTAAAAAGACCGTTTGGTAGAGCTTGGTATGCCAAAAGAACAAATTTTGTCTTATCTTCATTTATTTTATCTAGATCAACAATTCCTGCGTTCCTCATACCCATAAGGGCCATAGTTTTTGGCCAATGCTCACACGCTGGTGGGGATTGAGCATAAGCATAATTTGTGAATACGAAAGAAATAAACAAGTATAAATATTTCACCTTACTATCCTTATAATATAATCATTGCTGTTCCATATCCGCTACCGCGCATCAGGTTTGACGATAATGCATCCATTTGATGCTTCTCCAGAATGACCAGCACTCTCTCCATGCATCACAAATCCCGTTCTTCCGTAAACATTGGTGCCCTTTATAGAAGTCAGGCGCACCATATATGCGCCTGACGGAATGGCTTCCCAATGGAGTCTGTGCCACGAGGGATAGGAGGAGTGTTATGAACTAGCTTGTTGTCTGGCTGGTTTTTTCCCCCACTCCTATGCCTGCGTGATCACTCACAGTAATGCTGTTGTTGAATTTAGAAAGCTTTTAGATTGACTATATTCCCAAGGCATACACCCATCCTCCTGAAATGAAATTCGCCAAATTGATCTATTAAGCATGGCATTATAGGTAAGCGGCCATGCTTACGGCTGGTTTTTTATGCGCCGAGACAGCACTCCAGCACAAAACCCGGGACTAAACACCTAGTCTGGCCAGCCACCGTCACGCTGGGCGAGCAGGCGCAGGGTTACGGCCAGCGCAACCCCCACCAGCCCTACAAGCCCCCCACCCAGCACCATACCGCACTCAAAATCCACACTCATGACGCCTGAATAGCCGCGTTGTCAGCCTGACTTTTGGCAAAGAGTGCCGCGATATCTGCATCACTCGGGCCTGTACCGCTTTTGCTTTGCGCAATGGCGCTCAAGACCGTGTCATACGCTTCGGGGCCATACTTTTCCGCCAGAGAGACAACAGTCCCTACAATACCCAATATGACGCTAATTTCTGCTGCGGTCATGGTTCATTCCTTCCCATTGGTGGATACGGACACAGCCGCATTAGCCTGCGTGGCAGTGGTGGCCGTACTTGCCGTCGTGGCCAAGGTGCATGCAGCCGGAGTGCTCCCTGCGGTAAGCCCGCTCCAGCAGGTGGAAAACGCGGCAAAATCCGCCTGCAGGGCTGCAACGGCTGTTTCGGCCAGCGTGTTCCCGGCCTGTATGGACTGCTCAAGTGCGCTCAGTTCGTCCAGCACACTCTGGCTGGCCTTGCGGGCAAGGGCTTTTTGCCCGGCACTCAGGCTTACGCCGGGCACACGCCCTGCCATAATATCGGGCATGGGGCTGGCCAGCAGGTGGTATGCACTGGCCGTATCATACACGACCTGACGCAACTTGCCCTGCGCGGTTTGCGCGCAGGCACACAACAGGCACAGCACCGCAAGGCTGCCTGCTTTGACATAATTTTTCATATTTATTGTTCCTGAAAGGAAAATTTTTAAGGTGTGGTTTTCCCTGCAACCACACATTCCGTGGCCGCTGCTCCGGCCTCCGTAGCGGGTACGTTGACAGACGGGGTCTTAACCAGATGGGCCGCCATATAGGGCACGGCGTACTGCACCCCCAGCCCCGCTACCCGCACAATCTGGTACAGCACAACCAGCAGCCGCCCATGCACGGGCGCGGGCACAGCCGCGGTTATGGCCGCACAGGTAACCATACCTGCGCAGATAACAAGCGCCAGACTTGGTGGAAGAACAGAAAAAAACGAGGGAATAAAAGCAACAATGGCAGCAACCTTGGCTGTATTGCGCGTAACTGACCCCATAACGGGCACATTGTGGCCTGTATCGGCCATGTTCAGAACCTCCATTTAACGGATTGGTCGTCTGCCCACTACCCGCCAGCCCCAAGGCCACAGCCCACATGCCGCACACGGGATTTTTCCATACCCTGAATACAAAAAAACCTGCCCCTGACAGGCAGGAACAGGTGCTCAAGGATTATAAGGCGGAAGGGGTTATAAGGGCGTCTGGCATGTCTGGCATGTCTGGCATGTCTGGCACAACGCTAGGGCGTTGTCCCAAAGGGCGCAGAATAGGCGACGATAAAAAACCTATGCCACACATTGCGCGCATAAACACTGTTTTTTATTCTGCCACACATCCCAGCAACAACACCCACCGCGCAAACCCAGCCATAACACGAGGGATACTCCTGCAGAACACGAGCGCACACTCTCAAGGTAGGTGACTATGTCCTCCTAAAATAGGCCGCTCCAACCAACAAATATATGGAACATCGGTTTAAAAAAGGAAAAATATCCAGTCATTTAATTTTTACTATGCAGGAAGCCCACCAGACATATTATTTACAAAGTGCTCAAGATGGAGCGTAAGACTGCGCGGTATATCCGTATTGCAATGATCAAAAAACCCCACGCGTGAGTTTACTATGTCCAAACTGCTAAAATGTACAAATCATGATATTCGCACCATATTTCCGCGTCTCGCCGATCTGGGTGCCTGTTCCTTCGGCGAGGATCCTGATATTTTTGGCGATACGTTGGCAGAAGTTGTTGAAAATGCACCACGAGGTCATGGCCTGCTGTTCAAACAGCAAACAGTCAACGAATTAAAGACTTTACTGGCATGCAATGAGGCAGAACTCAACCATGCAAGCTTTGCTTTGATCGCCATAAGTCCTACTGAAGAGGTTGAAGAACCACCTAATTGGGGCAATTTTCCTACCTTGCGGGCGTTCTGGTCTGC
>NZ_JOPD01000057.1:0-293 GCF_002153575.1 Acetobacter sp. DsW_54
GCAAGCCGCAATGGTGTGCCCGTGCGGGAAGTGAACAAGACATATGTCATCCGCTTCCGGCTGGATGACTGACACAGACTAACGGTTCGGCCTTGTGCCGGACCCCTGGATAACACAGCAACACGGACCCGCCCGGTCCGCTCCGGCAGGGGAACAGGACCGGGCCTTTGGATGAGGATCTTGAGTAAAATGAGCAGACTGCCCCGTTCTTTTGTGTCAGGTCTTGCCGCTCCGGCTCTTGCGCTGCTGATGAGCACGGCAGCCCCCATTGCCGCCTTTGCGCAGGATGCCGC
>NZ_JOPD01000058.1:0-379 GCF_002153575.1 Acetobacter sp. DsW_54
CTATCCACATCGCAGCAAGCTTCATCTTCTACCTCAAAGAATGAGTCCTGAGCCTAGAAGTGAGAGGTGGCCCCATTCATTCGGACAAATTTGCGGCTGGAATAAGCTATCACCCGGTATTGCTATGTCGGCCGCCATTTTGAATTGTAACAGCAGTTCACGTCAATGCGGATAATCGCAAGTGGTTGCGCGGTATGATGCCCCCGCTTTGAACTTACCCCCCTTAGTCTCTGTAATTAAACAGTTCCCCAGAAGAGGGCCTCAATTTACGCATAGCAAAACCCCGCTAAGCCGTTGACTTAGCGGGGTTTCAGAAACTGCAAGTGGTTGCGGGGGCAGGATTTGAACCTGCGGCCTTCAGGTTATGAGCCTGACGAGC
>NZ_JOPD01000059.1:0-10535 GCF_002153575.1 Acetobacter sp. DsW_54
ACCATAGGGTTCATCCTCCGAGAGTTTTACTCTCCGGTAAAACCGGGGCAGTTCATATTTTGCCGCACAATACGGCACATTTCTGGAACCAAGTATAATGGATGTAACTAAAGAGCCTCACGATCTGGAAAATACCGACTGCCAGAAGGTCAGTCAGGTATTGGCGAGAGTCGGCGAAACGTGGAGCATCCTCATTATCATGCTTCTGAACCCCGGTCCGCGTCGTTTTACTGAAATACGACGCGCCGTGAACGGAATATCCCAGAGAATGCTGACATTGTGCTTACGCGGACTTGAGCGCGATGGCCTGGTAAAGCGTACCGTTTATTCTGTCATGCCACCACGCGTGGAATATGAACTGACGCCGTTAGGCCAGTCCCTGACCGAACCGGTCATCGCACTTGGAACATGGGCGCGCGATCACATCAAGGAAATCGATGCAGCGCGAGCGGCCTTCGATGGCGCCACGGATTCACCGTAGACCAGATTTATTCAGGTTCTGATGCTTGCTGCGCCCATGCCGCCAGAGCCTGGAAGACTGGTTTGAGAGCGTAAGCGCGTTCCGTGAGAGCATACTCCACACGAGGCGGGATTTCGGCATAGCTGGTTCGTATAATAAGACCGTCCTGCTCCAGAGCACGCAGTTGGGCCGTTAACATATGCTGCGTGATTGAAGGAAATGCCTTTCGGATCTGACCAAACCGGCGCGTACCGTGAAGCAGAAACCAGAGAATTTCGACTTTCCACTTGCCGGTAATAACCTGAATCGCGCGTTGAAACGCGGCCAGTTCCTGCTCCGATGGCAGGCATTCTCGATGTTCCTCGGTCAGATTTTCCATACTAGTCTTGTTTTTCATCCTACTTGTCCAGTTACGGTCCAATAGTCTTCGTTCACTGCAATCATAACGATGGATATGAAGGCAATGTCACAGAAAACGATTGTGGTCTTTGGCGCGACGGGTCACTAGGGAGGAGCTGTGCTACGGGCTCTTCAGCAGAAAGGAGGCTGGCAAGTGCGCGCACTTTCGCGCAATCAAGCGTCCGAATCCGCGCAGGCACTAAAGGCGCAGGGCGTCGAAGTTGTGAAAGGTGATATGGACGACGATGCGTCGCTGACAAAAGCCTTTCAGGATGCCTATGGCGTGTTTTCAGTACAGGGAACGGATCAGGGTATTGAAACCGAGATCCGTCGCGGTATCGCGGTTGCTGACGCAGCACGGAAAACCGGAATAGAGCATTTTGTCTATTCATCTGTCGGTGCCGCGGACCGGCAGTCAGGAGTGCCCCATTTTGAGAGCAAATGGCGCATTGAGGAACACATTCGAAAAATTGGCTTACCGGCAACGGTCGTCAGGCCGGTGTTCTTCATGGATAACTTCCGCAAACCCGTGATGAGAACACTGGTTCTGGCGTTAGTTCGCAGGAATGTGCTACCCCAAAAACCGTTGCAGATGATTGCGAGCGACGATATCGGCAAGTGGGTCGCAATGGCCTTCGCGAACCCTGAAGATTTTATTGGAAAATCTGAAGAAATTGCGGGAGATGAACTCACCTATACGCAGATCGTCCGGACGTTCAGGGGCAACAGGTGGTTTGCCGGCCTTCCTTTCCCGTTGCCGGACATCATCTTGAAGCGTCTGCCCTACGATGTGCGTAAAATGTTCGAGTGGTTTAGTTCTTGTGGCTACAAATCGGATTTGGCCACGCTCAGAACGCGACATCCCGATTTCCTGACATTTGAAAATTGGCTAAAAAATAAAATATAGATTGCGCCACAATCTATGTCCAAAGGATGGGTGTATCTCATCCGCGCCGTTAGCGATCTGATCCGCAGGCACATGTTAGCCTCTGTGCGCGCGCAGGCTGAACGCCGCAGCACTCACCGGCTGATACCGGGAACCTGCCTGAGTCCCTCTGCAAGAAAATCAACGCAGAGACGGACCCGGGTCAGGTTCGTCCGTTCCGACGCGATCAGCATACTCAGCGGCACGGGCGACAGCGTATAATCTGGCAGTATATGCTCAAGACTACCATCCCGCAGGCAGTCCTCTATCAGCCAGCGATGGGCCGGCCCGTAGCCTCGACCTGCAAGAAGCGCATCCCGCGCTGCCAGACCATGATCGACGATCAAACGACCGTGGAACGGCACAACGTGATTTCTGCTCTTCGCGCTCTGCAAAACCAGCTGATCCGATCCATGCACACGAGACATCCGTACGCCCTCAAGCTGACGCAGGTCCTCGGGGCTCCGCACCGGACCGTTGCGACGCAGCCATTCGGGGGATACGACCAGCATACGCTCGCTCTCGCCAAGGGAGCGCAGTTTCATCGCGCAATCGCTCAGGGGGCCAAGACGAATGGCGATATCGACGCCGTCACGCACCAGATCAATACGCTCGTCCGTCAGACCGAATTCCACCCTGATCCCTGGGTTCTCGTCCTGAAAAGCATAGACGAGATGACTGACATGCAGAACACCCAACGCACCGGTACAGGAAATACGCACCGTTCCGGCCGTTGCCTGTCGTGTATCGTGCATTTCCTGACTTGCCTGCTCGACGAGGGAAAGAATCTGCACGCACTGCGCATAATATCGCGTCCCTTCGTCTGTTAACGCCGTCCGGCGCGTAGTGCGCGTCAGTAACGAGACACCCAGAGCCTCCTCGAGTTCACGCAGATGCCGCGTTACTGTCGATTGTCCGGCACCGGTTTCCCGTGCGACGGCGGCCAAATTGCCGCGTTCAGCAATGCGTACAAAGGTTCGCATCCGTTCCAGCGAGATCAGGGATTGTTCCATTTTTCGGCACTGTGCTTTCCGCTATCTCCATATGGGAGAAGAATACCCTATCGCCTAGTCTTGCCGGGAAACGAATCTTTTTTGCAAAGACAAGGCCTCACGCATGAATGTCCTGATCGTGTTCGCCCATCCCGAACGACACTCCCTCAATGGCGCTCTTCTCGATATCGCAGTCGCCGAACTGCAATCGCAGGGGCACGAGGTGCAAGTCTCGGACCTTTATACCATGCACTGGAAAGCAGCCGTCGACCGCAGCGACTTCCCGGATCTGCCTGTCGGCGAGCGCCTGAAAGTGGCATCTGCATCCTCACACGAATTCGCAGCGGACGGGCTGACGGATGACGTGAAGGCAGAGCAGGAGAAGCTTCGCTGGGCCGATACCGTGATTCTCCAATTTCCACTCTGGTGGTTCGCAATGCCAGCGATCCTCAAAGGCTGGGTTGACCGCGTTTATGCCTGTGGCTTTGCATATGGCGTTGGTGAACACAGTGATCGTCGCTGGGGAGATCGCTATGGCGAGGGCGTGATGGCCGGCAAGCGCGCCATGCTGCTCGTAACGACGGGAGGCTGGCCGGAGCATTATTCCGAACGCGGGATCAATGGTCAGATCGACGATCTGCTATTTCCGATCAACCATGGCATTCTGTTCTATCCCGGCTTCACAGTGCTACCGCCTTTCGTCACTTACAGGGTGGACCGATTGGATGACGCACGTTTCGGAATTGTGTCCGAGCAACTACGCGAACGTATACGCACGCTCGCAACGACAACGCCCATCCCGTACCGGAAGCAGAACGGTGGCGACTACCAGATTCCGACGATGAAACTGAAACCCGACCTGGAGACACCAGGCGCCGTTCGTTTTGCCCTGCATGTTGCAGAACCAAAAACCTGTCTCCGCTGCCGCGAGGACTAGCGCTAGCAACATCACGCGAACGTGAATCTCGACAAAAACGCGCCCCAGTACTTTTCCATTTGTTTCCTATGTTTTTCCTGCATTCCGGCCACAAAAAAACCCGCCTGTTTGGGGCGGGTTCGTCGTGTCTTTTCAGACGTTTATGCATGGTTGCGGGGGCAGGATTGCTTCTCAAATTGCAAAAATCACAAGTTAAGAACAAAGCACGATTAAAAAATTGTTTTGATAAACTTTTTTTTGCTCACGCCTGCCTCCTTGCCGAGCATGGGTTCTGAAGCGGAAGATCAGTCCTCTTTATACGCGACATTTTTTGGGCGGTATTCTGGCGATCAACTGTTTGTCCAGAGCGGCCTTAGAAGGAGCTCTTTGTCGATTTTCGCGATGACCGCCAAACTGTCCGAGAGAACGCCGACAACTCTCCTGAAGGCAACAATCTCGTCGTAGCTCAGCTTTCGGTCGATACGTTCTTTTAACCACTGATGGCATACTTGGTAACGCCCGATCTGATATGCCCACACAGTGAGAGGCACATCTTCGAAATATTGATCCTTGTTGATCATGATCCGACCCGTATTTGGGTCGGACGCGTGCGGTGTGAACTCGACCTTCCGGACGACATCGTCTCCAGACTTCGGGAAGGGCGCCACGTCGCTTGGGGTCGTTTGGAGAGTATGCAAATTGACGAGTGCTGTTCCCAAGCGACAGAGCATCGCGAAAGTTTTCACGCCCGGAGCAAGTGGAATCCGAGGAAACCCAGTCTTGAGCTGCACACCGAAGTCGGCGCGGAACGCCGACGCGTGAAGAAGCGCATAGACATAACCGAAGATGTCTTCCGGGCCGAATGTCTTTCGAAGATCGCCAGGTCCGGTGGCTACGAACGTGAGGGCCAAGTTGGTCGCTAGGTCGTTGATGATCTCTACGGAGAGGTTGTGTTCCTTCTTCGCGCCAAGCCCGAGTGCTTTTTCACCCTTGACTTCAAAGTGGGTATAGAGTGGGAAGAAGGGGCCAGCGCCATGCCGCCCCGCATTGTCCAAAACATTGAATGTTGCGACGGATCGACTTGCGAAGACATGCCGAAAAGGCGCAATAGTCTGTCGCGACACCAGCAGTGCCAAGTTGTCCCCGTAGAGCATGTGCCGCTGCACTCGTCGCACGGAGCGAATGAGGAATTCGTCTTTATAGAGGACCGCGCGGAGATCGAACGGTCGCGCTAGATAGGGCACGACACTATCCTGCCAATTGGGATCGCCGCGGAGTTTGGCGCGAGCCTCCGCGACCGTCCAATTATCACGATCGGCAAGTCCGAACTCCGCCTTGACGTCCTCCGAGCTCAATCGAGCCTCAGGAAACGCTAGCCGACGGAATTTTTCAACAACGGCCGCTTCAGAGTAATCTACTGCAACCTCCTTGTAGCCAGCCAAGAATCCGGAAGAGCCAAATATGAAGAGTTCATCGACACCGACGAAGGTTTTACGATAGATTTGACGTAGGGCGTCGTTTTCCGGCTTGAAGAGGTAATAGGGAGCCTCTGGCATGACCTTCTGCCATTTAATCGTACCGATGCTGTTCGCACGAAGCCAGCCGTCCTTGCCATTCCCCTTGACGATCTTACCGTTTAATTCGACTCGGTTCCCGTCGCGGGGTCCCCTCAGGCTCGCATAAACGACGTTCGACGTCCGCCGACGAATGACCTTGCTTCGAACGAAAACCGTAATCGCCACCCCTTTTGTGATGTCAAAGACATTTTCATCCATTAACCCGCTGAAGGTCGTATCACCTCCGAGCGCATCCCCGTGGAGATCTAGGACATAGATCTTGTCAAAGGCTCTGGTGAGAGCTTGGCGCATACCCCGGAAAGTTATGTTATCAATGTAATTCCGGTTCGTGATGAAGGCGAGAACACCGTGTCCGGTGGTCTCAATTTTCCACTGTGCAAAGCGGATGAACTTCACATAGTCATCGTTGAGCCACCTCGCCTGACGCTCGCCAAGCGGCTCTCCATCACAGCTAAAATAGTTGCCGACGATCTTATTGGAGAGAGCGTCCTTTCCCCTCATTAACCCCCGAACCCAAGCACCGGAATGCTGCGAATTCCCCGAGTAGGGAGGATTGCCTAGGATGACCATGACAGGACTGGTCTTCTTGATGTCTCCAGCAACATTGGCCTCTTCGGCAAGCCAGCGTGCAAAGAGCGGGAGGCCCGCGCCGACATGGGGCTCATCAAGGGTGTTGGTCAGATAGACCCGTAATCGCTCGTCGCGGGTAAGATCATAGCCGCTGGATTGGAGCTTGAGAGCCAGCTTGATATGTGCGACAGCATAGGGTGCCATCAACAGTTCGAACCCGATCAAACGCGGCAGAAGGTGCTCGGCAACGTAAGCCGACCAAGCTCCTTCGCCCGACGTGAATGTCTCGCGGACTTTGTCGATGATCGAGTAGAGGAAGGTACCCGTTCCTGTCGCTGGATCGAGCACCGTCAAACGATGCTGGGGCTCCTTGCTGCCGACCGCAGGAAGCTTAGCACTATCCGCTAGGCCGTCGGGAATGTCGAGTTCGGTCTTTAGTACATAGTCAACGCTCTCAACAATAAACTGGACGACCGCTTCCGGCGTGTAATAGACCCCCCGGAGCTCGCGGACATCGGGATCGTAGGCCGCCAAAAAGGTTTCGTAGAAGTGCACCACAGCGTCTTCGCCGCGCTTGGCTTTTCCGAAACGCGCTAGAATTTTGGCTATGTCGGTCTTTGCCAAAACCTCCGCCAGTTCGTCAACGATCCACGTAACTCGTTCATCTAGATCGGGACCGGCGATCGAATTAAAAAGCTTGCGAAGGAACGGGTTAGTGCGGGGCAAGTCGTGACCTGCGCGCTCACGGGTAAAACCGGGACCTGCATGGTTGCACCGTGCAGCGAACAGGCCGTATGCGATAGTCTGAGCGTACATATCTGCGAACTCTGCGACAGAAAGTTCCGCGATCAGTATCTGCCGGAACGCTCCATACTGCTCATGCAGATCACCCGCTTCGTCCTCCGCCTCGAAGACGTCGCCGACGATATCCCTTAATAGCCGCGCGGCGCGCGCCATGCGCTCAGCAAGATCTTGAGGCGCGGAGATCGTCGGCATCCAGGCGTCGAAGAAGACCTGCAGCATCGCCTGTAGTTCGCGAGCGGCTCCTGTGACAAGACTGAGAGAGCCGTTCCTTGAGACAGACGCTAAGCTCACGGAGCGAACAAACTCCCCATCCCGGTAGAGGCGAAAATC
The DNA here is from genome assembly GCF_002153575.1 of Acetobacter sp. DsW_54. Classification (NCBI taxonomy): domain Bacteria; kingdom Pseudomonadati; phylum Pseudomonadota; class Alphaproteobacteria; order Acetobacterales; family Acetobacteraceae; genus Acetobacter; species Acetobacter sp. DsW_54. Next base: position 6,974 of record NZ_JOPD01000059.1, read on the forward strand.
CAAGTAGTTGGTGAGGATGAGGTTACCAAGACTTTCCCGATATCTCGTGAGTTGGTCACTCTTCTCAGCTGTGACGAGATCGATTTTGACGTCCTTGGCTTCGACATAGCCAATAGGTATTTGACCGCGTGAAACGACAAAGTCGGGCGATCCGCATTGAATGCGTCGGGGTTCGTTCGTCGCGACAATAGCCGAACAAAACGACTCCAAGAGTCGCTTGAGAGCTGGACGGTACGTATGTTCCGTAGCGTCTCCCCGCTTGAGTGCCTTCTCCACCGCTCGCAGATAAATACTTATAGCACTTGTATTCGTTTTCAGCACTTAGATCCCCAACCCATGGTTCGTTGACGTCAATCTTAGTCATATGACAGATGGCAAAACTACCCGACTTGATCGATGCATGCCCTCCAGTCGTTCGACTCCCTTTGTATTAATAAATGAAAGGCCGGACGCCCCCCGAACTCAGCAGTAGAATTCGGATGGACGCATAGTGTTCGTAGATCTCAACCATGCCAGCGATCACCTTTCTGTCCGTGAGCTAATATCGGACATTCCGCTCCTCCGGCCTTTCCTACCACCCACATCATGCAGGCGTAAGCAGATGGGATATGGCCTGAATAGGCCTCAATCCCTGCCAAAAACGCGCGATTGCCACACGATCTTTCTCCAGCGCTCTATAAGGTAGATACCGGACTTTCAGATCGGCAATTCTGCTGAAGGCCGGTCGCCGCAACTGTTCCCGCACATCGGCTTCCCGCTTGTCTGGTGCCACAAGAAACAGTCCCTCCAGAGCCTGCGCCTCTGACCCGAGAGCAAGATCCAGCATCCGCACAATGCCGGAATAGATGGTCGTTGAATGCTCGACCTCGAATGCTGCCACAATCCTGTGGCTTTCCCGGTTCAGCCACAGAACATCGATCAGACGCACGGATTGCGCCGCTTGCGTTTCCTTGTGAACCCAGGCAACACCGACAGGCAGTCATCTCCCAGTTTACCGTCCTGCCATGGACGACTGCGATCATTGGCGGCAATCCAGACATCGTAACCCAGAGAATGCCCCAGATCGCGAAGCCAGCCCTGAATTTCGGTATGGGTATGATCCGTCTCCCGCTCCGCAGCGAAGACCCGAGCCTCTTTTGCGCTCTGCTCCCTCACCTGATGAAGATCGGTCTCCCAGAGTTTTCGCGCTGATTCGTCATCCTCAAGAGGCGGCGCTGAATAGCGTCCGCTTCCGAGATCAAACAGCAGTCCTCCAATGGCGCCCAGATCGTTGGACAGCAGCGAACGATAGGTCGCATTCAGTTTCAGGATACCCTGCCGCATGGCAAGATATTCTTCCCATCGCCCCAGATTCACCTTTGATCCGGTCAGGGCATTATAACCTTTCACGATCGCCGTATTGAAAGGCTGCATGATCGTGGGATGCAGGAAATACAGCAGATTGGCGACGGCTGGTCCCAGTCCCTTGATCTTAACGGCCGAGACCACGTGCTCTTCGGTATTACAGCACAGACAGGTACCGAGAAGCTGCCCGAATGCTTTCTGGTTGGCAGGATTTTCGTAAATATCGGGAATGCGTAACTTCGGCTTCCACAGAAATGCATGATCCGCCCCCTTGAATATCTGGCGCTGCTCAGCAATCGAATGAACAACCGTTTCCAAGGATGAGCCACGATAGGCGACCCCGAATGTACCAGCGGTAATCTCCGCAACGGCCTGCTGCAGCCCGCGGCGGATAGACCGGAAGTTCTTGATACGCTCGTCCCACAGAAACCAGCTCTGATAGGTCCCTGCCGGATCGTCCCTCCAGCGAAGGATAAGGTCTCGAATAAGGTCCGTCATCAATCCAGAAGCTAAAATTACATTTGATTCTGAGCCTGATTGTAACAGCAGCTCACGTCAATGCGGATAATCGCAAGTGGTTGCGCGGTATGATACCTCCGCTTTGAACCTACCTACCCTAAATACCTGAAATTAAACAGTTTCCCAGAATATGCCCTCGGTTTACGCATAGCAAAACCCCGCTAAGCCGTTGACTTAACGGGGTTCAGAAACTGCAAGTGGTTGCGGGGGCAGGATTACTTCTCAGCTTGCGGCAACCGCAAGTTGAGAGCAAAGCGGGATTAATAGACTGTTTTAATGAACTTTTTTCGGCACACGCATGACCTCTTACTGAAATAAATGCCCCCTATCGTCCGACCTCCATCAGGAAAGTGTCGAGTAATATTTCCATTTCCGCGCCTGGTGGCTCAGCGTTGTCCCTGGCGTCGAGGAGCCGACATAGTAGCGGCACGTCGAGATCCAGCATGACCTTGCCTACATCGCGGAGCGCTCCCTGAGCGGAGCGCTTAGCGGCTGAATCGAAACCTTTGGGCGAGATGATTACGGCGACTCCTCGGAGTGCCTTGGTGTAAAGATATTTCTCGGTGATATAAATCAAATTTGCATTGATTGCATCCGTGTAGTTCTTAAACTCGAACAAGATATGACGTGTACTAAAATGTTCGATGAGCGTTCGGCAAAACACATCACTTCCTTGAATCTTGGCGATTGCGTCGAACCGATTATCGTTGCCAGCAATAGATTTTTGTGTCTTCCAACTGCCAAACACACCTTCAAAGACATATTGCAAAGCCTCGTAGCAGACATCCTCAAATAACCGCCAGTTTACGTTCTCCCGTCCTGTATGCAACTTCTGTTTTTTGGAAGAACCGGTTTTAATTTCAAGGAGTTCAGCCTTTAACTTCGCTCCATAACGAATCGCCGATGGCTCTTCGATGAGCGGAGGTGGGATGGCCTTCCTTTTAAGCTTATTTAGCTCGAAGCTCTTTTTAGGTGTCGTAAGATTGCCGCCATCAAACTCGCGAAGTGCAGATGAAAGTTCTTCGTCCACGCGGCCAATTGCTTCACGTACCTTTGGATCGATCGCCAGTTGCGCCAAATCATCTATACCAATCAGCAGCACATCCTTGTCGATGGTGCCCGAAGGAGCAAGCGCCTCACGATATAAGTTTGTTACGACCAGTGCATGATCCGCGCCGAACGCGGCTTGCGCTGACCGCACCTGCGAAATGACCTTGTTTTCGTCGGGGATGTAGCGCATTCGGCTGCGGTAAAGTTTCACCTCGCCGACCGTGACGGCACCTTCTTCAGATGTGAGGAGAAGATCCACACGGCGCGGCGAGGCACTACCCCGGTATTTCACGTCCTCTTGCACCTGGAAACCATGTGCCCGGAAGACATTTGCGATCAGACGTGCAAACTCGCGCTCCCGCATAAACGGGCTACGCGCCGTTTCTTGTTCATTGGCCAAGATCATTTCGTCCTACGAGCAGTTATTCACAAACAAACGTAGCATGAACGAAACGGGGCGTAACCCACGTCTCGGTGCCAAATTCCGCTTAATCGATTAGTTGCTCTTAACTTTAATCATCTTACAATGCAGCCGCAATCAGTTGCTTTCGAGAGCGTTTTCCTGTATTCTTGACTATCATAATGGACGCATACTAGGCTCAGGACCTATTAATTTATTGAATTGAGCTGTGTGTTGTGATTCACAGGC
>NZ_JOPD01000060.1:0-290 GCF_002153575.1 Acetobacter sp. DsW_54
CAGCTCTGGGTCTCGGACTTTACCTATGTCCAGACCTGGAATGGCATGGTCTATGTAGCGTTCGTCATTGATGTGTTCGCCCGCAGGATCGTGGGCTGGAAAGTCTCGACTTCCATGACCACCCAGTTCGTGCTCGACGCCCTTGAACAGGCCATCTGGCAACGAAAGCCTGCGGGAAACAAGGCGCTGATCCATCATTCGGACCGTGGATCACAATATCTGTCGATCCGATATACCGAACGCCTGGCGCTGGCTGACATAGACGCCTCGGTCGGCACGGTTGGTGACAG
>NZ_JOPD01000061.1:0-289 GCF_002153575.1 Acetobacter sp. DsW_54
CAGCTCTGGGTCTCGGACTTTACCTATGTCCAGACCTGGAATGGCATGGTCTATGTGGCGTTCGTCATTGATGTGTTCGCCCGCAGGATCGTGGGCTGGAAGGTCTCGACTTCCATGACCACCAGTTCGTGCTCGATGCCCTTGAACAGGCCATCTGGCAACGAAAGCCCACGGGAAACAAGGCGCTGATCCATCATTCGGACCGTGGATCACAATACCTGTCGATCCGCTACACCGAACGCCTGGCGCTGGCTGACATAGACGCCTCGGTCGGCACGGTTGGTGACAG
>NZ_JOPD01000062.1:0-2562 GCF_002153575.1 Acetobacter sp. DsW_54
AACGAAAATGGCGTATCCGAGGTCTGGAGCTGCGGCATGGTGGCAGGCGTGGATGTGATGCCGAGCAGGCCTCCATGGGAGGAGAAAGACAGTGTCGGGCTGAACCCGTAGTTGCTCTCGCGGGTAATCTTGACAGTATAGACATGCACTTCGACAGCGACCTGCTTGAGCATGTCGTCACGCAGTCCCTGAACCCAGTCTTCCACGCGCGCAATCTGGTCTGGTGTCCCAGTGACCGAAACAGTTCCCAGTCCTTCATCTGCGATGACATGAGCATCGCCAGCAATGACCGCTGCGGTTTTCTGGATCGTCTGCCAGCGGTTTGTTTTACTGTGTGCGACGATGGAAGCCATGCCGGACGACTGACCTGAGGATCCGCCGCTACCGTTCATGCCACCACCGGACATTCCCCCGGACATCATGGCGCTGCCGCCACCCATTCCCATGCCCATACCGGACGAGCCGCTACCACCCCCAGTGTAGGCAACGATTGAGGAGTCAGACGTCGAGTCCCCGGAAAATGCAGGGATTGACCACGTCTTTGTCAGCGTGCGGTAAAATTCAACCTGCCCGTTGGTCCAGCGTTGCCACACACCAAAGCGAGTGGCGAGTGTCTGGAAAACACCTTCACGGGTGCCCTGATACTGGAGCCAGTTCCCAACACCTGACCAGTTTTCATTGCTGGATGGTTTGCTTTCAAAGCGCGGGGCCGAGCGGTTTTGCCCGGCATCACTGTCAGACCGGGAAGTTCCTCCCGACGCGGCCGGTGGTGGTGGCAGATCTGCTGCACTGTAACTGGAGCCGCCGCCGGAAGAAGCAAAGTCCATTTCGGCATCGGGCATGACACTGACGGGAATATGCGTCACGCGCCCGGCGATGATGGCGGCGTCACGCAATGACACTGGTCGTGAAAGGGTAATCCCTGCGGGGTGCAGGAGAATTTCCGGGATTTTCTCGGACTCATGGACGCTTTCTCCAAGCAGCCATGGTTTGTCCGACACCGTTACGACGGGGTTTTGGGGAATTTTATAGTTTTTGTCCGCTGTTTCGGCATCCCGTTCGACCTTCTGTACGGCCTTGAAATCTGCACATCCGCTCAGCAGCGTCACGCATGATGCGGTGGTCAGGAGTGTAGGAAGAAGTTTCATTCGCCGCGCCCCCCGGGGCTGGTGACGACCAGAGTGTGATTGGGCGTATGGAAGTCGGCGTGAATGCTTTTGCCTTCGTCCGATATGGTGTGGATGATGTCTGTCATGACCTTCTGATAGTCCCCGCTGTATGTGGTCATTGCTGGCACCATCCAGTTCAGATCGTGGGGCCAGAACACTTTCCAGCCTGCGCGGTCACCCCATGCGACCATCTGCTCGCGGATGGGCTGACCCTCGACGAGTGTCCATTCTTCGGCCGGTGGTTTGACGATGGCGGGAACGGCCGCCCGTGTGGGCTGTGGCGCAACTGGTGTTGTCTTGAGGGGTATCTGACGGGCTTGCTCGATATTGGGGATTTTCAGAACGAGGCTCTGCCCGTTGTGAATTGTGCAACTGCCAGCCCGTTGCAGGGCGCCGTCTTCTGTATGTCCGTACAGGCAGGTTGCCTGCGCATCATCGGTGTCCAGTTCGAGCAGGAGGTTCTGGCCGACGGGGCTGACTGCATAACGGACACTATGCGCACCGGGATACGCCATACCGTCAGGAGAGAGGGCAAAGCCCCGTTCTCGCAAGGTGTCCATCAGCAGCACGGCCGTATGGTTGGGATCAGGCCCTTCATATGGGGCAAGCTGAATGATGCTGTTGGGTGCATCCATGCTGTTGGCGAGGATGTCCGCGATAAAGACAGTCAGTGCCGAGGCATCCCTGAAGGTCGCACCCGAGACATGCGAGGTCGTCGATGGTGCGTTCTGAGCACATCCTGTGAGCCCGACGAGCAGAATACCCGTTGCGGCGTGGCGGGTGAGGCGGGTCACTCCGTTCCTCCATGTGTTATGTGGATTTGAGGAGAACCCGCTTCGTTACCAACCAGCAGTGCGTCATCGACGGCACGGGGGATAACGTAAGAGTCTCCAATGATGGTATAATCCTGAGTAGTCTTGCCACCAGGCGACACGACAACGAGCCGGGGGGCGGCATTGATTCCGCCGGGTGGAAATTGAATGAAGGTTTTCCCACCTTCACGGTAGACACGCATGGGCTTCCACGGAGCGTCGCCCGTCATCTGGTAAGCAAAGTCTGGCGTGCCTGTAATCCCGGAGCGCTGTGCAATATCGGGCTGGCTCAGAGGTTCGCCGGGGGCATGTGTGAACGCGATGGTTCTCATGCTGTCTCCGCGGGTGTCCAGAACCACCTTGTAAGTATGCTGACTGCCATTGAGGGTCAGGGTCGTCCGTGAAGCCCTTGCGCCGGGATCGATTGCGACGGCCCAACCCTGATGGATACCTTTGCCCCCGCGAACCAGATCGGCATGCCAGTTGGACGCATCTTCTACCGTGAGGTCAGAGCTCAGGGCGGTTTCGCTACGATCCAGTCGCAGGATGCAGATATCTGGATAGTGACAGTTTATTGTGGG
>NZ_JOPD01000063.1:0-2310 GCF_002153575.1 Acetobacter sp. DsW_54
CCGATGTGGATATTGAGACATCCATCGTTGATGATCTGATCGCGCGTAATGCCTCTGGCCGCGAGCTCGCGCAGGTGGGAAGAATTGATCTGGGCTGGCCCCATGTCATATGTCCCATTGGTGTTCTTCACGATCTGGCCAACATGCCCTCCTTCTGTTGCAAGCAGGCCTAAAAACAGGGGCACTGAAATCCGATACTGGCTTGCCGCGTTCACTGCGCATGTGCGCAGGTCTGCGGGGAGAGCTGATGGAATGGACAATGGCACAGAAGGGGAGGGCGGTTTTTGTACATCCACGGGTTTATTCTGGACGGCATAGGCCAGTATCCATGCGCCGGCCGCAATATTTATGCAGGCGTTGTTTTTGACTGCCTCCGGTGAAAACCCGGCTTTTTCCAGAATTGGCAGCCAGCCGGGCTGTATACCCATAGGACCGATCGCACCGTCATGACTTTTGCGGATGATCTGCAGAATGGATGCGGGCTGGACATGGTAGTATTCAGCAATCTGGTCAACGCAGGGTGGTATGATCATGACGGGTCTCGAAATGTGGGAAGCTTAGGGAGTTCAGGCACTACAGACGGAGTTTCGCATGCTGCAGTGCCTGCCTCAGGTTGAGGTGGACACGTTGTTCGCTGTTACTGGTAAACGTGATAGCAAACGCTGCTGACTCTGTTTTCTGGGCTTATCGACCAGCCCTGACCCGGCGGGACAACGAATGTCATGGTCTGATCGACACGTGAGTTGTCGCCGCTCCATTCAATATGCGCCACCGACTGGCCGTTCACATAGGCGTCTGCGGTAGCGCCCTTATGGCCGGCATAGACAACGGCCTCGACCAGGATGGGAAGGTCTGATGAGTTCAGCGTATAATAACTCCATCCATCACAGGACGCCTGAATGAGGGTAGCAAAGGATGCGCCGAGAACTCTCCAGCTTCCGTTCACACAGTTTAGGGTGTTTCCGTTCTGATCCCGGGCGAGATCTCCGGTCTGGGTTGTGAACGTGTCCTGGGCATTATTGGACTCAACGCTGTCCATAACGCCGGTGTTGATGGCGACCCCATCGCATGGTGCACCATTTTGCGCGATATAGTTGGGGCGGAACACCTGACCACGAATGTCTTTGGTGGCGTTAACCCTGCCGTCTTCGCTGATGTAGGCGTTGGCATTTTTATTATCATCGTCACTCCCAGCACTCAGGGAGCCATAGGCATGCACATCCCCGGCGCTGTTGATGTTATTCCCTGTCATATTCAGGGGGGCATTCATGGCGTTGAGTTCCTCATGGCCGGATATGGCATCGCGGTAGAGATAGTTCGGGTTGTTGTCAGCATCATCAGCTGATGCCACCAGTCCGACCAGATGGCCTGCACCGGGATTGGGGAAGCCGGAAATTGTCTGGGACCATGTGCCACTAGCCCCGACGGCCATATTGGAATTCAGGCCATTGATCAGTCCGTTTGGCGGGACGTAGCCCCCTTGAGCGCCCGCTTTGAGCGCAATGGCAACGGCATCCTTGGGAGACAGGGTAAGGCCGCCGTAAGAAATGATCCGGCCGTCCAGCACGCCACTATCAGATTGCGTGATGTAAGCTGTCCAGGTCTGATTGTAGGGGTTGGTGCTGGTGAACCCGGCCGGGAGGTCGCGTTCCTTGATCAATGTGGCCAGAGAAACAGCTGTGGAGCTGCCAACCGGAATGGTGTTGATCAGTTCGTTGCTATGGGCGCGGATATATTTTTTGACGCCGGCAAGAAGAATATCAAACTGTCCTCCCGTTACAGCGATGACGGAACGGTTATTCGCATCCTGCGTCATGCTGTAATAGCGGACTGTGGGCCATAGCGATACCAGTATGGCTGCGAGTACGGCAATAAGGGAAGCCATCTAGAACCTCGGACCTGTGAATGTGACAACAGAGATGATGTCCCCTTCCGGGACAGAGACTGGCAGGTTCCCCATGTTGCCAAAAAATGGGGAAGACCAGCTTGTATCGTGTGCGATCCCGATGCTTCGGTCGCCATCGGCCAGTCGGATCGTGTCTGCGATGACGTCTGGTGGGAGAGGCATCCAGGTTACGATGGTCGTCCCATCTTTCCCTTTGGACACATCATTCCCCACACCAGGCAGAAAGAGCGTTTCATTGGCCATGCCAATATCCGACAGGTTCAGGCTTCCCGAGAAGTCCGGGTGTCGGTCTACGTAAGATTGCACAGCACTTCGGTAAGCCAGCCATTGTTGGGCGGCGTTGCTGGGTTCTTCGTAGATGGTCTGCTGCAGGGCTAGAGTAGCTAGCCCTTTCGTGTCAGCAA
>NZ_JOPD01000064.1:0-524 GCF_002153575.1 Acetobacter sp. DsW_54
CCGGCTGCTCCGGCTCCGGCAGATGGCGCTGCAGCTCCTGCCCCCGGCCCGGCCACACCCGCCGCCCCGGATGCCGCAACAACCCCCACACCCACCGATGGCACAACAGCCCCGACCCCGGCCGCCGCTGCCGCAGCAGAAGCTCCTGCGCCGGACGCCAAGGATGACGCCAACCCCTACGGCCTGTCCGCCCTGTGGTCGAACGGCGATATTATCGCCCGTGGCGTGCTGCTGATCATGCTCGTCATGTCGCTTGGCACATGGTTCATCATGATCACCAAGTTCATCGAACAGGGGCGTCTGTTTGCTGCTGGCAAGGATGCCACCAAAAACTTCTGGACCAAGCACAGCATTCAGGAAGGGGCTTCCGCACTCTCCACCTCCTCCCCGTTCCGCTACATTGCCGATACCGGCATTACGGCAGCCGAACACCATGAAGGCACGATGCAGGAAGCCATTGACCTGCATAGCTGGACCTCCATGTCCATCCAGCGTGCGGTCAACAACATCCAGAACAGCCTGCA
>NZ_JOPD01000065.1:0-248 GCF_002153575.1 Acetobacter sp. DsW_54
AGCTGGACCTCCATGTCCATCCAGCGTGCGGTCAACAACATCCAGAACAGCCTGCAGAAGGGTCTGGCCTTCCTGGGCACCGTGGGGTCCACATCCCCGTTCATCGGGCTGTTCGGCACGGTCTGGGGTATTTACCATGCACTCACCGCCATTGGCATTGCCGGTCAGGCATCCATCGACAAGGTTGCCGGTCCTGTGGGTGAATCCCTGATCATGACCGCCATTGGTCTGGCAACGGCTGTGCCTGC
>NZ_JOPD01000066.1:0-391 GCF_002153575.1 Acetobacter sp. DsW_54
GAGGTAGAAGATGACGCTTGCTGCGATGTGGATTGCGGACATGAATGTATGAGCGCCGCGGTCGTATCGTGTTGCCACCCGTCGCCAATCTTTCAGCTTTGCGAACATGTTTTCGATCAGATGGCGCTTTTTATACAGATGCCAATTGTAAGGTGGCTTTAGATTTCCTGTTCTTCTTTGGTGGAATACAGGCGGTGATGTTTCGATCTGCAAGCGATAACCTGATCTGGTTACTGTCGTAGCCTCTATCCCCGATGACTTCTTCTGTCTCATCGGGGAGGTCTGCCAGAAGCACGTCTGCGCCTCTGAGGGCGCTGACCTGTCCAGCAGTCAGATGGAGGGTTCGAAAAACTCCATGGTTTTGAGTGCGTATCTGTGATTCCATACCTCC
>NZ_JOPD01000067.1:0-271 GCF_002153575.1 Acetobacter sp. DsW_54
GCCGCCTGAGGGATGCACAGCGTCACAACGGTCTGCGCGATACTGAGGATATGAAGAAGGCACACCTCCTCGCAGCGCTATGTATCCTGAGTGGATGCGCGCACGACCATGACGCGGACACCGCTCCGGTGCGCGTCGATACCCCCGGGATGCCATCGGCTGAGCTTGCCTTGCAGCAGAGCATCGACCGCGTCCACGGCTTCATCGCCAATATGCGTCAGCGGCTGAGCGACGACCCGGCCCTACACATCCGGCCCGGTCTCGCAGTGCA
>NZ_JOPD01000068.1:0-202 GCF_002153575.1 Acetobacter sp. DsW_54
TATTCGCTGCCACCATTCCAGAATGGCTGGACACTGAGGAATTGGGAGTGTGCAGGAAGAACCCTAAGCGTCCTGTGGGTCCGCTCAGGAGGCACCCTAGCCAATGCCCCGGTCGGCCTGATGCTCAATAACGGTAACTCGGTCCGGTCCCATTACCCACTCCTGCCTTTTGAGAAGATACACGGGACACCCAGCAACGCGA
>NZ_JOPD01000069.1:0-239 GCF_002153575.1 Acetobacter sp. DsW_54
TGTGTTGCCGAGGTGATCGAAACTGACGAAGAGCTCATGCATGACTTTGTCAAACATGGCGTCAGTGTCGCGCGGCATCGTTATCGCTCACGCCCGGACGCAGATGTGTCTCTGTTAGAATCCGCCATGAAACTCGTCGCCGAAGGCAAGGTCGATCCTTTTGAGGTGAACACAAGGGTCGACCGCATCCGTCCACGCGAAAAGGTCCTGAAAGAACGTGAGGATGGCGCATTACGGGG
>NZ_JOPD01000070.1:0-912 GCF_002153575.1 Acetobacter sp. DsW_54
GACAACTACGGCTCCAACACACCCACATCTGGCGGGGAAACCGGACTTGCCATCTTCCAGCGTTACGTAAAGACCTTCATTGGCAAATACCCGACGCTCAACCAGCCCACCCGTCTCGATCTGGGCGATGCCCGCGTCGTCGCCATCGACATCGGCCGTGTCGCCCCCGAAGGCCTTGGCGAGAATGCCCGCCAGTCGGAGCTGATGTATCTCCTCGGTTTTCAGATCATCGGACGGAACTTTTTCCTCGACCCCGATGAAGCCGAAAAAGTGCCTGCTCACGTCCGGGAGATCCATCGTGAGCGCTTCCGCGAATTCCGCGAAAGCTACAAACGCCTTGAATGCGACGAATTCCAGCGCGCAGCTGCTGCCCCCTTCGTGCTGAAGCTTTTCGAAGAAGCGGCACGAAGGGCCGCCAAGCTGGGTGTGCGTCTGGGACTGACCAGCCAGAAAATCACCGATTTTGGCAGCTTTCTCACCACCCATTCGACTGGCCGCTTCATTTTGGGGACAGCAAACCCGACGGAAGCAGATGACACCGCGAGGATACTCGGCCTGAGTGCCGCGGGACGACAGATTGTCCACACCGCCCTGCAGGGGCCACGCCCCGATGGTAGCGGCGCACCCCTGCTACTCCAGATCAAGGTCGGAGAGGACTGGTATGAAATGTTCCTCCTCAACACACTCGGACCAATCGAACTCTGGGCACTCTCGACACGACCCGAGGATGTCGCTTTGCGCAAGCGCGTCTATCACGCGCTCGGGTCAGTTGAAGCCCGCCGCCGCCTGTCGCACGTGTTCCCCAAAGGCAGTGCCGCCGATGAAATCGAGCGTCGCAAAAACGAACAGATGGCCGAAACAAACTCCCTTGACGCACAGGCCGCACTCGGTGGCGTCATCACCGGTCTGGCG
>NZ_JOPD01000071.1:0-318 GCF_002153575.1 Acetobacter sp. DsW_54
ATTCAGGACGGCGTATTTATCCGGATAGTCCGGTGGAAGGCCGAGCAGTTCATCACGCGCCTTCAGCATGGCGGGCGTGAGGGTACGTTTTCCCCGTCTGCGGATCGGGCAGAGGTCATCAGTGTGTGTCTGGGGCACAGCTCAAAAGTTCCAGTGCTATGGGTCATGACAGACCTCTCGGCACAGGCATCTGGACAAACCTTCCCCGTTCGCAATTTGCTTGCGTTTCGAGCGGAAGCTGGCTATAGGGAAAGGGCAATTACTTTTCCCCTATAGCTTATGGTTCGTTACAGGTGCCCTGGCTTTTCCGGTTTGCAG
>NZ_JOPD01000072.1:0-323 GCF_002153575.1 Acetobacter sp. DsW_54
CTGCGGGAAGGACGGATCCCACAGGATTGGCAGGACAAGCCGTCAAAGCTGTCCCATAAAGATCGTCATGCGCGATGGACGCTGAAGTTCACCAAAGCAAAGCGTCAGGATGACGGGACGATCCCGTCTACGGATCTCGCCATCCCTTTCTTTGGCTATAAATCGCATATTTCCATCGACCGGAAATTTCGGCTGATCCGCAAATGGAAAACGACGGATGCCGCTGCCAGCGATGGTGCCAGACTACGTGAGGGGCTTCTTGATCGCAGCAATACGGCGTCTGATGTCTGGGCAGATACAGCCTACCGCTCAAAAGCCAATGA
>NZ_JOPD01000073.1:0-248 GCF_002153575.1 Acetobacter sp. DsW_54
AGCTGGACCTCCATGTCCATCCAGCGTGCGGTCAACAACATCCAGAACAGCCTGCAAAAGGGGCTGGCCTTCCTGGGCACCGTGGGGTCCACATCTCCCTTCATCGGGCTGTTCGGCACGGTCTGGGGTATTTACCACGCACTCACCGCCATTGGCATTGCCGGCCAGGCATCCATCGACAAGGTTGCCGGCCCTGTGGGTGAATCCCTGATCATGACCGCCATTGGTCTGGCAACGGCTGTGCCTGC
>NZ_JOPD01000074.1:0-413 GCF_002153575.1 Acetobacter sp. DsW_54
GGGCGGGCTTCAGCCAGAACTTTGTCACGAAATCCCACGGGCAATTCGGTAGGTGTCAATAAATCAACACGCACTCCAAGGAGTTCTTCGAGATCGTTCTGTAGGCCGCCTAGTGCCAACAACGTTGCACCATTTGGTGCATCGACAAGAATATCCAGATCACTCTGATCATTGTCATGGTGTTTCAGAGCAGAGCCGAACACCCGAGGGTTTGTAAGATTCCAGTGTGCCGTTAGCTTCACAATGGCGTCACGATGCAGTGCAAGCACTTCTGATGGGCGCATGATCCGGTCTCCTCTTGTTCAGTATATCATAAGAATGACGGCATGTTGTAGCCCTTCCTGAGCACACGTCCGCCGTCACAACGGCCGAGCGCATACTGACTTTGTGAAACCTCACAAGGACAGACCATG
>NZ_JOPD01000075.1:0-1311 GCF_002153575.1 Acetobacter sp. DsW_54
CACGGGCACAAGTCTTTGCGACACGATGCCGCGTATGAGGGAGGTATTGCATGTCTTGCGGAAACTCAGCCGTGTGTGATCAAACAACTCCAGACGATCAGGTAGATCAAATGGATCATCAACGTGGCAGGTAGATGCCACGAAATGGCCTGTCTGCACGGCTTCAATACAGGTGAGTGCCCCTTGGGCATCTCGCATTTCTCCCAGGCCGATGTCATCGGGGTCCATACGCAAGGTTGTGCGTTGACGCTCTCTGAGTGCGCGACCATTTTCTTCTTCATCGTCAGTATTGGGAATGTCCAGCTGAATAGCCCATGACATATCCAGCTCCACGGGTTGTTCAATCGTGACGATGTTCCGCCCCGGCTGAACGCGCGCTTTCTCAGCCCAGATTTCATAGAGTGTTGTTGTTTTGCCGTGTCCGGTTGGCGCGGTAAAGATCAGAGCCCCGGACGGGGACATGGCAATACCCATCAGGCGGTCAATCTGTGCCTGGGTGAAACCGTAATCCTTCAGGCGGAGATGACCGGGAGGACCTTTGAGCGGGTGGAGTGTGCTGAAATTCCCCCGGATGCGTCTGTTGACACCTTTTTTGACAGATTGCAGGCGCAGGATCATGAACCACCCCCCCTCTGTCTGAGGAACGCAGGGGCCGCGCACGATACGCACGTTATCCAGACCTGTGCCTTTGAGAACTTCGCCCGAGATGCCGCCATCCTGAAACTGGCTATCCGTGACGGATGCGGCCTGCGAGGAACCCAAACGGTACATTGCACGCATCATGCGGTCAGCAAACGAATTTTCCAGTTCGTGGGCCAACATGTAACGGCCGTTGATGCGACAGGCTACTTCTGTATGCCGGGACAGCCTTCTGATCCTGATGTCAGAGGAATTGTAGCCACCTATCTCCGTCAGAAGGGCAAGTGCCCGGTCTCTGACTTCGACATCTTCTTTAGGGGTCTCCATAATTGCAGTGTTCTGGTGGGCATGCTCCATGCGTTCCGTGACGGCACTCAGTGGAACATATTTGACCTTAACCCCTCGGAAACCCTCAACGTAGCGCAGGTTGTCCAGCCACTGCAGAAAATGGAGGCGATCCTGTAACTGCCTGCTGGCGAAAACAGTCCGGTCGTCTCCGGTGGCTTCGATAAAAATCTGCCCTTCCAGACTTCTCGGCATGTCGATCACGACCTGTGCCTGAGACAGTGGGTTTTCATCAGTTGCAGTCTGATTGGAACTGCCAAACAGACGGGACCAGATGTTGCCCATGCTCTAGCCTCCCTCGTTTTTCGCTGTGGATGCGGAGCTGTC
>NZ_JOPD01000076.1:0-308 GCF_002153575.1 Acetobacter sp. DsW_54
CCGCCGCCAGTGATGGTGCGCGATTGAGAGAGGGGCTGCTGGATAAAACCAATACGACCTCAACAGCCTGGGCTGACACGACCTATCGCTCAAAAGCCAATGGGGATTTCATGGAAAAGCAGGACTTTGTCTCAAAGGTTCACAAGAAAAAGCCGCATCTCAAACCTATGCACCGACATATCCAGCAATCGAATGCGGGAAAGTCCGTGATCCGATCCCGCGTCGAGCATGTCTTTGCTGACCAGAAATTACAGATCGGGCTGTTCGTCCGAACAGTCGATATCACCCGGGCCACAATGAGGATCGGC